>NZ_JAHKQZ010000013.1:0-156396 GCF_019345585.1 Shewanella sp. NKUCC05_KAH
AAGCTGGATGGTAAACGGGAAAGGGCATATCCACGAGTTCTTAAAATGAGCAAAAACAAGTTCCCGGTTAGACCAAGAAAAATGCCGTTCACTCTTAAGTGAACGGCATTACTATTACAGGGCCATTTTTTATCGATAGGAATGCTGAACTTAAGGTCTTATCCCGATGCATCCCTGCGGCACTCGGCCTCCTAAACTCAGGTAGTCACAGCAATCATTTACTTGCTTACGCAGATATTGATTACCGCGGATTACACAGTCAGGCCACCTGTTAAAGCTGTGGAGCAAGTGCCAAAACACTTTTTCAGTTTCAGTTTGCGCTTCGCCAGTCGAATTCAGTTGCTGCCATTCTTCTAACGTGTCCCATAAGTAAAGTTGCACTTCATGGAAGTCGAGTTCTTCACTCAAAAACGCTTTTCCATAGAAGGCGAGTTGGGGCGCTTTATTATCGATGAACTCAGTTGCCGTCATCGTTTGCCTCCTTTCTGTTTACTATCACAGTATAGATGCAAAATTAGCGCTTTTGCTCGAAATTATATTTTGATTACTGTTTTGGTAATAATTTGGCTTTTTTCAATATGATAGGGGTAACAGGAACATCGGGCCAATTGAGCTTAGTGTTAGTTCCTGTCTCAACGACAGCCATAGCTTCGAGGACGGTTTTACCTTCAATCACTTCACCAAATACGGCATAACCCCAACGACGTTTAGAGGGATCGAGTTTAGTGTTGTCGGCTACGTTAAAGTAGAACTGACGAGTGGCTGAGTGCGGCTCGTTTTCACGTGCCATGGCGATAGTGCCCATGCTATTTGTTAGGCCATTTCCTGATTCGTTGACTATCGGCTTGCCGTCTGGCAACTCTTCATACTTAGGGGTGAGTCCGCCGCCCTGCACCACAAAGTCACTGATCACGCGGTGAAATATCGTGTTGTCGTATTCGCCTTTAACGACATGAGTTAAAAAGTTATCGACAGTGATTGGTGCACGAGTTCTATCTAGCTCGACCACTATTTTGCCTAAGCTAGTATCAAATTCGACTCTGGGATACAAGGTATCGGCCTGAATGTCGAGTGCGAGGCTATGATGACTCATAAAGATGAGCAAGAGGGCTGATATCCAACGGAGCATATTGATTTCCTTATAATAAACTGACGCTGTTATTTTTGTAGAAACTGATTAAGCTCAGGATCGTTTAGAATCTCGCCGGTAAGTTGGCCGAGCAATTTGTTCATATCCAGTTCTAAGGTTGCAAAATCGGGCGTTAAAGGACCTTTTAAAGTGCCTTTGGCTTTATAGCGTTTTACCAGCTCTTGGGTGGAATTTTTGGCTTGAACTGCGATTAACACACTGTGTTTTGCCTCATAGCCAAAGGTCTTTTTAGTGATATCCATTTGCAATTCTTCTAATTGAATTTGCACTGAATTAGTTGCGCTTGGGTCGATTTGGTAGCCCGCTTGAGCAAAACCTGCGCGGAATACTTCATCGAGTAACAGTTTAGGCGGTTCGCTCGGGCCAACTAAACGTGTTTTTGTCCCTTCTTCAATAAAACGAGCAACATAATCGACTGTGCGTGTATCTACCGTTTCAAGAGCGATAGGTACAAGTTGCGCCGTTTGTTGGCTGATATTGGGCACTTGAGGGCTGAAAGCCATATGAGTCGGATTTTGGCTGGCACAGCCCGCGAACAGCAGGGGGAAAGTCAAGGTCAGTAATAGCCGTTTCATGGGATCTCTCGTACAAGTAAAAGTGGCTACAGCATACCAGAAATCACTTTTGATGCCACAGAACACCGTGATTCAGTTGAGGTACAGCTTTTATTGCTAATATCTTGTGCTCATTATTCACATCCGTGTTTTCTGTGCATTCACATCATTTATTCGCATAGTTACAAGGCATGGAAGGCAGGTTAAATATGGAAAAAATATCATTCACTTCGTTATTTGTTGGCCTGATGCTGGCGTCAGGCCTGATGAGCTCCAATGCGCTCGCGGGCGATTCTGCCCATATACTGGGTGGTAGTTTAGGTTACGGTACCCAAGAATTTGAAACTAAGAACGGTAAATATGATGCGGGTGACACCTTAACCAGCGACTTATATTACCGCTATATGCTCAACGAGCATTTTGGGTTTGAGGCGGGTTATTTAGCGGGTTCAGGTGGGGTGGCGAGTGCGCTTGTTAGCGTCATCAGTGAGATAAAAGATTTACGTTACCAAGGTGTTAGAACCGCCGCTTACGGTGAGTATGCTTTGTCTCGTGGTAACAGCCTGTATGCCAAATTAGGCGCTGCTTACACTCAAGTCAGCTATGAGATAGATAAACAAGATATGGACTCGGATGATGTCGGTTTTTATGGCGCTGCAGGCTGGCAATATCGATTTAAGTCAGGATTCGGTTTGAATTTGGAATACCAATATATCCCGATGAAAGAGCTTGAATTACAGGGGATCAACTTTGGTATTAGTTACCGATTCTAATCTCTCCTTATCCAACGATTAAAGCGCCTTTAGGCGCTTTAATCGTTTTACAAACAAGGAATTTAAAACATTAAACCGAACACTGGCTGGCAACAAAATGACAACATTTTGTCCTTGCACTCTTTTAATGCAATGGGGGACAGGTTAGAGTAAAAATTCGATGTTTAGAATGAGAGAGCATAGATGCTCCCGCGTCTTTTTTGTAAGGCTTAGTCATGTTAACGATAGCAACGCAAATCGCCCCAGATAACCTGATCAATCCGAAGGGGTTACCCCATTTTGGTCATTTCGATGGCATAGTCAAAACCTTAGGTTTAGCGGACTTTGCCTATTTCGATACTATGGATAATCCTGCTTCAGCGTGGGCTAAGCATTTCGATTATAAACAATTTCAGTTTGTCTCTTTGGTCACGCCGCGTTATGTCCTAGGCATCGCGCTTGCCGATATTGCCTACGTCGGCAGTGCTTTTTGCTATTTATACGACATAAAAACCAACATACTCACCCAGCTTGATTGGTTAAAACCTTTGAGGTTTGGCTATCAAATGACGCCATCGCCCGCCGAGGGGCGAAGTAGTATTGGCCGTAAAGGGGCGCAGTTAAGCTTTGAGATTGTAGAGGGCGGTTGGCGGTTAGTAATTGATACTAAAAACATTCAAGCCGATGTGACTTTACACTCAGCCCCCTTAAGTTTGCCTATGGCTATGTGTAGTCCTACTGGATACAACGGCTGGACTTACACACAAAAGCATAATGGTTTGACCGTTAAAGGTAGTTTGACTGTGGGTCATGAGCCGCAGCCGCTGAATCAAGCTTTAGCAGGCTATGACTTTTCGGCGGGTTACATGCGCCGTGATACCAGTTGGCGCTGGGCGTCAATTAACGCGCGGATCCATGAGGGCATTATGGGACTTAATTTAGCGGCGGGTGTCAATGAAACTGGGGCTACTGAAAATGTCTTTTGGATTAATGGTGAGCGTCATTTGCTTGGGCCAGTGCAATTTGAGTTTGATCGCCATGCCACGCTCGGCGCCGAGGTTTGGCGAGTCCACAGTCAAAATGGCCAAGTGGATTTGCAGTTTGCGGCGCGCAATTGTCGCAGTGAAAAGCGTAATTTGCTCTTGCTTAAGAGTAATTTCCGCCAATTCATCGGCCATTTCAGCGGCACTATTACCGATAATCAAGGACACAGTTACCAGTTAAATAATGTTCTGGGACTCGCCGAAGATCATTATGCCCGCTGGTAGCTAACGATGACTAACGGATCGCAGCTGCCTACGTTGTGGCGTTGAATGCGGTTTATAGAATGCAGTCAGAATTTTTATAAAAGTAATAATAAAAATAACCATAAAATAAAAATAGAACAGGATGATCTTATATGGATGTCGCCTCGCTGATCCAGCACCCAGAATTGTTACTGCTAGTGCTTGCACCTTTATTTTTCGTGTGTATTTTGCTGGAATGGTACTTTGGCGATAAAAGACAAAAGCTACCGTTAAGTGCACGTTATCGCGGCCAAGAAGTGCTGTGTAATTTCAGCCTCGCGGCCATGCATCAAGGTGCTGATTTACTCACTGGTTTGCTGATCGCTAAGCTATATTTGGCGATTTTTGGTTGGAAGTTATTCGATATTGAAATGGGCCCATTGAGCTTTATTGCCTTGATGGTTGCGCAGGACTTTTGTTATTACTGGTTCCACAGGGCGAGCCACAGAGTCCGCTGGATGTGGGCGGCTCACGTGGTGCACCATAGCTCTGAGAATATGAATTTTAGCACTGCGTTTCGTCAGAGTTTAATGTATCCCTTTGCAGGCATGTGGGTATTTTGGTTACCGCTGGTGGTCATAGGTTTCGATCCAAACTGGGTGGTGTTTGTGGTATTACTCAATCTGGGATTGCAATTTTTTGTGCATACCCAAGCGATTAAATCACTCGGACCGCTGGAATGGGTCTTCAATACACCGTCACATCACAGGGTGCACCACGGTCGTAATCCCCAATATATAGATAAAAACTATGCGGGCGTGCTGATTATTTGGGACAAGCTGTTTGGTACCTTTGAGCCCGAAGTGGAGACTGTGATTTACGGCATTACTAAGCCAGTGAATAGTTTTAATCCCTTTAAAGTGACTTTTAGTGAATGGCGAGACATGTTTGCAGAGGTCACAGCGATAGGTTTGAGTGTTAAACAACGACTACGTATCTTGTTTGCTCCGCCTTCCAGCAGTTTAAAAAGCGAGGAATAACAATCCACTGCATTTTCCAAGTTAAATAGCGCAAATGGCTAATAGAGTCTTGAATTTAGCCTTGCTAGCCTATATTCCGTTTTTTGCCACTGTTTTGGTGTAAAAATGTACAATCCCATACTTTGGTGGTACTTTTTGGGATAAGGAATTTAACTTGGGAGGACGTATCATGATGGATGAACCTCGATTATCCGCGGAGGAGCTTGCTTGTTTTAGCGAACTTTTTTCGCCGACTCGTGTGGGCACTGCCTTGACTAACGATCCCCTGGTCAATCACGTGCTCACAGTCACAACTGAAGTGCCGCAAGTTATTGCCTCGATTCTCGGCAAGGCAAAACTCACTTTATTGGCCGAAGTCGGGCCCTATAAACTCTGGTTTCCGCTACTGATGAAAGTGGATGACTTTGGTCAGTTTCAACCCACTTTAGGTGTACCTGAAGTGCTCGATGCCTCGGGAGTGGAGCGCAGTTGGCGGTTAACTCAAGCCGATGATGTGTGGATATTCGACCACGATCAAGGTGAGCAATGGTCTGTTGCCTCGTTATCCAGTTCTGGCATGGCCATCCGTGCTAAATCACAGCAGCAATTTAAGCAATTGTTAGGCAGTAAAGATCTGCAATTACAATTGCCCAATGGCGAGACTATGCGCGTCGATATCGAGCCTATTCGTAGCGAGAAAGGTCTGGCCTTTGTTAAGTTTCAGGCCGAAACTGAAGAGCGTGAAGCGTTACGTCAATTCTTATTTAGTCGGCACCGTAGCCAGCACGCTCAGCTCTACCGTGACTTACGCTATACCCAAGCAACCTGAAGATACGAGTTTCAGAGCGCCTAGGGTGCTTCAATTCAAGGCGCATCAATGACAGAATGTCGGCCACCTTTTGAATTGATGCAACACGGAAGTGAAGTGCCCTAGGCGCTCCGTTCCGGCGGGTTTTAACGCACTTTATGCTGCGTTGGTTATTTTTAACTTAGCCCGCTAGGTCTGCAAATAACCGCCTTGCCTAAAGTGCGTTAAATTCCCGCTGAATCCTGCATCTTCAGGTTGTTTGGGTATAGTACCCTGCATTGCGACAGTTTTCGGCCTTGTGTTAGTTGACCTGTTATCTAAAAATCTCAGTTCTGCAACTTGAATGTGAAATCCACGGATTTAAAAACTGTCATTTGTGATTGCAGTGCTTTTCACCGATTGTTACCTGCCAATCTGTCTCCCGATGGATTAGAATGGCGGTGAATTCAACACATCAGAGCGAGCGGTATGCACGTACATATTTTAGGAATTTGTGGAACCTTCATGGGTGGTCTAGCGTTATTGGCTAGGGCCAAAGGGCACAGAGTGACGGGCTCGGATGCCAATGTCTATCCTCCAATGAGCACGCAACTAGAGGACCAAGGCATTGAGCTTATTCAAGGTTTTGATCCTAGCCAGCTAGGTGAAGCAGGGCACTATCCTGACTTAGTTGTCATTGGTAATGCCATGAGCCGGGGTAATCCTTGTGTGGAAGCCGTGTTGAACATTGGCATCCCTTATACCTCTGGCCCGCAGTTTTTAGCCGATCATATTTTGCCTGAGCGTTGGGTGCTGGCAGTGTCTGGCACTCACGGTAAAACCTCGACTTCTAGCATGTTAGCCTGGATTTTAGATGATTGTGGTTATGAGCCTGGGTTCTTAATCGGTGGCGTACCGCAAAACTTTGGTGTGTCGGCACGTTTAGGCAAGACCGCTTTCTTTGTCGTTGAGGCCGACGAATACGACAGTGCCTTCTTCGATAAACGTTCGAAATTCGTGCATTATCATCCGCGTACCTTAGTGATCAACAATCTTGAGTTCGATCATGCCGATATTTTTGCTGATCTGGCTGCGATTCAAAAACAGTTTAACCACTTAATTCGCACCGTTCCTGGTGAAGGCAAGATCATTTGGCCCGCCGATTCCCATGCCGTTAAGCAAACGATTGATATGGGGTGTTGGAGTGAGCAAGAAACCTACCATTTAGCCGAATCGACCAGCGGTTGGTATGGCAAAGCGTTAAGTGATGATTGCCATCGCTTTGAAGTGTTTTTTGATGGCGAGTCCCAAGGTGTTCTCGAATGGGATTTGATTGGTCAGCACAATATTGAAAACGCCATGATGGCCATTGCTGCCGCGCGTCACGTTGGCGTTAAGCCGAGTGCTGCAATTGAAGCTTTAGCTAAGTTTATGCCACCTAAGCGTCGACTCGAATTACTCGGAACCGTTAACGGTGTGAGCGTATATGACGATTTTGCCCACCATCCGACGGCCATTGCGACCACGTTAAAAGGTATGCGGGCTAAGGTTGGGCAGAGCAAAATTACTGTGGTACTCGAGCCGCGCTCAAATACCATGAAGAGCGGTGTCCATAAAGACACTTTAGCTTTTTCTATGATGCAAGCCGACGAAGCCTTTTTATATCAAGCTGATACCATCGACTGGAATATGAAAGAAGCCATGGAAGCGGCGGTGATCCCTGTGACTGTGTTACATCAAATTGATGATGTGGTCGCGAAAGTCGCAGCAACCGCCAAAGCAGGCGACACCATAGTGGTGATGAGTAACGGTGGTTTTGGTGGGTTACATAAGAAGCTGCTGGCCGCATTAGAACAGGCTTCAACTGTAGAGCAGGTTAGCTAAGATGGCCTACGCAAAGTCGACTAAGGCGATTAGCTTAGCTTGGACGGGCGCCTCTGGTGCGCCCTATGGGCTTAAGTTACTCGAGTGTCTGTTGGTATCGGGTTATCAAGTGTTTTTGATGATCTCCAGTGCCGCTCGAGTGGTATTGGCGACGGAACACGGCTTACAGTTAAGCGCCAACAGTGACAAAGCCCATGCCCAGCTGTTGGCTTTGCTGCACGAAAAAGGCGTGATTATTGCTGGCGAGTTAGTGGTATTAGGCAAAGATGAGTGGTTTTCACCGCCTGCATCGGGTAGCGCAGCACCTAAACAAATGGTGATTTGTCCTTGCTCAACGGGGACGTTAGCGGCAGTTGCTACCGGAATGAGTAATAATTTACTCGAACGCGCCGCCGATGTGGTGATTAAAGAGCGCGGCCAACTTATCCTAGTACCGAGGGAAACTCCTTTTAGTGCCATACACTTAGAGCATATGTTAAGCCTTTCTCGCCTCGGCGCGACCATTATGCCCGCTGCACCCGGCTTTTATCACAATCCCAAATCGGTAGAAGATCTGGTAGACTTCATGGTCGCTCGAATTCTCGATCATTTGGGCGTTGACCATGCATTAACGAGTCGCTGGGGTTATGACAAACAGTCTAACCGCGACCTCGACAATTGAGACTTATATGAAACACACCACCGAAGTGATGATCTCTGCTGAAGAGATAAGCCAGAAATTGGATCAAATGGCCGAGCTAATCAATGCCCATTATGCCCACAGTGAACGTCTGCTGATGGTAGGCTTGTTAAAAGGCTCAGTGGTCTTTATGGCTGACCTGTGTCGCCGCATTAAAGGCCATGTTGAAATCGATTTTATGTCGGTTTCCAGTTATGGCAATACTATGACCAGCTCACGGGATGTGAAAGTGCTGAAAGATGTGCAATCAGATATCGCCGGTCGCGATGTATTGATTGTGGAAGACTTGATTGACTCAGGTAACACTTTAAGCAAAGTGCGCGAGATGTTGTTACTGCGGGAGCCTAAGAGTCTTGCACTGTGCACCCTGTTGGATAAACCTGAGCGTCGTGAAGTGGATGTGAAGGTCGATTTTATCGGTTTTACTATCCCTGATGAGTTTATCGTAGGTTATGGTATTGATTATGCTGAGCAGTATCGCAATCTACCTTATATCGCCAAAGTCGTACCACTCGATTAAGTGTCCGATACAGTTTAAAACTCCCGCAACAGGCGGGAGTTTTGCTTTTTGCGGCAATATAAAAAGTATTAATGATTGAATCATTAAAGAGTGTCTTTTCAATCAATTAGCTAACTTTTTGCGTTAGTTCTGCAACCCATCATTGTAATTGTGTTTTTTAGCACCATCTTATTACTTTCTAATGTGTAAGGATCGGTACAAATATGGCGAATATTACCCATGCTCTGGTACTCGAAGGGCTTAAAAAAACCTATAAAGGCGGTGTAGAAGCGGTCAAAGGCATCAGCCTTACCGTCAATCAAGGGGATTTCTTTGCCTTGCTCGGCCCCAATGGTGCGGGTAAATCCACCACGATTGGTATTATTAGCTCCTTAGTGCAGAAGAGTTCAGGTACGGTCAAAGTCTTTGATTATGATATCGATAAGCAGCTAGAACACGCCAAGCTCTGCATTGGTTTAGTGCCACAAGAGTTTAACTTCAACCAGTTTGAAACCGTGCTGCAAATTGTGGTGAATCAAGCGGGTTACTATGGTGTGCCAAAACCTATCGCCCTTGAGCGTGCCCAAAAATACTTAAGCCAACTGGATCTGTGGGAAAAGCGCAATAGCCCTTCGCGGGAATTATCCGGCGGCATGAAGCGACGGTTAATGATTGCGCGCGCGCTGATGCACGAACCTAAATTATTGATTTTAGATGAACCTACCGCAGGTGTGGATATTGAACTGCGCCGCTCTATGTGGGAGTTTCTTAAACAAATAAACCAGCAGGGCGTGACGATCATCCTGACCACTCATTACCTTGAAGAAGCGGAAATGCTTTGCCGTAATATCGGCATTATCGATAAAGGTATTTTAGTGGAATGCACTAGCATGAAGGCGTTGCTGAGTAAGCTGAATATGGAGACTTTTATTCTCGATCTTCGTCGCGATACTGAAACGGCCCCCGTGCTCGATGGCATGGCTTGTCGCTTAACCGACTCTCATACCTTAGAGGTGGATGTGGCGAAAGAGCATAATCTTAACGATGTCTTTAGCCAATTGAGCGCAGCCAATATTGAAGTGCTATCGATGCGTAACAAGTCTAATCGGTTAGAAGAACTCTTCGTCGAACTCGTGAAGAAAACTCAGGGAGCCTCAGCATGAATCAGCTCTACTTTATTGCCTTTAAAAGTATTTTAAGTAAAGAGATTAATCGTTTTACGCGAATTTGGATCCAGACCTTAGTCCCGCCAGCGATTACCATGACCTTGTATTTTTTGATTTTTGGTAACTTAGTCGGCAGCCGGATTGGAGAAATGGGCGGCGTATCTTATATGGAGTTTATCGCCCCTGGTTTGATCATGATGTCGGTGATCACTAACTCTTACTCGAATGTTGCTAGCTCATTTTACAGTGCCAAGTTTCAACGTAATTTAGAAGAGCTGATGGTGGCACCTGTGCCCCATTATGTGCTGATTGCTGGCTACGTAGGCGGCGGCGTGGCGCGCGGTTTGTGTGTTGGCCTGATAGTGACGTTAGTGGCCATGTTCTTTGTCGACATTAGCTTACATCACGCAGGTTTAGTGGTGATGACGGTATTTTTAACCTCAGTGCTATTCTCATTGGGTGGCTTAATTAACGCTGTTTTTGCCAAAAGCTTCGACGATATCAGTATCATCCCCACCTTTGTGCTTACCCCATTAACTTACCTTGGGGGCGTATTTTATTCCCTGTCACTCTTGCCCCCATTTTGGCAAGGCGTGTCGGCACTTAACCCTGTGGTCTATATGATCAACGTGTTCCGCTACGGCTTTTTAGGCTTTGCCGATATCAGCGTGCCATTATCCATCGCCATTATGATCGGTTTCTGTGTCGCCCTGTGGACCTTAGCGTATTACTTAGTTTCGCGCGGAATAGGTCTGCGTTCCTAGAGATATTTCTTTAGAGCGTAATAGAAAAAGGGAGCCATTAAGGCTCCCTTTTATTGTCTAACAACTCGTTACTTCATACGACGACGTATTGCCGCCAGTGGTAACAATAAGGCGGTTAACCAACCGAGTGAACCTCCTCCATTGTCTGTATTTTTATTTGGTGCAGCAACCGCAGTCACTTCACCAGTATTACTGTTTAATGTGCCATCATTCGCAATAACAGTAAATGTATAGGTTCCCTGCTCTTTTGGGGTAAAGCTAATATTTTTTGCTGCAGGATCAAAAGTCACTGTAGGACCTGATGTCTGTGTCCAAATATAGGTGAGTGCATCGCCATCGACATCTTTAGCATTTGACATGACGGTGATTTTTTGGCCTGTAGGCAAGGTTTCTCCTGTTGGGGCGACAGTTGGTGCATCATTGACATTAGCAACTGTCACAGTCACTTTAGTCGCTTTTGATACGTTGCCATCGGCATCTTCGACGCTGTAAGTGAAGCTATCGGTGCCAAAGAAGTCTTTCTTAGGCTGATAAGTCGCAATGCCAGCTTCACTGATAGTGACAGTACCATTGGCAGGTGCGTCTACTACAGTTGCTTTAGACAATGTACCTACAGGAGCAATATCCAAAACACGCTGTGCACTGGCGGTTATGCCATTGCCTGTGATTGATGCGCGAGCAACTTTTTGATCTGGATTGATATCATTTGCGAGCAAATCAATTTCTATTGAGGTTTCTTCTGTAGCCTCTGCCATATCGCCAGTGCCAAAGGAGAATTCTGTCGCTTTAGCCAGATAGTCGATAGTAACATTACCTGCCGTTGTGTTTTTCAGCGTCAATGTATTACCTGTTACAACCGAATCACCTTCACCATTAAAGTGGTAAGTTGTTCCAATTGTTCCGCCTATATTTTCAGCGCCGATAGTGACGTTTGAAGGCATATTTGGAATATTTATGTAATTGAATACAACCTCTTCAGTATTACCTGTCTTAATCCAAATGCTAAACGTATAAGGTGTATTTGATGTATCACCATAGAGTTGGCCTTTATTCCACTCTAAAGCTAACCATTTAACTCCATCATCATCTGTGAATACACCAACGGCTAAGTCACCACCGCCAGTATCGCCAGCAGATTTATCTGATAAATCAAAATCTGACCAGAAGGGCGCTAAAATGTTATTTGGGTTGCTGCCATCAGGTAGCTTTTTGTTCGCAAATGTACCACTTGCACTTCCACCTCCAACAATCGCTAGACCATTGTCAGACATAGTGATGCTGGAATAGCTAACCCCATTGTATTTAAAGCTAGGCACAGTAAAGGTGAACGCTTGTTCATCACAACCTTCTGGACAAGTAATTGGTTTGACCCCTAGACTCACTATGCTTGGGAAACCAGCTGAGCCCTTAGTTGTCGTCATTTTAGGAAGATTAAGTGACCCAACCCAAGTAATGTTGCCTATATCTTCGTTGATTTGTAAACCATTTTGCGTCGCGCCAGCTAAGCTAACTTTTACATCATCTTTCGATGTTAGTTTCGTGCCTTCTGGTGCTTGCGCTGTAATAGTCACTGTACTGTCAAATGAGTTATTGTTAATCACAACTGATATTGGAATCGCATCGGTTGCGTTAAGTTCGGTTTTCTTGCTCATAGTCGAAATCAGTGAGGCATCACTTGACTCTTTAGCTAACACAGCCAAAGGTAAGTGAGCATCTTGCAGTCCTTCGGTGCTGCTTATCATTACATTACCAAAAATCCACTCACCATATTCTGCGAAAGTTGAGTCAACGGTTACAGTAAACGTGGCAGAGGCTCCTGCGGCAAGTTCTAAGCTAGAAGGTGATACTGTTATACCTGTACTATCGGATGAAGTTGATAAGTTCCAAGATGTTTTTGCGTCACTCTTGTTATATACCGTTCGAGTGAAAGTACATGGACCAACACAAGAGTCTGATGCGATGGATGGTTTGTCGAACGTTAATATAGCTTTGGCTGCAGCATCTAAATCCATGCGTCCAGCACCCATACCAAATGGTGTGGCTGGTGTTGTTGCATCATCATCTAAAATATCATCAAATTTAGCTGTTGATGTTAAAGCAGTTTTAATATCGTTTGCAGACCAATCTGGATGTAATTGACGCATCATAGCTGCAGCACCTGCTACGTGCGGGCTTGCCATACTGGTGCCAGAGATCATATTAAAGTCTTCACCACCATCATCAGGAGAAAAAGCTGACAGAATGTTGGTACCAGGTGCTGCAATATCCGGTTTAAGAATATTTTGGTTGCCATCAGGACCGCGTGAACTGGTGCTATTTAGGTTATCAGCAAGTTCAGAAACCATGATACGTTTAGTTTTTGCAACTATCGTACCTGTTGTTGCAGCATCTCCCATGGCTTCAATTACGGCTAAACCTGCATCTTTCGTAATCATGACAGCAGGGAATGGTTCACCAGGCATAGACATAGTCGTTGGTGCACCTGCCGCATTGTTATAAACTACAAGGGCTTTAGCGCCTGCAGCTTTTGCGTTTGTGGCTTTTAATGAGAAGTTACATGTTCCGCGAGAAATCAATGCAATGCCATCTTTGAACGAATCCGCAGCAAAGGCATCACAACCATTGGCATTTTCAGCATCTAAATTAACGGCCGCAATCACTGGAGCGGTAATATCTTCTGAAAGCACTGCATCAGAACTTGGGATAGCAAGTAAATCATCACCACCGGTATTAAAGCTATTAGCGAAAAAACGCCCTGTTGTAGTGTTAGCAACAGTTATTCCTGATTCAATACAAGCAGGGCAGCCGATAGTTTGAGGACCATTACCATCGTTACCGGCAGCGCTAACTACAACAACCCCCGCAGCTTCTGCAGCTTCAAACATGGTTTTGTATGGGCTGCTAGCTGGATCACTACCAGCACTCCCCCCCCATGAGTTGTTGATTACATCTGCACCATCATTAACAGCATGCTCTAAGGCTTCCATTAACATGATGTTAGAGCCGGTTCCGCCTGTGCAATCAGGCTTACTGTAAAGAGCCTTGTAGACCATAAGGTAAGCTGCTGGTGCTACACCAGATAGTTGAACGGGAATATCTTTATAAGTAGTTGATATCTTGTTACCGACAGCGGTACCTGCAACGTGAGTTCCGTGACCACCATAGCTAAGTGGACTCATGTATTCATTAGGACACACAGGTGATGTTGGCTGTGACCAACGCGCAACGATCAGCTTGTTGTTACAGAATGAAGCATCGACAGTCGAGCAGTAGTCATCCGATGGTCGACTACCGCTGGGTGCTGTGAAGCCTGCATCGGTAAACATGGGGTTTTCCGGACGAATGCCGCCATCAATAATAGCAACTTTCATTCCTTTGCCCGCATTAGCCATGCCGGAAACGGCTTCCCACATAGCTGGGGTATTAATCACTTGGTGTGATGCATCCATGTTAGTTTCATATATAGCCTCTGGGTATACTGCTTTCACTCCAGGCATTTTGGCTATTTTTTCAACACTTAGTCCTTGGCCAACAACTGTTATACCGTTAAAAAGTGTTTGGAAATGACGTTCCACTTTTGCATTTGGCGCAATTTTAGCTAAATTGCTAGCAAAAGCGTTTTGCTCTTTAGCTAGGTGACTTGAATAGCTTTTGACATTAGTAGATTGAATATCTAGTTTTTCTTTTTTCGAATTTAAAGCTGTTGCTGCGAAGTTGCCGATGCCGCCTCTATACTTAGCTAGTGCAGGAGATTCCATCTCAACAATAAAACGTTGTGGAGCATCGAGGTTAGTGGCTGATGTTTGCGGTTTAGTATATTTATCATGCGCGCTTATTTCTGGAGAGTAAGGTTTAAATGTAAATTCACTGTTAGCAATAGCTGCGCTTGAGAGTAGTGCAGCGGAGATAGCGATCGATAGTTTTGTCTTCACAACTTCTTCCTTGTCAATTAATGCTTTCAGCACTTTATTAAACGTGCCTGTAGCTGAATTGTTATAGTTTTTGCTGCGCTCTTTGGCGGTAGCAATGAAGTTGTAACACAAAAGTATCGTATGGTTAACACTTTTGCGGTAAAAAAGATGTTAATCACACTTTGGTATTTGTTATGTTGTTTGTAGGTGTTTGCTGTTTTTCCTGTTTAAGGTTTAACCGCTCTGACGATTGGGTTTTGTAGGCTGATCAAGGTTTCTGTCGACTGGATTTCATCGATAGATTGAATGCGATTGATGAGCACGTGTTGCAAGCCGTCGATGGATTGGCACATGACCTTGACGAAAATGCTGTAATTGCCTGTGGTGTAATAGGCTTCGACGACTTCTTCGAGAGCGTTGAGTTTGGCGATAGCGGCGGGGTAATCGCCAGCGCTTTTAAGGTTGATACCGATAAAACAGCAAACGTCATAGCCTAGGGCTTTAGGGTTTACCGTGATCTGCGCACCTGTAATGATCCCCGCTTGCTTCATTTTTTCTACCCGAACATGGATAGTGCCGGCGCTCACGCTAAAGCGTTTAGCGAGTTCGGCAAAGGGTGTGCGGGCATCCTGCATTAGGGCTTCGAGGATATGATTATCGAGTTGATCGCGCTGAAATGCGGTATCCATAAATAAACTCTCTATAACGTAGTGAATTGTCATAAAGTTACGTTTTTTTATGGGGAATTGCTACCGATTTTGCCCGTATTATTTGATTTTAGTGATCATTGTTCGCCCAAAGGCTCACAAAAAGGCACTTCTGCGCTAAAAGTCATGCTGACACCCGAGTAGGGATGTTTGATGGTGAGTTCTGCTGCATGCAGCAATAGTCGAGGCGCTAAGGATTTTGCCAGTGAGTCGGCATAAAAACCATCACCTAAGATCGGATGTCCTAGCGCCATCATATGCACCCGTAATTGGTGTGAGCGGCCTGTGATTGGCATCAGTTTAACCAGCGTTGAGCGTTTGGCGCGGCTCATTACTTGGTAGTGAGTCAAAGACGGTTTGCCAACAAGATGATCGACTTTCTGTTTAGGGCGATTTGGCCAGTCGCAGATCAGTGGATAATCAACGCTGCCAGTGTCATTTTTGACATGGCCTGCAACCCTTGCATAATAGGTCTTGCTGGTTTCTCTATCGTGGAACTGACGTTTTAATTCCCGCTCGGCGCTACGAATAAGGGCGACAACTATCACGCCTGAGGTCGCCATATCGAGGCGATGGACGATTTGGCAATGGGGATGCTCAGCTTTTACTCGAGCATAGACACTGTCGTAATGGGCGGGGTCGCGACCGGGCACAGACAACAATCCTGAAGGTTTGTTGATGACGATAATGTCTTTATCTTGATAAAGAATATCGAGCCAAGGAGTGGTCGGTGGTTGGTAAATAAAATCAGTCATAAATAGTGCCTATTCGTCAATGCGGGGCAAAGATACTCTGCTCGGCTTGAGGGTGCAAGTGTGAGGCCCAAAGATCGGTTGTGCCATTATCCTCGCTGACAAAAGTAAAGCGGATTAGTTGATGATTTGCTGATAGAGCTGTATTTGAGTTTTTGTTATACTCCCGTCCTTTTCGTTAATGATCATTTTGAGTCTGTGAAGCCATGAGCCAGCCAGAGATATACACTCCCGAGAATCTTTCTCACGTCCATAACCGTCTTGAGTTATTGGCGCCTGCAAAAAATGCTGACTACGGTATCGAAGCCATACGCCATGGTGCCGATGCGGTATACATAGGTGGTCCTGCGTTTGGTGCGCGGGCAACGGCGGGTAACAGTGTTGAAGATATCGCGCGCCTGTGTACTTATGCTCATCAATATCATGCTCAGGTATTCGTCGCCCTCAATACCATTTTGATGGATAACGAACTGGCCGACGCCGAAAAACTTATTTGGCAATTGTACGAAGCGGGTGCCGATGCGCTGATTGTGCAGGACATGGGCGTATTACAGCTCAATTTGCCGCCGATTGCCCTTCATGCCAGTACCCAAATGGATAACCGCAGCCCAGAAAAAGTGGCGTTTTTAGAGCAAGTTGGTTTTTCTCAGGTTGTGCTTGCCCGTGAATTGGGCTTAAGCCAAATCCGTGATGTCGCCGCGCATACTAATATGCAGCTCGAATTCTTTATCCACGGTGCTTTGTGTGTGGCTTACAGTGGCTTATGTAATTTGAGCCATTCCTTTAGTAACCGCAGTGCTAACCGCGGTGAATGCTCGCAAATGTGCCGTCTGCCGGGCAATCTTAAAACCCGTCAAGGTGATGTGTTAGCGCAGAACGAACATTTATTGTCTTTAAAAGACAATAACCAAACCGAAAACCTTGAGGCGCTCATCGATGCGGGCATTCGCTCGTTTAAGATTGAAGGTCGCTTAAAAGATTTAAGTTACGTTAAAAACGTCACCGCGCATTATCGCCAAAAGCTGGATGCGATTATGGCGCGTCGTCCCGAGTTTAAGGCTTCGTCCCACGGCCGCTGCGAACATAGTTTTACCCCTGATCCTGAAAAGACCTTTAACCGTGGCAGCACAGATTACTTTGTTAACGAACGTAGCCAAGGAATTAAAGATTTCCGCTCGCCTAAATACATAGGCGAAGAAGTCGGCAAAGTGGTCAGCATAGGTAAAGACTTTATCCAAGTGAGCTCAACCCATGAGTTTAATAACGGCGATGGCTTAGCATTTTTCCCTGCGAATTTTGCCATGGCAAAACAATCCGATGACAAGCTGCAAGGCCTGCGGGTTAACCGCGCCGAAGGGTTAAAACTGCATATATTGCAGGTGCCAAAGGATTTAAAAGTCGGCATGACTTTGTACCGTAACCATAACCAAGCCTTCGAAGCCCTGTTATCTAAAGAATCTTCTAAGCGGATTATCGGCGTTGATTTACGGTTGAGCGATACCCAAGACGGACTGGCGCTGACCTTGACGGATATCTATGGCCTTACAGCCACAGTGAATTTAGTGGCCGAGAAGACGCCCGCGACAGATGTCGATAAGACCTTACAAAATACTCGCACTCAGCTGGGTAAGCTCGGCAGCACCGACTTTGTTGCCCGTAGCATCAGTATCGATACGGCCCAAGCTTGGTTCTTGCCTGCGTCTGTGCTCAATGGTCTGCGCCGTGATGGCGTTGCCGCTCTAGAGGCTGCCCGTGTGCAAGGTTATGTGCGTCCACTGCCGTGGAAGCATAATCAAGATGCAGTCTATCCCGTCAAGCATTTGAGTTACTTAGGTAATGTTGCTAACGAAAAGGCTAAGGATTTTTATCAACGCCACGGCGTGATTGAAATTCAAGATACCTATGAGAAAAATGGCGTCACCGAAGACGTGCCATTGATGATCACTAAGCATTGCCTGCGCTTTAACTTCAATCTGTGTCCGAAAGAAGTGCCAGGGATCAAGGCCGATCCTATGGTGCTTGAAATCGGCAACGATGTGCTCAAGTTAGTCTTCGACTGTCCTAAATGCGAAATGATGGTGGTCGGTGAAAACCGTCAAGTGCGAGGCCAGAAACACCTTTAATATTTGTCATTAGGAGCATTGCCCGAGTGCAATGCTCCTAGCACCTATTCAGCTTGCATCTGCGCGCCTATAACAGCCTACTTCTCATTGATGTTGCTCTCACCATCGCCACTCCCATATTTTCATCAAAGCCCTATATTGCACATGCGGTAATGAGCAGATATCTTATTGAAAATAATATTAATAATAAGGGATGTTAAAATGGGATTGTTAGACGGTTTACTCGGTAATGCTGCTGAGGTTGATTTACAGGAATTAGCCGAGGAATTAAGGCCTATCATGGGCATTCAAGAAGAATTAAAACTCGCCTACAAAGTGATCCGTGATTTGTTTATTTTCACCAATAAACGCCTGATCTTAATTGATAAGCAGGGACTTACAGGCAAGAAGGTTACTTACCATTCAATACCTTATAAATCCATTACCCATTTTGAAGTGGAAACGACAGGGCATTTTGATATGGATGCCGAGCTTAAAATTTGGATTTCAGGCCAGAGCGAACCTTTAGTAAAAGAGCTCAAGCGTGGCACGGATGTTGTGGGTATTCAAAAGACCATCGCCACTTTTGCGCTTTAGTTTTTTTGCACTTTAGTTTTAGTGCCGTGGCTTAAGTTTTAGTGCTGCGACTTAGATTCATTTAGTGCTATCAAGCTTGGAATTGTTATCGCAAGCTAACGGTTAATTGTGAGTAAGGTAAGCCAAGTTTTATCTGGGCTTACCTATCCTCGCTATCGAGTGTGATTCAAATCTGCTTGATTAATTTAACACTATCCTACTTGTGCTAGTGGAGTGCTCTATCGGTTCGCCCGCCATAGTATAGGTTTCGGAAAGCTTGAGTTTGCCTTGCTCATCGTATTGATTGTGGATGCCGACCCAGAATTGCTCCTGTCCCTGAATTTGTAAATTACCTTCTTCGGCAATCTGGCGATTGGGATGATAGCGTTTCATTGCATAAAGCTTGCTTTCATTATCAAATTTTAAGTGATAAGCCAATATGGGTTCTTCGGTGTGAGCGGCGACATCTGCTATTGTTTTATCTTCTCGCTGTTTTGTCGTGGTATTGCCATTGGGTGCGTGATACTTCTGACGAGATAAATATGCGTTGTTGCTACTATTGCTAGCATGATGTTCGCTGTCATCCGAACGGTTATTTGGTCCGTTACTTTGCCCATCAGCATCGTTTTCATCATAGCCATAACTAGGATTTTCTGGGCTATCCCATTCAGGTTCTTCATCTTCCTGAGTTGCTATATTTTCATGAAAATCAAAGTAGTGACGGCTTTCTATCAGTTGGCCTTGTTCATCTAGCCAGGCTTCGCGGTATACTTGTCCTTGGGGCGTAAAACGTTGCCAATGGCCGATATCGAGGTAACGACCATTAGTAATTTGGATGGTGCCAGTTTCTAAAATTAAACCTTGAGGGGACAAGGATTTTGAGCTAAATAAATCCCCTTGCGTACGGGTGAGTAACCAGCGAATGGCGCCATCTTCATAGTATTCGATGCGAGTATCGGCGATACCTTCTTGATAGTATTCCCTTTGATTATTATCAAGATTATAGCCGCAGCGGGTATTCGAGTGACTCTGATAGGATTCGAGGATCCCTTTGTTATTATAAAAGCTGGACTCTTTGAGGTAGCCTTGACCATCACGAACTTCATATTTAGAAATTGTACGTATCGTGCCATCTTCATAAAACCAGCGAGCAGTGCCATCACGGTTGCCCTGTGTGTGCGGTAAGTACATCTGAATTTGCTGGTTTTCGTGGTATTCAATAAAAGGGGCTACCGAGAGGTTATTTTTATATTGGCCTTCGGCCGAAAGCACGCCACTTTTATAATAGCTTCTAAATAGACCTTCTCTGAGTCCATTTTCAAGATAGATCTCAAGGGCGAGTTGACCATTGTCATGATACCAAAGGGCCATGCCTTGTTCTTTACCATTCTCAAAATAGATTTTTTCTTCAAGTTGACCATTGGGATACCATTTTACATGTTCGCCATGTAATTGGCCTTCGGTATTGAAGGGTTCACGCCATGCAGGCTTACCTGAGTCGTAAAACTCTTCAATGACTTTGCCCGTCACATCATTAAACACTTTTTGTTTAATCGCTCCATTGGGATGATACCAAACGGCTTCATATTCATAGCCTTGGTTGTAATATCTTTCAGCTTCTAGTGAACCATCAGGGTAATATTGTTTTTCAATTCCGTGGATAACATCTTGCACTAAGGGCCGGATCAGCTGTATTTGTCCAGATTCATAGTAGCGAGTTAACGTATTGATATAATAGCCATTGCTATCTTGTTCGGCGGTTTCTTTAAGCTGACCATTGCCATAAAAGTATTGAATAAATTGACCTTGGGGATGGCGATCTTCTATTTGATTGATCTTGCCCTCATGGTCGTACCACGTTTGTGTTCCAAGTTGCTGATCATTAATAAAGTTGCCTTCAAATAACAGGGTACCTAGGGCATTGAATTGGCGGGTCACACCATTACGTTCGCCAAAATAATTTGAATCGACGGCTTGGGTAAGCCCTGGGCTTTGGGTGATGATTCTAAGTATACCTGCACCTTCTTCAGTATTGAGTTGGTGAAAAGTGCGGTGCAGTTGGCCTGTTAGGCTGGCGTAATCTTGAATATCGCCTTGCACTATATTGTCTGCATCTAGGGTAAAGTGGCTTATCAATAATGCATCGAGATTGTTAAGCTCAACTTGCCACAACGCCTTTATTTGGCAGTTCTTTTTGGGGGTGATACTGCACACTTTTACCTTGTCGAGCCAAAAGTGCTGCTCGGGGAAAGGGAATTGATTGCTGATTTCGAGGCGGTCGAATTCGGTATGGTGGAAGTCGCAGCATTCATTGGCGTTTTCCCAGCCTAAGAGTTCTATGACTTGGGGCGTATCGTAGTGATAGAGAGTTAAGCCGTGGTCGGCATTTTCTTCGCAAGAAGTCGCGTCTGCCTTTGTCGCATGAATTTTTAAGCTGAAATGACGCTGGAATAGCGGTGCAGCGACTGACGGCTCCTGCGTTAAATCTTGTTCTTGGCAGAGTGTTTGTGATTCAGTTTGAAGATGAATGTCTTTTGGATCGCGGCTAGTTTGGTTTGAGGGAAATAACTTGGCTTTGAGTGCGCGAAACAACGACATTGGGGGAAATCTCCATATCCATATGTAAAACAATAGGCTTATCTGAGGGATACTCATGGCAACTGAGTATTTCTGTGCGCATATCATAGCGGTTTATGGATTCGTTTCTCAATGCTTGATTGCTCCAAATACCGTTTAATCAGAGTGGCACATTAATAAAAGCAGAGGAATAAAGACAAAATGCTTGATAACTTTTTTGCAAAATTACCCACAGATTTATCGGCCGAAGTGTTTGAAAAACTGGCGGGTAATAACACTGTGACTATTGAGCGCATCGTTTCCAATGGGCAATCTACGCCCGAAGGTCAATGGTACGATCAAACTCAACATGAATGGGTGATGCTGCTCAAAGGCGAGGCGACGCTTGAATTTGAACAAGGTGAACCCGTTACGCTAACTCCTGGTGATTACTTAACGATTCCGCCCCATCAAAAACATCGAGTCGCTTCGACTTCTATAAGTTCAGAAACCCTATGGCTCGCGGTATTTTACGATTGATTAGGGTTAAGGCTACAGGTTAACGATTCTGCCATAGCCAACTGGGCGTATTGAGTAAGTCTTGGCCTTGGATCTGCGTTTGGCCTAAGGTTTTGTCTAAGGCCAAGGTATTGCAGTGTTCAAATTGACTTAAGGCATTAATAAGCCGATTAGCATGGGAAACCACCCACAACTGGCACTCTTCCGATACCTTAGCGATTAAGCGTGCAAGCGCAGGTAATAAGTCGGGATGTAGGCTAGTTTCTGGCTCGTTTAGCACCATAAGCTCTGGCGGTCTTGGGGTCAGTAGGGCGGCGATTAACAGCAAATAGCGCAGGGTGCCATCCGACAATTCACTGGCATTGAGTGGCCTTAATAAACCATGCTGATGAAATGCGAGCACTAAAATGCCGCCCTCTTGAGGTTCGATTCGAACCTCTGCACCGGGAAACGCATCGCTGACCGCATGATCAAAAGCCGTTTTATCACCTATCTCAAAAATGGTTTGAATTGCTGATGCAAGGTCGCGCCCATCGTGGTGCAATACTGGCGTGGCTGTACCTAATTGTGGACGACGGGCTGGCGCTTCTGCATCGGTTCTGAAGTGATCGTAAAAACGCCATGCGCGGATACTATCGCGAAGCTTTAGCACTTCAGGGCTGCGCTCTGGATCGGCAAGTTCGGTAAAAATACTGTCGCCGGTTTGCAGGTGTGCGCCTAAGGTTATCCAGCCTTGTCCGTCAGCAGTGCGACTCTTCACCATAGGACCACGGCGCTCAACCAATACTGTTGAGGGTCTATACTTAGGCCCGTTCCAAATGGCTTCGCGCTTGATTTGTGGATCTAAGCCAAACAGCGTGGTGGCGTCGGGTTTAGGTAAACCGAGTTCAATAAGATAGCTAAAGTCCTCGCCAGCAAAGCCGAGCTTTAAGCGTTTTGGCGCTTGCCTGACGGTGGCTTCAATGGCGGTGTCGCCCGCTAGCATACTTTTGGTGGGGTTTTCTGGTCCCGCCCAAAAGCTGGAGTCGAGTCCACCTTCTTGGGCTAAAGCATTGACAACGCCGCCTTGCGCCGTTTGTGCGAGTAAACGTAGTGCCTTGTATAGATTCGATTTACCACTGCCATTCGCCCCAGTGATCAAATTGAGTTGCCCTAGAGGCAAGACGATTTCACGCAGAGAGCGATAATTGAAAATAGCGAGTGTGGTCAGCATAGAATATCCAAGACTGAAATGAGCTGATAAGTCAGTAAATTTATCGACAAAGTAAATTAAATATGACGATAAAACAATGGCATTTACAGTAGCACTTTGTTGAGCACTCTTTGCCAGTTACCACCCATAAAACGGTCGCGGTCGGTAGATTTAAAGCGCGCCTTGGCTAAGGCATCGTCGATACGGCTCATGCGATCGATATGATTCAGCTCAGGGATCACGACATGCCTTGGCTCTGCATCAAAACCTAGCACGCCTTTCGCCCTCAGGCTGTACCACCATTCTTGATATTCTTTAATGCCTTTGGCGTTGTCATTACCGAGTGCCAGTAGGTTTTCTTGGCCTCGGAGCGGGAAGTCATTCGCGATTGCCACGCAGTCCACTCCACCAACACGCATAACGTATTCCAGTTGGCGAATATAATCATCAATCGTGGGCACGGCATTATTGGTAAGCCAGAAACTCATCATAAATACGCCGAATACGCCGCCGCTATCGCCGATGGCGCGGATCACTTCATCGGGGGAACAACGGGCATGGTTTACTATACCGCGCGCTGCGCCGTGGCTTTGCACTATGGGTGATTTAGTGATTTTTGTGACATCTAAAGCGGTTTGAGCGCTGGAGTGACTCACATCGACTAAGATATTGGCGTGATTGAGTTTGGCGATAAGCTCGTGCCCATGGGCCGTGAGTGGTTTATTGAGTCCGCCACTGGCATCATTATCTAAGGCGCCACCGGCAAAGGTATTGCCGTAATGGTGGGTGAGTTGCAATACGCGTAGCCCTTGTTGATGAAACTCATCTACCCGCGCCCACTGGTTAGCTTCGCTGTCTTCTTCGACACAATCTGCGCCTTGGATTTGAAAGTATACCGCAGTGCGCTGGCTGTCGCGGGCACGTTGAATATCTCGCCCCCTCAGACCTTGCAGTAAAATATCGGGATGATCGCTCACCCGTTTAGCGGCCTGCTTAATGCTTTCCATGCAAGCTTTATAGGTGCGTTTGTAGTTTTGAGTGCCATCGGCTTGTTCTATGGTCTCAATAGCCGAAATATCGCAAAGATAGGCATCGAGCTTAGCGGCAGTTACATCACTTAAGTCATCGGGAAGGAAAGATAAACCATCGACATATATCCGCCTCTGTGCGGCGGCAAAGCTAGGTAAACTGGCGAGTGGACTTAACAGAGTTGCTGCGCCAAGACCTTTAAGGAGTGTACGACGGTAGTGATTGACTGCCTTGATGGGCATGCTCGGTTCCTATCAATAACGCAAATGTAACTTCTTTATACCTTTTTAGGGCGTAGAAGTCTTTGATTAAATCCCTTTTTTGGCCTTTGCCCCTGAGCTAGAGTTGTGATTATTTGTTGTTGCCTAGTGGTTTCAATTATCGCTTGTCGCAGTAAATGAAAACCCTCGGGTTATGATTATCGAGTGGCTTCAACCATTGCTTTTGCCAGTGAGTTAAGGCCGTTGGTGCGCGATGGGCTGAGCTGACCTTCTAGGCCCAATTGTTTGAAGTAAGCTGTAGGATCAAATGCTTGGATTTCAGCGCGGCTTTTACCATGGCAGGCGCCAAGCAATAATCCAATCAATCCCTTAACGATGCGGGCATCGCTGTCGGCTAAATAATAGTGTTTGCCAGCCTGTTTTAGATGGTAAATCCACGCATCACTCTCGCAGCCTTTTACTTGAGCGGCCTCGATGCGAAGCTCAGGGCTTAAACTTGGTAAGTCTTTCCCTAGCAACATAATTTGGCGATATCTTTCCTGCCAGTTAGGGGCATTGGTAAAACGCGCCAGTAAGGTTTCGGCATCTTGCACTAAATAGTGAAAATCGGCCTCATTTGGCATGATTGAATCTGTCATAGGGCTAAATCCTGTCTAACTTATTTTGAGCATCGTATGAGTGGCGTAGATCAGTGGCTAAATGCTGGATTACAGCAGCAAGTCTTTTACCGAGGCTAACGCGGCAATAAAGCGGTCGATATCGTCTTTATTGGTGTAGATACCGATAGAGGCACGGCAACAGCCCTTAAGATTCAGGCTCTGCATTAATGGCATGGCACAATGATGGCCACAACGAACGGCAACCCCTTGTTGGTCCAGCAAAATGCCTACATCTTGGTGATGTTCACCGGCAAGATTAAACGCGACTACACCGATATTGTCATCAAAGGCGCCGTATAAATGCACTTCACCGAGCGCGCGCAATTGGCTTTGTAAATAGTTAACTAGTTCAGCTTCATAAGCTTGAACCTGCGGCATGAGTTCGGTTTGTAAAAATGTAATGGCCGCACCCAAACCTATGACTTCAGCAATCGGCGGTGTGCCCGCCTCTAAGCGATTCGGCAAGTTGCCAAATTCTGTCGCTTCAAAACTCACGTGTTTAATCATCTCGCCGCCAGTTAATAGTGGCGCGAGATTATCTAACGCGTCGAAACGGCCGTAAAGTATACCCACACCAGTGGGACCATACATTTTATGCCCCGAGAAGACGTAAAAATCACAATCGATTTCAGTCACATCCAGCGTTAAATGCGCCACTGCCTGTGCGCCATCAACTAAGGTGATAGCACCATGTTTTTTCGCTAACTGCACTAGCTGAGCCACGGGATTGACTGTACCTAGGGCGTTGGAAACATGGCATAGGGCGACGATTTTAGGCTTTAACTCGAGCAAGGTTTTATATGCGTTGATATCTAAGCGGCAATCCTGACAGAGCGGGATTGGTTTAATCATTGCCCCTGTGCGTTTCGCCAGTTCCTGCCAAGGCACGATATTGGCGTGGTGAGCGGCTGCGTCGATTAATATCACATCGCCAGCGCTTAATTGGGCAGTCAGTCCAAAGGCGACTAAGTTGATTGATTCTGTGGTGCCGTGGGTAAAAATGATTTCTTCGCGGCGTTTTGCCTTCAAAAATTGTTGCAACTGATCGCGCACGTTTTCATAGCTTAAGGTCGAACGCGCTGATAACTGATGTGCAGCACGGTGTACATTCGCATTGTCATTAGCGTAAAACTGCGCCATGGCATCTAACACCATTTGCGGCTTCTGGCTGGTGGCTGCTGTGTCGAGATAACATAGGGGATAACCATCAAGCATTTGATTTAACGCTGGGAATTGCGACCGGATCTGAGCATTTAGCTGATATGCCTCTGATGAGCAAAGTGTCACTGTGGTATCAGGCATAGCACTCGCCGAGGCATGGGATGTTTCAATGTCTGCCATTGTATTCGTCGCTGTGTTAGTCACAGTATTTGGCGTAGGCGATGCAGGTTGAGTCATGGGTGAGGCTAAGGGCAATGAAAAAGGCCAAGGGATCTTCTGTGATCTGCCATGTGAATGCAAGTTTTAGCGGTTTGTTGAGGCGTTGGTATCGGACAGTGGTATTGAACGCCTAATTTCACCAAGGTCTGTTCAAACTGTTGCCTAATAGATGATTTTGCACGCCTTAAACGGTTTTTGACTCTAACGTATCATTGAGCTTAGCTATGATGCGATTTTTCTAATGTTTAAGTTTCTCTTTTAAATTCAGCTAATACTTTACGCTTAATTCATCCACCGAAAGTTAAAACTCCGACTATCCTAAATTGGACGTCCTTCGTTGTCAGTGTTTTGCTGGAGAGTAGCTTTATGGTGAAGTTTTTAAAAGACTTACGGATTAAACATAAGATGATCGCCCTCGTTGGGGTGATGTTAGTGCTGATCTTGATTTTGTCTGGATTTAGTCTGTTGAAGATGCAGCGTGTATCGGAGGAAATTCATGGCATTGCAGAAGAGAATATTCCATTAGTCAGGCTATCGACTGACATCACCATTAAGCAGCTTGAAAGCTCTGTCATTCTAGAAAAAGCGTTTCGTGCCGCGGATGTTGACGCCGTATCCAGCCCACTCATTCTAGCGGCTTTTATTGCGGATGTTGTTCAGCACAATGAAGACATTAGCAAGGAGTTGCTCTCGACTCAAACCATGCTTGGAGAGGCATTAAAAAACGCTAAAACTCCTCAAGTACGTGAGAAAACACAGCAGCTAAATCAAGATATTGACACGATCATTCAACATTTTGCAGATTATAAAGTCCTGCTTGGCACCGTTATTTCGGGAATTCAGCAAAAAGAAGACCATACCGCTTTAGCTAAGCGGGTTGAATCTTTAGAGGAAGCGCAAAATGTGTTTAATGCTGAGCTAAGTCAATTCGTAGAACGTTTAGCGCTGATGACTCAAGCTGCAGTTTCTGTAACAGAGGAAGAAGAGCTTAGGGCCATTTATGGCTTAACGATTATTTCGATAGTGTCTTTAGTCATAGGATTATTGATTGGTATTGCTTGCAGTCAATACATGGTCAAATCTATCAATCTGTTACGTAATTCTGCCGCCATGATGGAAAAGGGTAACTTTAATCAAGAGTTACGCGTCGATTCCAAGGATGAATTAGGCGAACTTACCGTCAGTATGAATCAAATGGCGTGGACCTTAAGTAAAACTGTTGGCCAAGTGATTGCTCGAAGTGAAGAAATTGCCTCTATGGTGACTGAGCTTAATGCGGTGGCCGAGAATAATCGTGAGGCCATGTTGAGGCAGCAGGATAACACTGACCAAGTCGCCGCCTCTATGACCCAAATGGCAGCAACGATCACTGAAGTGGCGAGTAGTGCAGAAACCGCTTCTTACTCAGCGGGACAAGCTGAGCATAAGGTGAAAGAAAGTTGTGAGGTTGTCGATGCGAGCGAAAAAATCTCGAAGCAGTTGGTTGCCAGCGCCCAGTATTCGAATCAACTTATTCAACAGGTTCAGGCGAGTACGGGGAAAATCCTCAACTTTGTTTCTGTGGTCGATGCGATAGCTGGGCAGACGAACTTATTAGCTTTGAATGCATCGATTGAAGCGGCGCGGGCGGGAGATCAAGGTCGTGGTTTTGCTGTCGTTGCCGAAGAAGTGCGGGCGCTGGCAACGCGCAGTCAAACGGCCACGCAGGAGATCAGCGATCTTATCCAAACACTCGTGAAAGATGCCAAATCCTCAGTCGAATCCTTTGCCAATAACGATAAGCAAATCAGTGAGTCATCACTGCTCGTTAATCAAGCCAAGCAGCACTTATTTGAGATTTTAGATGCGTTGACTGAACTGACTCAGGCTAATACTCAAGTTGCGACCGCCAGTGAGGAGCAAGCTGTGACCGCCGAAGATATTAGTGAGCGCATTAATGCGATTCGTGATTCGGGTGAGTTGGTTCTCTGCAGCGCTAACGAAACCGCGAAAGCCAGTGAGTCACTGTCTAAGCAGGCTAATTCATTGAGGGAAACGATGCAGCAGTTTAAGGTGCGAGTTGTTTAAATGTATTAGCCCATAATTCAGTGTGCCAACGACTGACAGTGGTTAACTTAACTGCGCCACTTCATCTTAGCTTGAGCCTCATTTGTGCCTTAACTCAATGTGAGGTGAGTATATCCTCAAACAATTTGAAGATGCAGGATTCAAGTTGTTTGGGATATAGGTCTATCTTGTTATCCGACACACTATTGCCGTAAAAATGATACTGGTTGTGCAGTGACTTGCAACAAACTGTTGTAATATGTAGCGCTAAATAACGACTAAAAATGTGAATTAAATGGGCATGCGTATTCTTTGGCTTCTTGTGTTAACGCTGAGCATTCTTCCTAGAACCGCTGCAGCATCAGATATTGCGAGCAGTGTTACTGGAGGAACTAATCGCCTTGCTGACGGCGGTGATTTTGAGCTGGGCATGAGTGTTTACGGGATTAATCAAGTCGATGTTCGGCAAACGGATTCTGGTTCTGCACAGTTGTCGCTGTTAGTCAGTGGCATGTACCAGTACAAAGGGCTGTTTGTTGAGATGATCCATCAATCTCAAGATGGCATTAATCTGGGGTTTAATCTTTGGAGCTCAGAGGATTGGTCATTAGAACTGCTATTGGCTAACTTACAAGGTTCTTGGTCCCGTCCTGATGTGGATCCCAGTACGCTGGATGAAGCTGGCCGCAATGCTTATCTACTATCGGAAGATTCTCTCTATGTGGGTGCCGGTTTTCGTGCCACGCGTTATTGGGGCGATAACTATGTTTTTCAGTATAGGTTAGTATCTGATTATTATGATGATCAAGGTATTCAAAGTTCTGCCAGATTGGGTAAGTCCTGGCAGGTTCGTAATTGGAATTTTCACGTATTGGGGAGCGTAGGTTACTCATCTGCCACCTTGAATCGCTATCTTTTTGGTATCAGTAAGGAAGAAGCCACTGAACGCTTTCCTGAGTATCGGCCGGATAGCTCTTTCAGTTACGGCATGGAGCTAGGGGTTGCCTATCCGCTGAGTGAAAATTTTGTCTTTCGGGCCATGTATCGCTTCAATGTGTTATCCCAAGAAGTGACCGACAGTCCCTTCAATCAAGCGAGTTATACATCGTATTTTAATGCTTCTCTTAGCTATGTGTTTTAGGAGGAGGGCATGAATCGATTTTATCAATTGTTAGCGGTAGTGATGCTGAGCGCGCCTTTTTTGGCTTGGAGTCAGGATGATGCCGTTATTTTTACCGCGACCCCAGAACGCTGCATTGCACTGCATAAAGGGCAAACTTGCTATCAAGATGTATTGTTCCGATGGCAGACACCCGCGAGCGGCGAGTACTGCCTCATACTGACAGACCGTCAGCACCAGTTAACCTGCTGGACTGGCAAAGCTTTGCAAGAATATCAATATAGTTTTGAAGGGGATAAAACGGCGACGTTTAGTCTTATCCGTAATGATGATGTGCAACCGCTCGCGCAAGTTAAAGTGGTCGTGACATGGGTTTATAAGGCCCCTAAACAGAGTCAGTCCGGTTGGAGGTTATTCTAACTATGTCAGTTGCAAAGCATATCTTAGTCGTAGAGGACGATACCTCACTGGCAGAGTGGATCAGTGATTATTTACTGGATCACGGTTACGGAGTCACAGTGGCCAGCCAAGGTGATTTTGCCTTAGAGATGATAGCCGATGAGATGCCTGACTTAGTGCTACTCGACGTGATGATGCCCGTTAAGAATGGCTTCGATGTGTGTAAAGAGGCCAGGGCATTTTATACTGGGCCCATTTTATTTATGACGGCTTGCGTTGAGGACGGCGATGAAATCCGCGGGTTAGATGCTGGTGCTGATGATTACCTCACTAAGCCGATTCGACCACAGGTGCTGTTAGCGCGGATAAAGGCCCTGTTACGCCGAGTGAGTGATGAGGAGCAAAAGCAGCAATTAGTTTTTGATTCTTTAGTGTTAAATGCGACGGCAAAATCAGTCACCATTGATAAACAACCGCTGGATTTGAATGCCAATGAGTTTGATGTCTTGTGGCTGCTGGCATTGAAGGCGGGCACGATAGTGAGTCGCAATGAATTGGTGGCTCAACTGCGGGGCATTGAATACGATGGCCTAGACCGCTCGGTGGATATTCGCATATCGCGCTTACGCAAGAAGTTGCAGGAAGCGTTGAGTCAGCCCTATAAAGTCAAAACCATTCGTGGCAAGGGATATTTGTTTTGCCGCGATGAGGCCGAGCAAGCTTTATGAAGAAGTTAATGACTTCTCTGGTGCTGGTCGTGCTGGTGGCCATTGCCAGCCTAGGCTGGTCGATAAGTGAGTTTGCAACACTTATTGATCCTGATAATGAAACGCCTAGCCCAGCAACTCACCTCGCGGCATTAAAACTGCTGGGCGGTTCACTGGCGCAAACGTTAGATAACGATCCCGCCCCTAATCATGTGTTTATAGACAACTGGAATCAGCGAAATGCAGATCAATTGTCTTTGGTGAATGAAGCGGATTTTGTCTTACCCTCAGCCCTAAAAACAGAGTTTTATTCAGGGGAATCATTACTGCTGGAGTCCGATGATGGCATCTCTTTGCACTATTTATTGCCTAAAACGGGTCAGGTGCTGAATATCAATACCCAGATAGTGACGCCAGCCGATGTGAGTTTTAACGCGAATAAGCTGTATACCATGCTTTTTTATGGCGGTGTGGTGGTGATTTTGTTGGTGTGGGTGTCTCCTTTAATCCGCCAACTGGTTAATCTCAGTAAGGTGACTCAAGCATTTGGTATGGGAGAATTACAGCAGCGAATTGTGGTCAGCAAAGCGTCCTACATAGGCACAATAGAAAGCGAATTCAACCGCATGGCAGATCGCATCCAGCAATTGATCGATGACAATAAATTGCTTAGTCGGGCAGTTTCCCATGATTTAAAAACTCCAATTGCGCGGCTGCGATTTGGTATCGCGGCGTTAGAAGAAACCCAAAGCGAACAACTTAGGGTGAAGTATTTTCAGCGATTGAACCGCGATCTGGACACTATGGAAGAGTTGGTCATGACACTGCTCAGCTATGCCCGCCTCGATGAGGCGAATATCCAACCTGATTGGCAACCTATTGAGCTTAATACTTGGTTGCTGGAAAAGTATCAAGGCCAAGTATACCCAGGGTTTTCAATAGAACTCATCACCTGCCCAATACCGCTAAATATCAAAACAGATCCTAAGTACTTGTCAATGCAGGTGAATAACTTGCTCAGTAATGCGCTGCGTTTTGGCCGTGCCAATATCCGGCTGATGTTGGCATTGGAAGATGGGATTGCGTGGTTACACGTTGACGATGATGGCCCTGGCATAGATGAACAGGAATCTGCTCAAGTGATTAAACCTTTTGTGCGTGGTCAGCATAGCCGCGGAAATTCCGGTCATGGCATGGGTCTGGCGATTGTCGATAGAATTGGTTGTTGGATGGGTTCCCCATTACGTATTGGCCGTGCTCCTGACTTGGGTGGGGCTCGCATGTCACTAAAATTCAAGGCTGAAGTTTAAATTTGGGGTTTAATACGATTGGTATAATGCGAGGTTTGAGCCGTTTTTGTCTGTTTCTTTAACATGAGCTGAAGCGAGCAATGCGGCTAGGCCTACGTAATCTAATCTGCTGTGTTGATTTAGAGATAGAGGCAGAGGCAGAATGACTCAACTTACTATACGAATGAGTGCCTAACGAATTGGTGCAAAACAGGGGGATTTATAAAAAAAACGCACCAGCCTTGATACCTAACGAGAATCTAGACTGGTGCATTTTTGATGAGCAATTAACTTTTCACATTGACATTGTTAAGTATGTAATCTGTTTCATAGATGCGGGAACTCGCATTTTCTGGCTTGCTATGTAAACCTGTGACTTCGACCATGACAGAGGTTTCTTGATTCATCGTTGAACTCCCCCACAAGATATCCTTACTCGCGCTCGCTCCTACTCCAAACTGGCCAATTGCATCACGATCGGTTTGTTCGTGAGTAAAAGTGAAGTAGTTATAACCCGCTTGTTTGCATAACTCTGCTGACTTACGCATGACGTACTTTCGGGCCAATGCGCGGTCAGTGTTGGTATTGCCAACAAAGCTTATCTGCCAGCTATCGGGTGCAATCTGTGCGGTTTCAAATCCTTTACCGAAAGACCAAAATTGCTTTTCGGTATCGTAGGAAGTGGCACAAGCTGAAAGCATCAGAGCTAATCCAGCACATAAAAACGTTTTTCTGATAAGTGTCATGGTCTTGTCTCGTCAGGTTGTTTAGAAGCTATAGTTCACGCCAAGGGTAGTAACCCACTGGTTGTTACTGTCTATTAGCGGAGAGTCAGCCATGTTGGCACCTATGTGCGAGTAACCTGTGGCTTGAGTAATATCTAAATGCTTAGTGACTGGAATAACCAAAGCGTAGCCTAGCTTATAGGCAAAGGTGCCGTCAGCTTGATAGGCAGGGCGCTGCGCCGTAGCTTCAGATGACGTCACACCTGTGTAGTAGTTTGCGAAATCTTTACTGAAGTAGTGCACACCCGCATAAGGCACCAGATCACCGAAGCCTACATTTATTGGATGGTAATAGGTGATATCAGCCTGAAAACCATCATAAATATTGGTGACATCGTGTTGGAATTTAGTTGATAGCGTGCCATTTCCTAAATGAATGTCGGCGTTTAAACCCAGATCGCCACTGAACTTGCGATCCTTCATGCCCGTTAAAATATCCGCATCATCGGCATCAAAGCCAGGATTGGCAACGGCAAAGATACTGAAATTAACGGCACTATCGTTCGTGCCTAAAAAGCGGTAGTTGATGCCGGACAGATCGGCGTTGAAGTCTTCACCGTGGTAGCCGCCATTGAGGTAGGCACCTGTCTGGTGATCTTGACCCTTATAAAACTGACTACCAGTAGCAACACCTGCGCCAGCAAAGAACTGATCTTGATGACTATAGATATTACCGTTACGAATGTAGGTATTGCTTTCAGCAAGAGCGTGGCTTGACATCAAAACACTTGTGATTACAAAGCAAAGTTTTTTCATTTTTTTATCCTTAAGACATCTGTCTAGTGACTGTGATGCCACTATATTTCACTTCTTAAAAGGACTCTGTATCCGAATGTAACCTAGACCATGTATCGCAGCCTTCTCGCATCGTCTGGCGCTGGTGAGCTCGTGGAGCTGAAGACAATGACCTTTTGCTAAGCCGGAGGGATAAGATAAACAAGACTAGGTAATAGGTAGCTTTTGATTGAATAGAGGAGAGGGTGCAGTGATGAGGTGATATAAAGGTAAAAAGTTATGCCTCTAAAGCTATTTGAAATCAATAGCATCAGGGATATTGACCCGATGCTATTGGTCAGTCATTCAAACAACTCGCCGACTAAGCCTAGGGGCTAAGGACAAGGTAATCTAAATTGATCGGACAGTTGGTTTAATCGCACTAATAGCTCTGGTGATAAGGTGACTTTTAAACTGTCGATGTTTTCTTTCAGTTGATATAAGTCGGTGGCGCCTATGATATTGGAGCCGACAAACTTACGTGAGTTAACAAAAGCTAACGCCATTTGTGCGGGCGTGAGTTTGAACTCGCGGGCCAAATCGACATAGGCTTTTGTCGCCTCCAGAGCCATTTGCGAACCTGTATAGCGGGCGAAACGCTTAAACAAGGTCAGGCGCGCGCCTTCAGGCCATTGGTCGTTGCAATATTTTCCCGTCAAGGCGCCAAAGGCCAGTGGCGAATAGGCCAGTAATGGCAAGTTTTCGCGGTGACTGATTTCGCTCATGCCGACTTCGAAACTGCGATTAAGTAAGTTATAGGGATTTTGCACACTCACAATACGCGGCAAGCCATGTTTTTCGGCGAGTTGCAAGTACTTCATCAAGCCCCAAGGCGTTTCGTTCGACACACCGATATAGCGCACTTTACCTTGGCGGATCACTTCGGCGAGCGCTTCTAGGGTCTCGAGGATCGGTGTTTGATGTTCATGCTCTTGTTGATCGTAAAACAGTTCACCAAAGAAATTGGTATTACGGTCAGGCCAATGGATTTGATAAAGGTCGATAGTGTCTATTTGGAGGCGTGCTAAAGACGCATCGACCGCTTGGTGGATGTTGTTCCAGTCCAGCGCCATATTTTTGCGAATGTAATCACTTTTACCCCCAGGTGCGGCAATTTTAGTGGCGATCACTAAGTCGTCTCGGTTACCGCGGGCCTTAATATATTGCCCTAGGATACGCTCGGTTTCCCCTTGGGTTTCCGGCTTAGGTGGTACGGGATACATTTCCGCCGTATCGATAAAGTTGATGCCATTGCCTATGGCGTAGTCCAGCTGTGCAAACGCTTCGGCTTGGGTATTTTGTTCGCCCCAAGTCATAGTGCCCAAACAAATTTTACTGATCTCAAGATTAGAATGCGGTATGCGTCTGTATTCCATCTATTTCTCCTACGGAAACTCTCTTAGTTTGAGGCTACCAAGCTTTTGCTGTAAAGCAAAGGTTAAACCATAGGTTGAAATGTTAGTGCGCTAAAAATAGCCAGCAAGTTTAGCCATCCTGCCCCATTTTGAGGCATGCCATTGGTTGAAGTTTGTTCGCTGAGTTGCTCTTTTAACGGTTTTAGCGCTTTACTGCACTGAAATGGAGATTTTGGCTTATTTTTGTAAACCTTAGGTACTACTAAATCAGTAATGACGTATTTATGAATAAATTGTTATAAAACTACATTTGCAGATTACAGTAAGTAAGGATGTGAATCTGTGTCACAAAATTGCGTAAATTTACGTATCTAACTTACGAATTTGCAGCGGAATGTGACGCCAATATCGGAATCTGCGTTAACAAATCTCTACCCTAAATTTATCTAAAAATTTTTCATGGTTGATATTTGTGATGGCAGATTTTTCAAACCAAATTGTAACGATCAAAAAAGGCCTCGACTTGCCGATTGTTGGTGAGCCGCGACAGGTCATTGAACTCGGTGCTAAGCCATCCCAAGTGGCTGTTCTGGGAGAAGAGTTCGTTGGGCTTAAGCCGACGATGTTGGTCGAAGAGGGTGATTTTGTTCAAAAGGGCCAAGCCCTATTTGAAGACAAAAAAACGCCAGGAGTCTTGTTCACTGCACCCGCTAGTGGCCAAGTCGTAGCGATTAACCGCGGCGAGCGTCGAATTCTACAATCAGTCGTCATTCGTTGCGATGACGGTGAAAACCGCGATGGGCAGATTTCTTTCGATATCCATCAAGACATCGCCGCTCTCCCTCGGCCAACCGTTCAAGACCAGTTGGTGAAGAGTGGTCTATGGACCGCCCTGCGTACTCGGCCTTTCTCGCGCGTGCCTGCGCTCGATAGCACGCCCGCAGGGATTTTTGTTACCGCAATTGATACTAATCCACTGGCCGCCGATCCGCGTTTGATCATCGCCGAGCAAACCGAGGCTTTTAAAGCTGGCTTGCTGGTGTTGAGCCGTTTAACCGAAGGCAAGGTTTACCTGTGTCAGGATAAGGGCGAAGCGATTGTTAAAGAAGCATTACCACAACTTGAGGTGCGCCGCTTTGATGGTGTTCATCCTGCGGGTTTAGTGGGCACTCATATTCATTTTACCTTGCCAGTGAGTTTAGAACGTCAGGTATGGCATATCGGTTATCAAGATGTGATTGCCTACGGCAAGTTATTCCAAACCGGTGAGTTGTATACCGACCGCATCGTCGCCTTAGGTGGCCCGAGCGTGCTGAACCCGCGTTTACTGCGCACTCAATTGGGCGCTGAGCTAAGTGCCTTAGTGAGTGATGAAATCAAACCTGGCCATAACCGCGTGGTATCGGGATCTGTGTTATCTGGCCATACCGCGGCGGGCGTACATGACTTTTTAGGCCGATTCCACAACCAAGTGTCAGTGTTGAGCGAAGATTCGCAGCACCATGTTCTCCCTTGGGTGCGCGGTGGTTCTGACAAGTTTTCCATTACCCGCGCCGTGACCTCGCGTCTGTTCGGTGCGAGTAAATTGTTTGAATTTACCACCCATCAAGGCGGTTCCGCCCGCGCCATGATGGCCTTTGGTCAGCTAGATCGTGTCATGCCACTGGATATTTTACCTACCTTACTCGTTCGAGACTTAGTGGTGCGTGATACCGACGAGGCGCAGGCCTTAGGTGCATTGGAGTTAGATGAAGAAGATCTGGCGCTGTGTACCTTCGTATGTCCCGGCAAATATGACTTTGGTAAAGAATTACGTGCCTGTCTAGATGTTATTGAGAGGGAAGGTTAATGACCAAACAAGTGAAAAAACCTGATTTACAGGACGCCTCTGATTTACAACAAGAGTACTACGCAACGGGTAAGTCGATGAAGGGCTTTTTGCGCTCACTCGTCATTGCCAATGGTCGTAGCACTAAGGGCCAAGTGCATGTGCGTGACGCGATTGACGTGAAACGTACCATGACGCTAGTCGGTTTGTGTTTACTGCCCGCCATTTTATTCGGTCTATATAACATTGGCCTACAGGCACAGCTTGCGCTCGCGGGCGGATTATCGACGCCAGATATTTGGAAGTTAGAAATCTTTAATACCCTGTTTGGCAGCCTTAGCCAAGACACTGGGATATTAGGTTTATTCCTCTATGGTCTTAGTTTTTATCTGCCGATTTACCTGACAGCACTGCTCACCAGTTTGTTTTGGGAAGTGGTGTTTGCGCGGGTTCGTGGTCAAGAGTTGCACGAAGGCTTCTTCGTGACGGCCCTGCTGTTTACCTTAATCTTGCCAGTATCAACACCGTTGTGGCTGGTGGCCATGGGGATTTCCTTTGGTGTGGTCGTGGCTAAAGAGCTATTTGGTGGCATGGGATATAACTTCCTTAACCCTGCGCTGGCGGGCTTGGCTTTTATCTACTTCGCCTATCCATCTGAAGTTTCAACCATTAAACAGCTCGTTGCCGTTGATGGTTTCTCTGGTGCAACGGCGCTGGCACAAACCGCAGCGGGCAAGTTGAGTTTTGCCGATTACTCTTGGTTTAGCGCCTTTAGCGATCCTAACTGGTGGAACAACTTTTTTGGCTTTACCGTGGGCGCGATTGGCGAAACCAGCACCTTAGCGATTTTGATCGGCGGTTCATTATTGCTGATCAGCCGCTTAGCGGATTGGCGCATTGTGCTCGGTGTGTTGCTGGGCATGATAGCGACTGCAACGTTGTGTAATTACATCGGTTCTAGCAGCAATCAAATGATGGCAATGCCGTGGACTTGGCATCTGGTCACTGGCGGTTTTGCGCTAGCAATGATGTTTATGGCCACCGATCCTGTAACCACTTCGTACACTCGCCAAGGCAAGTTTGCCTACGGTGCTTTGATTGGTTTTATGACTGTGCTTATCCGTGTTGCTAACCCAAAAATGCCTGAGGGCGTGATGTTAGCCATTCTGTTCGCCAACCTTTGGGCGCCGCTGTTCGATTATCTGGTGGCCCGCGCCAACATCAAACGGAGATTAAAACGTCATGGTATTTAAGAAAGATACTGTGGTGGGGACCATGATCTTCACCATCACGCTCTGCCTCTTGTGCTCTTTTATGATCACAGGCACAGCAGGCATATTGAAAGAACGTAAAGTCGCCAAAAAACGTGACGAAGTGCAGCGCTATGTGTTGATGGCCGCCGATGTGAACTTAGGTCAGGGCAATGAGTTTAGAGATATTTTTGCTAAATCCGTTAAGCCATTATTGATCAACTTAGATACAGGCAAGGTGGACTCAGACGCTAACGTCCTCGATTTCGATGAGCGTATGGCGGCAATTAATCCTGAGACTTCAAGTGCGCCGAAAAAAGATATCGCCAAGATTAAAACCCGTGCGAACGATGCCCGCGTGTTTAAAGTGCTCGATGCCAACGGCAAGTTAGACAGCGTGGTTGTGCCTTTCTATGGCAAAGGTCTGTGGTCGATGATCTACGGTTATGTGGCGGTTGAACCCGATTTCAACACCATTAAAGGGCTAGTCGTGTACGAACACGGTGAAACCCCTGGTATCGGCGATTTTTTAACTGATCCTAAGTGGGTGTCACTATGGAAGGGTAAGCAATTGTTTGATGAAAAAGGCAAGTTTTCGATACGTCTTGTGAAAGGCGGCGCTAAAGAAGGCGATATTCATGGTGTCGATGCGGTGAGTGGCGCGACCATGACGGGCCGCGGCGTGCAGCGCGCAATGGAGTTTTGGTTTGGCGTTGAGGGTTTTCAAACCTTCTTCAATCAGCTGAAAGCGACGGCCACGCAGGGTGAATTGCAAGGTGAGTTGGGAGAGGCAAAATGAGCAACACTTTATCCATGCGTGACATGTTAACGGGGCCAGTGTTTGCCAATAACCCCGTCGCGATGCAAGTGCTGGGCGTATGTTCGGCACTGGCGGTCAGTAACTCAATGCAAACCGCTGTGGTGATGACACTGGCAGTGACCTTTGTGTTGGTGTTTTCTAACCTGATTATCTCTGCCATCCGTAACTTTATCCCGACCAGTGTGCGGATTATCGCGCAGATGACGGTTATCGCCTCCTTAGTGATTATCGTCGACATGGTTCTGCAGGATGTAGCCTATGAGTTATCTAAGCAACTTTCTGTATTCGTTGGGTTAATTATCACTAACTGTATCATCATGGGCCGTGCAGAAGCCTTCGCCATGAAGTATCCACCGCATTTAGCGGTCGTCGATGCGCTTGGTAATGCGACAGGCTATGGTTTGATTTTGATCAGCGTCGCCTTTGTACGCGAGCTGTTAGGGACGGGTAATTTATTCGGTCACCCTGTGTTTACCACCATCGAAAATGGCGGCTGGTACTTGCCAAATGAGATGTTCAAGTTACCACCGAGCGCCTTCTTCCTGATTGGTGTGTTGATCTGGACTATCAATGTGATCCAGCGGAAACGGGGTTAAGGAGCAGATATGGAACACTATATAAATCTATTTTTGCAGGCCACTTTTATCGACAACATGGCGCTGTCGTTCTTCTTGGGCATGTGTACTTTCTTGGCCGTGTCTAAAAAGGTGTCAACCGCCTTTGGTCTAGGTGTTGCCGTGATTGTGGTGATGACCTTAGCCGTGCCGTTAAACCAGCTGATTTACGTCAAAGTGCTCGCACCTGGCGCTCTGTCTTGGGCGGGATTACCCGGTATCGATTTAAGTTACCTGCAACTGATCACTTTCATTGGTGTGATTGCGGCGTTAGTGCAAATCCTTGAAATGTTTTTGGATAAGTACATTCCTAGCCTGTATGACTCCCTTGGGATCTTTTTACCTTTGCTCACAGTGAACTGCGCGATTTTTGCCGGGGTGATCTTTATGGCGAACCGTGATTACAACTTCGGTGAGTCAGTGGTGTTTGCGATGGGCTCGGGTCTTGGTTGGGCGGTGGCGATTGTACTGCTGGCGGGACTGCGCGAAAGAATGAAATTCAACGCGATTCCTGAAGGCTTACAAGGTATTGGTATCACCTTTATTACTACAGGCTTGATGGCGCTGGGCTTTATGTCTTTCTCAGGGATCTCGCTGTAACGCTACAGTAGGCGAGCCAAGAATTGAGAAAGTGAAACCAGATTCTTTTTAGAAAAGAGCTAGAAAAGGGTAATACGATGGAAATGGCAATTGGCATAGGCATGTTCACGCTAGTGGTCTGTCTATTGGTGATAGTGATTCTAATCGCCAAAAAGAAATTAGTGGCTACGGGTGAAGTGACGATCAGCATCAACGAAGATGCCGAAAAAAGCATTCAAGTTGCCGCGGGTGACAAGTTACTCGGCGCTTTGGCGAGTCAGAGTATTTTTATTCCGTCTGCCTGTGGTGGCGGCGGAACCTGTGGTCAGTGCCGAGTGAAAATCAAATCGGGCGGCGGTGACATTCTGCCGACTGAAATGGGCCATATCACCAAGAAAGAGGCTAAAGAAGGTTGTCGTCTCGCCTGCCAAGTCTCAGTGAAAACCGATATGGAACTTGAACTCGACGAAGAAATCTTTGGGGTGAAGAAGTGGCAATGTCAGGTGATCTCTAATGATAACAAGGCGACTTTTATCAAGGAGTTATTGCTTGAGTTACCCGAAGGTGAAGATGTTCGCTTTAAAGCAGGGGGTTATATTCAAATTGAAGCGCCAGCCCATGTGGTGAAATACGCTGACTTTGATATTCCTGAAAAATACCGTGGCGATTGGGACAAATACGGCCTGTTTGACATTGTCTCTACCGTTAATGAAGAAGTGTTGCGCGCTTACTCTATGGCCAACTATCCCGATGAAAAGGGCCGCATTATGCTGAACGTGCGGATTGCGACGCCGCCATCGGCCAATGTGCCAGCGGGCAAGATGTCATCTTACATCTTCAACTTGAAAGCGGGCGATAAAGTGACCATTTCAGGGCCATTCGGTGAGTTCTTTGTGAAGGAAACCGATGCAGAAATGGTGTTTATCGGCGGCGGTGCCGGCATGGCACCAATGCGTTCACACATTTTCGATCAGCTTAAGAGTAAGAAAACCACACGTAAAATGAGCTTCTGGTACGGCGCCCGTTCAACCCGTGAAGTGTTTTACCAAGCGGATTTCGATGCCCTAGCGGCCGAGAATGACAACTTCGTTTGGCATGTGGCGTTATCTGAGCCATTGCCTGAGGATAATTGGACTGGCTACACTGGCTTTATTCATAATGTGATTTATGAGAATTATCTTAAAAATCATAAGGCACCAGAAGACTGCGAGTACTACATGTGTGGTCCTCCAATCATGAACTCTTCAGTGATTAAGATGCTTGAAAGCCTAGGAGTTGAGCCAGAAAACATCCTACTCGATGACTTTGGTGATTAGGTTGTAAGTGAGTAATAAAAAATCGCGTTAGGCCCAGCTTAACGCGATTTTTGTTTATAGGGCTTTTTATCATTTCGCATTTTGATGCTATTTAGCACCTCACCTAGCTAAAGGATTTGCCGCCGTGGCGGGTTAAATAGCTCACCATGCGCTCACTCTCAGCGGTATAGCATCCCATGCGGAACTCACCCTGCCAGTAAGCAATATCGAGCGGATGATACCCCTGCGAGTTTGGATGATTCACATTGGCCCCCGCATCCACCAATAATTTGAGCAGTTCAAAAGACTGCAACTCACAGGCATGCAAGAGTGCCGTCATCCCGCCATTGTCCACGCCTTCAAGATTAGCGCCATTGGCAATAATGCGCTTAACAGCAAGCGTATCTTTGGCTTTAACCGCATCGATGAGTTCTGTGCTCATTTGATCGCTATTTAACCTCATCCAAAGGATTTAATTTAAGTGGATTTAGCCTAGGTTTCTTTAACTTGTGGGCGAAACTCCGTAAGCTGAGTAGCATATACCTAAATGCTTATGTCTAGAGGTATAACTTATCATGGATGTAATAGTTGTGGGATTAGGAGGCTTGTTTGAAAAAGTTAGCAGTAGTATCACTTATCTGTTTCTCCCTCAGCGCATGCTCTTCACTCAATGAAGTTAAATTGGACTCTCAGTCGATATCCAGCTACATAGGTGAAAAGGTCAAAGTCACCACAATCTCTGGCGAACAAATGGAATTTCAAGTCGAAAGTGCAACGGAACAGCATATCGAGGGAGAAGGGCAACTAGTCAAAATTGAAGATATACAGACGTTGGAAGTTGAGGCGTTTAGCCCACTAAAATCGATATCACTTTCTGCAGGCTTATATATGTTAGGTGCGATAATTATTACTATTGTCGTTTTATAGCCATTTTGAATGTGTATTAGCTGCAACTTGAGATATTCAGTCTACAAACTGGGGCAGACTGCCACTTGGTTTATACTGCTCGGATTAGCTTCGTCGCCCTAGGCATCACTTTGTTGTGTCATTTTTATATGGAATATTTCCTTTATAATTCAATTGTAAAGATTAAATTGTATTATCCATAAAAAGCACTTGTGATAAGCTTGCTTTTTTCTAGCAGGCAGCATTATTTGTTAATTACGTTAAGGATAACCCATGCGTTTGAGTGTTATCAGTACCCTGTTGACTGGTTTTTTATTATTCCCAAGTGCCAATAGTTTTGGTTTGTTATTAGAAACAGGTGCTGAACAAGAGCAAATCGGGCAAGGCAGTAACTCTATTGCCGTTGAAAGCCAAACCGCATCTTCAGTATCGAAGGTGGCGGAGATTAAGACCTTAATCCAAGCCGCGATAAAGGATTCGCCGCAGCCATTTAGTGGCAGTGTTATCCTGCTTGAGGAGGGCAAGCCGCAGCTTGAACTGCAAAAGGGTGAAGGTATTAGTCAAGATTCGCGCTTTGTGATGGCATCGCTCTCTAAGCAGATTACTGCAACCTTGATATTGCAGGCGGTCGATTCGGGGAAACTCGAGGTAAACCGTTCGCTTAATCATTATCTTTTTGGTGATGCTGAAGGGAATAATAAGGCGCTAAAAGGCACTGTGGCGGGGGCAAATCTAAGTGCGGATGCACTTAATTCCAGTCGATATGACGAGCGGATTACGCTGCACCAACTGCTAACGCATACATCGGGTGTCGATAAACTGGGTAAGGCCAATCGATTCGAGCCGGGTAGCCAATTTGAATACTCCAACTTTGGTTATTCACTGCTTGGGCAAGTGCTTGAGAAGGTCAATCACCAATCCTTTGCCGAGCAAGTGGCGCAGTTTGCAACGCGATACCAGCTTAATGGCCTGAGTGCTGAGCTTGGCAGTATTGAGGCGATTCACGCCAAAGTGCCTTCACTCACCGTAGGTTTACAGGAAAGCGAGGTGATTGCCCCTGCTGACTTAGTGCTTGATGAAGCTTTGTTGCCCGCAGGGGGATTAATTGCTTCAGCGCCAGCTTATGCCGCCTTTCAGCATCTATTACATTCTGGCAAGTTGATGAGTGCAAAGAGTTATCAACGGATGACAACGGCGTATACCGAGATCCAATTCTTATGGCCGAATATGCGCTATGGCTATGGGGTGAGGATCAATAAGGACGATGGTCTCATCGAATACAGTCATACGGGCTATTTATCTGGCTATATGTCGATGACACTGCATTATCCTGAATTCAATTTGGATCTGGTGATGCTGGAAAATCTATCGCTAAATCTTAATGATCGCGCTCGAGTATTTGAACTGCATAATCAGATACGTCAAATCATTCGTAGCCAGTTACTGCTTATTAAAACATCACTTGCATAGTGATTTGAGTAAACTGACTACTGACATCAGTGCCCTTATGCTGATATTAAGCACGGTACTTCGGTACTTAAAAGATTTCTAAGATATAGTTTCTGCGGGAGATAATGGCTACTATCTCCCGCGTTAAGGGAATAAATATAGTCTTTTACTACTTAATGTCGCCATATTTAATTGAATCACGACTATCTGTTTCATATATCATTTCATATTCATAGTTCAATGAGTCTAACAAGCTAATTATATAATCTTCGGATTTAATTCTTTCGTATCCAGGAAAATCTTGGTGGAAAATGATACTCAATAACCAGCTGCATTCAGGTTTTGATGGTGCGAAAGTATTTTCATCAAGATCTACATTGGGAAATAATTTAATGAATGTGCCTGTCTCTTTATTTAGATTCCAATAGTAATGTTTTATCCTGAATGGTAAAAAACTCTCAAGCATAGTAGGGTTCTTAGCTATAGATGTTTTTCTATCTATTAATGCTAGAAATTCTTTGAGTTTATTATGAATTGTTTTTTCATCTTTACTTGTTGATTTTATACCAAATAGTACTTGATGTTTCATATGGTTGAATCTCCTCATTGAATATATTTTATCGGCACTGGTGTCTTTTAAAGAGCCATTTTCTTTAGTTAAGGGTGTAAGTTTGTTAGCTAACAGAGAATTTAAACTCTATTTTAATGATTAACGCCCCTAAAAAAGAGACGTTAATCTGTGACTTACAGTTACCAAAAGCGCTTTCTAAGTGCGGTCTCGATATCAATCTCAACCCTAAAGTACTGCAAAATCGTCCAAACTGAATCGACTAAGGCTTCGGTAAGCGCTGGATAATCATCCTCGATAATTCCGTTAATTTCTTCGACGGTTTCATCGATATATTCTTGAACACCTTCCTCAAATTCGGCCTTTGTCGCTTGATTGCGGAAAAAGCTAAAGTTGTCGAGCTTTTCTATCAATTGATCAATAAGGACTCTCACCGAATTGAGTTGCTCAACTGTGATCGTCGGATCGGTGGCGATCAGTTTAAAAAAGCTCTGCACTTTGGTTTTGAGATCGAATAGCGTTGGGATTTGATCTCGATTTGCCGCCGCATTACTCACCTCTAATTTGGTTTGCTTGACGGGGGCAGGTGTCATATTCACCTCAGATGCTTGCGGATTGGCCGTCATAGGATCGGCATTGCTCGAAGCTGTTGCTGGTATTGCGCGATTGTGGGCTATGGTTGTGGGGGCTGGCGGTATCTCGCGCCCCAGTGTTTGTTGCAGGCGGCGCTGGAAATAGCTTTGCGGCAGGGCTTTGCTGAGTGCTTGCTCAAGCTGAGTTTCACTGTAGGAGGCTATTTGCAGCAGCGCTTCGAAAATCTCTTTATATTCATGCTCAATAGCCGCTATTAGCGGGCTATTGCCGAAGCTATTGGTCACGGTTAAGTCGGCGCCATATTGCTGCAAAAGTCTTAAGATCCGCACCGCCGTTGATTCAAAGCGGGGGAACTCGATTGAACTGCCACCTATCACAGCGCAAAGGGCAGGAGTGGTGTCTTCGGCATTGATGGCATTGGGGTTGGCGCCATGTTCGAGTAGCGCCTCTACGCAGGACTGTGCGCCGTAGTAACTGGCGCACATTAATGGCGTAAATTGCTCATCCACCGAGAATTCTTCTAACTTTGCTCCATGGCGCAGTAAGAGTTCTACGGTTTTTCGCCGCATAGGGCCGGTAATTTCATCCCACCAGTAGGTCGAAATCGCCTTGTGTAGAATGGGCGAGTTATCGTGACCGCAATGGGTAAAAATATCCCCGCCTTGGTGAATGAGCCATTCAAGTAGTTGGCTTCGACAGGAGATGGCCGCCGCGGACACATAGTTAGTGTTGTAGATATTGGTGAGGCTTAAATCTAGCCCCTTGGTGAGCAGATATTCCATCACTTGGATAAGCGTTGCTTGATCTTCTTTCCCTGAACCACGCTGGCAGATAGTGAGTAAGGTTGGTTCATCCACCGCCCCAAATTTTTTATTGATATCCATACCATATTGCAGGAACAGATCGAAAAACTCGGGCAGAAAGGTTTTCTTTTCGACCATTGGATAAACCAATAGTCGTAAATTCGACCAGACTAACATCTCATAGGGTTTACCCGTATTCACAAATTCGGCATTTGGATTAGCGTCATATTTGAGCAACAGTTCAATGGCTTGGTAGATGTAGCTCCGTTTATTCGGATCGGTAAATTGGGCATTATTAATATATTGGTTGAGCAAGGGTGAATGGTCGGCATCAGGCGGTGTCATCCTATAGATGCGATTGATATCGACGGTGGCCTTAATCAGTTTTTTGATAATCCTAAGGTCAAATTCTGAGGTCAATGCCGCATAGACCAAACTTTTGGCGTGAGAATCGGCTTTGAGCTGCGGATAATGGTCTAACAGGTATTCAGTGTAGTTTTGCGCTTTGGCGTAAACGCATAGTTCGAGTAAATTGGCATCATCCCAGAAGCTGCTATCGTTGGCCATAATATAGCGTGACTTTTTAAATGCAGGGAAGCGTTTAACTAGGGGAGAAAATGTTTCTACTCCCCAAAATTCGCTCGAAGAAATAATGTTTTCAATTAGGCTTAATTTGCCAATGTCTAATGGGATATCTTTATTAATGATATGCAGGAACAGATCTTTATTGCGTTCATCATATAATATTTCTAGTGGGTGATTTAATTCACCATTGGTCCAAAAACTCACCGGTTTATTGATATCTAAGTTAGCTGCAAGTAGAAGATCGATCATGTCTCTACGTTGATGGTCTTGATAGATATATTGCGGATTAGGATGAAATAGATAGTTGAGCCAGCAATTATTATATTGATTTTGAAAGTAAAGATTGGCACTAGAGTCTAGGTATAGGGTAACGAGTTCTGAGTTGTTATATTCAATAGCCGAATGCAAGGCACTGAAACCATTACATTCGATTTTAGCGCCTTTGCTGAGCAAGTATTTTATAAGCACTAAATCGGACTGAGGACTGCAAGATAGTGGAACTAATATATTGCAGGGCGAAACATTGAGATCAATAAAGTTGAGATCTCCACTATCGGCAAGAAATTGATCAACTTTATTTATTTTAGCCGAGGTCGAAAGCGTGTTATCTAGGCATATTTCCCGAAGTGTGAGTTTCTTATTACTAAAAATCCAACTGAGCATAATGTTCCCTATTTAATGCCGTTAACAAAATGGTATCAAACACCTTTCAATTTATTAAAAATTGAGTGAGGTAAAATTGCCATATTTTAATGCATTTAAGTTAAGAAAAACTATGCCCTAAGACTGATAATTAAAATGATCCTGTTTGAATAACATTTTTTGATACAAATTGATAATGCCAAACAAGTTGCATGATGACATGTTTGGCATTGTTACTTTGATTGGAATTCTGCTTCATATCCTATTGATTAAGATCTCGCTGCATCGGCATTTCGCAGGCGTCGTGGCCTGTGTTCCCTAGGGGAGCTGACAGATGTACAAAGCCTAATTTCTCATAGAGTTTTACGGCTTCATTTAGTACAGCGGTGGTTTCTAAATAGCAGCTTTGATAACCCGTTTCGCGGGCGAAATCGAGTGCCATTAACGCTACGCGTTTTGCGAGTCCTTTGCCGCGGATTTCTGGCATAAAGTACATTTTTTGCAGTTCGCAGACGCCATCATTGTTAGCTAAAGGCGCAATACCGGCGCCGCCTAAAATGCGGCCCTCTAATTCAATAATCCAATAGTTGGCGCCCGCTTGGGAGTAGATCTGGCTTAGGCAATCTAAGGTCGGGTCCGCCACGCTATAGCCTTTATCCGCGGTTAAGCCGTATTCGGCCGAAACATCGCGGATGACTTTGGCAATTGCGGCATCATCTTGGGCTGTGGCTTGGCGAATGTGACAACTACTTTGCTGCTTGGCGTTATGTACGGCTTGGTTATATAACACGAGGGCCTCTTCGATTTGTGAAGTTTGCAATGGAGTCAGTTGGGCTAAGATCCCTTGGAATAATTGATTCTGCTGAGTATCCAATTTAACGAGTAATTTCTTACCCGCAGGTGTCAGTTGCACAACTAAGCAGCGACTGTCCCGTGGGTGCACCTGACTCTGGGCAAGATGTTTATCGATCAAATGCTTGATAGCGCGGCTCGCATTGGACTTATCTATGCTAAGTTTGCAGGCAAGCTCTTTGATGGTCAGGGGCTGCTTGCCTATCTCAAACAGAGCATGAGCTTGCACGGGCGAAAGGGGTAAATCCCCAAAGGCGGCGTTGAGCATGCCTAAATTTCTCACCAGATAGCGAGACAAATGCCTGAGTTGGGCGGATGAGCCTGACTCAGTCGTTTGCTTAGTTTGAGTCACAGGCTTCGCGGGATCTTGAGCCAATGGTGCGTCTGTTTGAGCCATAGTCGAATAGGTTTGGTTGCATGTCACAACTAAGTTAGCGGGCTTTAATTCCTCTTGCAACATATTACTAACAATCTACTGTGTAAATATCAGGATTCAATAATGGCGCCATGGCGAGAATAATCGCCTGGGTGTAATTACTTTCACGGGTCGCATGGCCGTGTGTCAGTAAACCTATAGCACCGCCTTTTTGCTTAATATTGATTGTATTGAACAATCTATCCATGACATCCCCGAGTTCTTCCCCCGCTTCTAATGCCCGATAAACTTGCATTGGTAAAGGTAAAATCGCACTGCGGCCAATGGCAAGCTGGTCTTTATGGCCAATAGCGATATAGGCGAATGTGGCAGGACCAAAGTCAAAACAATCGACACCGCCTTCCATCGCAAAATAGTAGTCGGCTTTAGTCTCTTGCGGGTCCTGCTGTTGACAATAGCGCACCCGATTGATCGCCCCTTGGCGAGTGTTGAGATCTGTCATTGGCTGCGCCGCAACACCAGAAGGGGCATCCATACTGCTGGCTTCTATGATGCTCTCAGGGAACAGCTGTGCCATGGCGTTAGTTGCCGCGTTGATTTTTACTGGGTTTTTAGAACCCACTTTTATCTTAATAATGTTTTGTTGCATATAAGTTATTTATTTTGGATTTTAATGTGGACGCTCGTTTGAATCATTGCTTAAATGGTCTGAGGTGTCTAAGCGTTTGGGTTTTCTATTCTGCCACAGTCGTCGGCGAAGCTCAGTAAAAAAGCCAACAGTAGGGGAGGCAATAGCCAGCCTTAGGGACTAGGAAGCGACATGCAACTATTGCTCCTTCAGTAATTTGGGCTGGAATAGGCAGTAAGGCTATGTCATTGAAGGAACCAAAACCAAGAGATAATAATAATGAAATTCAACAAACTCGTGATTGCTATGGGAATGGCCTGCGGTGTAATACTGACCGGCTGTAACGATAGCGAAGATAGCACTACGCCTACCGAACCTGAAACTCAACTGCAAACTTTTGCCCCCAATGGTTTACTCAAAGCCAGTATTCGCCGTACGACCTATGGCGTGCCGCATATCCAAGCTGACAACTTAGAAAGTTTAGGTTTTGGCAGCGGTTATGCGCAGGCACAGGACAACTTATGTGTATTAGCCGATGGTTTTATCAAGGCGAACTCACAGCGTTCTATGTACTTTGGTCCCCATGCGTCGATTGACTTCACTACGGGTCAACCTACGGCGGAAGATAACGGTAACCTTATCTCAGATTTTGCCTATAAAGCGCTAAAGATCAGAGCGCAAGCCGAAGAAAAATGGCCGAAATTTAGTGAAAACTCTCGGGCACTTATCCAAGGTTTTACCTCTGGTTATAACCAATATCTTGCTGATGTCGAAGCAGGCACACAAACGGCAGAACCTTTCTGTGGCGGTCAGCCTTGGGTGAAACCCATAGTGCCAGAAGATGTGGTGACTTATTTGTTTTCTATCGCCTTATTACCGGGCGCAGCTAACTTTCTCGATCTGATTTTTTACGCTAACCCAGGAGATGCACAGGAATACATGCCGCGTATCGTTGGGCCTGCGCCTAGCCAAGACCAAACTGCGTTTGTGGCCGATATGCAGTCTAAGTTGATTGCCCGCGCGGCTCGTATCACGACACCAGAGACCAATCCCCGCGATTTAGGTTCAAATGGTTGGGGTTTAGGCAAGGATAAAACCGAAAATGGTAAGGGCATGGTGCTAGGTAATCCGCATTTCCCGCATACGGGTAACCTGCGTTTTTGGCAATCCCATATTACGATCCCAGGGCATTTAGATATGATGGGCGGCTCGTTAGTGGGTATGCCAGGACCGATTAATATTGGTTTCAATAAAGATCTCGCTTGGACTCATACCTTCTCTACTGCTGAGCATTTTGTGATGTATAACCTTGAGTTAGTCTCTGGTGATCGGATGCAGTATTTGTTTGATGGTAAACCTATGCCTATCACCAAAGAGACAGTATCGGTTCTAGTGAATGCAGGTCCTGCGGGCATGCTGATCGCCGAGAAAGATATTTATACTACGGCCAAAGGCCCTATGGTCGAAGCTCCTCCCGCTTTAGCGCCTTTCGGTTGGGATGATGGCAGTGCCTTTATGATCCAAGATGCCAATATGGGGACTATGGACCCTGTTGACCATTGGTTAGCCATGAACATGGCGACGAACAAAGAAGAGTTCCAACAGGCATTTAAGGACTACGATGGTGTCATCTTCAATAACACTATGTACGCAGATAAAGAGGGCAATGCTTTCTATATCGACGACTCAACTGTGCCAGGATTATCCGAATCGGCAGTCGTGTTGTTAAAAACCTCACCGGATATTAAAGCGGCTAAGGCAAAAGCCGGATTTACGATTTTACCCGGTAACACTTCACTGTTTAGCTTCGATGCTCCTACGCCCTATGAGCGTGCGCCCAAGCTTGAGCGCAGCGACTTTGTGCAAAACTCCAATGACTCCTTTTGGTCGACCAACTTGAATGAACCGCTGACTTACTTCTCGCCTATGTACGGCGCAGAGGCCGGACAGCTATCACTACGTACACGGATGGGCTTGAGTTTAATGCAGGATGCCGCGGGGGCTGATGGCAAGTTCAGCTTGGAAGAACTCGAAGCGGCTGTGCTGTCGAATCGCAGTTATCTCGCCGAGTTAGTGCTGCCTGACTTGATTGCCCAGTGTGATGCCCAAGGCAGTACACCTGTGGTTGTGTCGGCGAGTTTATCTAAGGATATCTCTTCGGCTTGTGCGGCATTAAAGGCGTGGAACGGTAAGCAAGATAACGACAGTAAAGGTGGTGCTTTACTACGTGAATTTGCCCATCTATTCAGCCAAACAACTATGTTGACTCAAGGATTCGATCCCGCTAATGCGGCAACGACACCTAAAACCTTGACTACGGATGGCAGTGCCTTAAAGGCCTTGGCTCACAGTGCGCTTAACCTTGAGGCCGCAGGCTTTGCCTTAGATGCGCCATTAGGGGATGTGCAATTTGTGGAGAAATCTCTGCCAGATGGAACGCCAAGTGGGTCGCGTTTACCTTGGCCGGGTAGTCATAATGCTGAAGGTGGATTCAACGTGTTTTCAACCAGTTTGTCGGGTGATGACACTTTGATCCCGCAGCACAAATACGCTGCTGTGATGGATGTAGTCACAGGCAAGGCGATGAGTTCTGGCTTAACGGCGAAAGGATACCAAGTGCGTTATGGTTCAAGTTGGATGATGGCGGTGAACTTTACCGATGAGGGGCCTGTGGCGCGGGGAATTTTAACTTACTCTGAGTCGAGTAATATCTTAACGCCTGCGTTTGCTGATCAAAGTATCTTGTACTCGAGTGCTAAAAGCTTCCGTCCTTTGTTGTTCAAAGAGGCTGACATAGCCCCTGCTGTAGTGTCGACGACTGAGCTGACACTACAAAAACCATAAGTCAGATTTTGCGCTTTAATCGTTAGCGGCTCACTTCGGAGTTGAATCCGGATGAGCCGTTTTTTATGCGTGTTTGCGACTGATAGCGATTTGTAAAAATTTAACATTAACGACTGTGATCTCGATCTACCTTAGGTGCGAGCATGCGGCGACTAGTCTCGTTTTGTTGATTTTTGTGACGCATGCCCGGTTAGCTGTTTTTCTCGGCGCTTATGCAATGTCACTGGATTTCGCTTGAGGTGAATACCTTGTGTTTTTAAGTGGCTTTTTATGTATATGTTTTGATGCTGTATTGAAAACTTATTACATTAAATCAGCGATCTAGATCTCAATATCAGTTTATTATGAAATTCCCTTACATAAAGCCGTGTCAGATCAACTTTTATGGGCTTTTTTTGGTTATCCTTAGCGCGAATTTATTATGCTAGTCACACCGTAAGGTAACTTTTATATGCAAAAAGATGCGACCAGTGTTCTTGGAACACCTCAAAGCACACAGAATCTAGATTCAACGAAACACTTACCTTGGACTCGCCAAGACACGACTTGGATGTTGAGTTTGTTCGGCACTGCCGTTGGCGCTGGAATTTTATTTTTACCTATCAATGCGGGCATGGGCGGCTTTTGGCCTCTTGTGTTAATGGCAGTGATCATTGGTCCTATGACCTATCTTGCCCACCGTGGTTTATCTCGTTTTGTTTGTTCATCAAGCATTCCTGGTAGCGACATTACTCAAGTAGTTGAAGAGCATTTTGGTGTTGGCGCGGGTAAAGCCATTACCGTACTGTATTTCTTTGCTATCTACCCGATTGTATTAATTTACGGTGTGGGTATTACCAACACTGTTGATAGCTTTATCGTCAATCAGTTAGGCATGGCATCGCCACCACGCTTCATTCTATCGGGTGTATTGATCCTCGGTATGATGGCTGTAATGGTCGCAGGTGAGAAATTCATGCTCAAAGTGACACAATTGCTGGTGTATCCGCTGGTGGGTATTTTGGCCTTTATGTCTATCTACCTGATCCCTGAATGGAAAATGGATGCTTTACTCGTTGTACCAGAAGCGGGTGCATTTTTAGGCACAGTTTGGTTAACGATTCCAGTTTTAGTGTTTGCCTTTAACCATTCTCCAGCGATTTCACAGTTTTCTGTGTCATTGAAACGTGACCATGGCGCGAATGCTTCTCGCAAAGCTGATGTTATTTTACGTAATACTTCCATGATGTTAGTGGGCTTTGTGATGTTGTTTGTGTTCTCTTGTGTGTTGTCATTATCGCCAGCACAATTGGCCGAAGCGAAAGCTCAGAATCTACCGATTTTGTCTTATCTTGCCAACGTGCATTCAAGTGGTTTTGTGAGCTACTTTGGTCCATTAATCGCCTTTATCGCGATTGTGTCTTCTTTCTTTGGCCATTACATGGGCGCGACAGAAGGCATGAAGGGGATTATTGTTAAGCAGTTAGACACGAATAAAAAAGGCATTTCAGAGCAAAAAATCAACAAATTTATTCTGGTGTTTATGTTTGTGACGATTTGGGCCGTGGCAATCAAAAACCCAAGTATTTTGAATATGATTGAAGCTTTAGGTGGCCCAATTATCGCGGCTATCCTGTACTTGATGCCTATGTATGCTGTGTATAAAGTGCCAGCATTAAAAGCGCACCGTGGTCGCATCAGCAATATCTTCGTGGTTATAGCGGGTTTATTGGCAATGACGGCTATTCTGTTTGGCTTCTTTCGTTAAGTTTTAATCTTAGTAGGAACGCGGTTTGAATGTGAATCGTGAGTCGTAAAAAGAAAAGGATCGTGCCATTGGCCCGATCCTTTTTTATTACGTATAACATTTGAATCGCTTATTTTTCTTCGTACATTAAGTAGTAACTCTGCTTCATCCCTAACGCTTGATAGGTCTGCTGTGCGGCGAGATTTTCTTGCTCGACATATAAACGGAAGCTGGCGGCACCACCATTGGCTTCGGCCAGTTGTTTGACTTCGCTGTAGAGTTTGGCATAGATGCCTTGGCGACGATTTTTCGGGCGAATATACACACTCTGGATCCAGTAATAATCCTTCGCACGCCAATCGCTCCATTCAAATGTCACCATGAGCGAGCCGACTAGCTCACCTGCGATTTCAGCGACCAGGTAAAACCCTTTTTGCGGGCTCTCAAGTAGCGTGCCCACACCTCGAGTCAGTGTCGCTTCATCTAAGGCTAGGCCTTCGGTTTCTTGGGCCATGGCCTGATTAAACTGCACTAAGGCGATTAGGTCTTGAGCCTTAGCTTTACGAATCAACATACTACAACTCCTAGGCGGTTATTTGGCAATACCGCTCTTGTTTAGTAAACAACATTTTGTGATTCACTTTATCATGGAACGACGAGGGATAACGAGTTTGGCAGTGGCAGGTTAGGCACTGATATTATTTATTGTCGTGGATATTTGTACGACTAAAGTCTTATCTGCTAGGCTTATCTTTAGTGTCCTTTCGCTGAACTAAGTGAGTTAATGATGGGATTTATTAAGTCTACTCGCCGCTATAAACTTAAAATTTTACCCGTCTATGATATTGCTGCTGATGAACAGATAAATCATCTTCTGCATTTTATTTTAACGCTGTTGAGCTTCGGTTTATGGGGTTTAGTTTGGTGGTGGTTGGTCTTAAAAGCTAACGGTAAGTCCGACTTTATTTTCAGTGGTTTTGATGACGATTATTGGAGTTATTTGATTGAGCGTGAGCAACCGCCTGCGTCGCTTTATCGTCAGCAAATAGCACCAAAAAAAGTCACAGAATATTTTGATGCTTAAGCAGGAAAACTAACATCTAAGCGGCCAATTTAACAAACTTGGTTTAGTTAATATTGCTGATTTTAAGGCGGTTTAGCTCAACGTGACCCAGATCATCCCTCGATTAAAACCCCTCTGCTAGACTCGGCGATTGCCCCATTTAGACTGAGAAACTAGCGCGCTAGTTTTGGTCTTTGCCCCATCATAGTTTCGAATTCAAGGTTATCAATATGACAAAACAAAAGTCGTCAGCATTAGGCCGTGTTTGGTCTCGCTGGATGTCAGTGCCGCTGTGGCTGCAAATTGTTATCGGTATGGTGCTAGGTATTTTAGTGGGCATCATCTTCGGCGAGCAAGCGACTCACTTAAAGCCGATAGGCACCTTGTTTGTTAATTCCATTAAGATGCTGATTGTGCCATTGGTGTTTTGCTCACTGATTGTGGGCGTCACTTCGATGCAAGATACGAACAAGATGGGGCGTATTGGTTTTAAATCTTTTGCGTTTTATCTCTTTACCACGGCTATTGCGATCACTATCGGTTTAATTGTCGGTTATGTTCTTCAACCCGGTGCTGGTTTAGGTTTGTCATTGGTAGAAGGCGCGACTCAAACTGCCAAAGAAATACCTTCTTTAGTCGATACTTTGATCGACATAGTGCCGACGAACCCTATTGCGGCTTTAGCAAGCGGGCAAATTTTGCAAGTTATAGTATTTGCGATTGTTTTAGGTATCGCCTTAGTGCTGATTGGCGAGCATGGAAAACCTGCAATTAAAGTGTTCGAAAGTTTAGCTGAGGCCATGTATAAAATGGCCGACATGGTGATGAAGCTCGCACCCTACGGTGTATTTGGGCTAATGGCTTGGGTAGCGGGGGAGTATGGGATTGATATGCTCTGGCCACTGATCAAAGTCATTATTGCTGTGTACCTTGGCTGTATTATTCATGTGATTGGATTCTATAGTTTTTTACTGCGCGGATTTGCGAAGTTAAGCCCGCTGCAGTTTTTTAAAGGGATTAGCAATGCCATGTTAGTGGCGTTTACCACATCGAGCTCTGCGGGCACGCTCCCTGTGAGTATGAAGTGTGCGAGTGAAAATTTGGGGGTTCATAAGAAGATCTCTAGCTTCGTATTACCGCTAGGCACCACAATCAATATGGATGGCACAGCATTATACCAAGGGGTCACAGTGCTGTTTGTGGCACAGGCGTTTGGTATCGACCTGACTGTCGTCGATTATCTCACCATTATTTTAACGGCGACGTTGGCCTCTATTGGTACTGCGGGTGTGCCCGGTGCGGGTTTAGTGATGTTGACTTTAGTACTCACAACCGTAGGGCTTCCCTTAGAAGGGGTGGCATTGATTGCGGGAATTGACCGTATTTTAGATATGGTGCGTACTGTGGTAAACGTCTCCGGTGACTTAGTGGCGACGACTGTCATTGCAAAGTCTGAAGATGAGTTGGATATGGCGCATTATAATGCCGACACAGATCAAAGCGCCGTAATCGCCGAACAGAATATCGCCCTCGAAATTGCAGCGGCTAAGAGTGTCAAAGCATAGGGAGCTTTTATTGCTGGTTCGTTAACTAAAAAAACCGCCATTGGCGGTTTTTTTATGCTGACAAGTTTTATGGTTACTTCATTTGGCTTAACACTAACACTGGCTTGTCGTCGCTGTTAAGTAAGGTAAGTCGGCCTTGCACTAATTTTGCTTTGGTAACTAATGGCATAGCTTGCATCACTTTGTGCTCTTGCTGCATTAGGGCATCCACACAGGCTTTCATTGTGCTACCGGCAGGAGATAGCTTAAGCTCTTCGCCTTGCTGAGTATATTGACCGAAAAAGTTATTGCAGCTGTTGTTGCCATGTAATTTACCTTCGGCCTCAAAGGTGATTTGCGCTGGGCTGTAATCGATAGTCGGTTGGCCTTGAACCATTTCAATGTGCCAGCGGCCTTCTAATGGAATGGTATCATTTGGGGCTATATCGGCACTTTGGCAGGCTGTGATGCCTAAGAGTAATGCACCTAAGATGAATGTTTGTTTTAACATCGTTGCGGTTCCTTTTTCCATGATTATGGCCATAGTGTGACAAGTTTTTCGTAAGATCTAAAGGGGTTTATATGACAGGCTCATTTAAAAGTACTCTGAATTTGTTGAAGTTTTTACATTGGTTAGGTGTATTGATGCTAGTTTGTGGACTTGGGTTTTATATGTTGACGCAATGGAGTCTAGAGATAAGCGGCATGTTATTGATCTCAAGTCTGATTGGTTTAGGATTAGTCTTAATGTCGCCCTATCCTGTGGTGCTGTTTATCCAATGGGCGAAGCACCAAGATGAGCATTCCAAGTAATTTTGTACTGCCTAATTAAGCCTAAATTTCATTAAATCAAAGCTCTGTCGAATCTGCGGCGGGATTATCGTACAAGCTTGAGTCAATGGCGGGTTCTACTGGCGTGTCTGCGGCTTGGGGTACAGGTGGGCGCATTGAATCAAGTTTACCCCGTGCGAGTTCCATCATAGGTGCAAGTTTGGCGCTGGATTCTGGAGTGAAGAAACTGTAACTCGCATCGAGTTTAAGCTGGTGGTTTTGCTGTTCTAACTGTTTTTCTACCCGCTTCATAATATGTTGAATATCTCGTTCACCATCCACAAAGGCCAGTACCACAAATTGATTGGTGTTGTAGTGGGCGGCAACGTCGGCGGTCCGTATCGTATCTTGGATCAACTTGCCTAACAGCCTGTGGTGATTATCTTCGAGGGGGATGGGCGTGTTATCCGGACTCAGTAATTCAAAGAAGATGATGCCTGCATGGGCACCAAAGCGGCGGCCTAAATTGAGCTGTCTTGGCGCCATCATCAAAAAACCGTAATGATTGAGCATGCCGGTTTCTTGGTCGCGCATCGAAAGGGATTCAATTCTATGGTTCTGACACAGCAGAGATAATTCCTGTTGCAGCAATATCTGAAATGGTTCGAGCATAGCAGCATTGACTAGTGGCTCTGTTATATGCGGGTTGAGTACACACAGGGCACCAAATTGGCTACCATCCGGCCAAGCGATAGGACGTGAGAGAATATGCTGAATACCATCAAAATCCCTTGGTAAATCCTCTAACATAAAGCTGCCGAGGTTTTGATATAAACCGTCAGGTTGGCTGTTTTGTATCTGTTTGAAGAGTTCGAGTTCTGGTGGATATAAAGTGCCTGCGGTAAATTGCGGTGTTTCAGTGATTGAACTGACGATGATCTCAAACCCTGCACTGATTTTTTGGAATATGAAAACCGTGTTGGCGTTGTAATAGCTGTTGATTAGCTCACATTGGTGCATCCAGCGTGTGAGATTGACTTGTTGATTATCGGTATCAAGTAAACTCAAGTTGGGATTAATGGTTTCTGGCAACATACAAATGCCTAAATATGGCTAAATATCCATTAAGTTTGGGAAATAAAAGGATATTTAGCAAATCAAAGCCCTAAATATTGCCTTGTTCTTGCTGTGCCTATTAACCCAACCGAGTATACTGGCGGGCTGAAATTGGGCCAAAAGCCGAAATAATGCTGTGAGAATACTGTGAAAATTAGACTAGCCTTACCTCAAGATGTTGATTTATTAGCGATGCTAGAGAAAAAATATCTTAATGATGAATTAGCTTCTGCCAGTATGGGGTTACAAGGACAAGCTTTTTCCCACGGTGAACTGAGCGAATTAGTGCAGCACCATTGGGTCGTGGTGGCGCAGGTTGAGCAGCAGATCGTCGGTTATGTGATTGCAGGCCGTTGGGGATTTTTCGAACATTGGCCCATTTACCGCACTTTGTTGAATCGTTTAGGGCAACTCGATTGGGATGGACCTAAATTAACTAAGGCCAACTCTTGCCAATACGGGCCGATATGGGTGCAGCAAGCCTACCGTGGGCAAGGGATTTTCGAGGCATTAGTCCATGAAGTTCGTCGCCAAGTTGCTCCGCATTTTAGCTATATGCTGACCTTTATTGCTGAAGATAATGAACGTTCCTTTGCCGCTCACTCGGGTAAAGCGCACATGCAGGTTGTGGACTTTTTCACCGTTTCAGCAAGGGATTATTATTTAATGGCGGCAAAGACCCAAGCTTAGTTGTTCGATGATAGAAATTAAGGATTCAATCTCTACTGAGTAAATAACCCGAGTTCAGGTTAAATAACGGAGATAAATACATGAATGTACAATTTGTTGAGTCACTATTAACGGCCTATGCCGAAGTGAATTTATCGGCTTGGGACAACTTGAGATTGGTCCTATCTGAGTGCGCTCACCATGAATGTGAGGCGAGGGGATTTGAAGTCGAGTTTTTATCTGACTTAGGTGCATTGCAACATTATTGGGTACAAGTTGGAGATATTTGGCTCGATTGTGGTCGAACCAATGCCTATTCTGCGACGATAACGCAACTGAGCGATGCGCAAGTCAGCCGCGCGAATACAAAAAAGGCGCTGGAGTGCGCCATTTTATCCCAAGAGCAGATTGGTCTACTGTGCATGCAAAATGCCCATTTCGATCATTGCTAAATTCATACTTGACCTTCAGGTCGCCACTAAAGGTGAACAGGTTTTCAGCAGCTTGTCTTGGATTGCTACTTTTAACATTCCCCCCAAAGAAGTCTGTGGTAAGTCTATGTTTGCTGACGACATAATTAAACTACATAGAATCACTGCCAATTAACTCAATATAAAATTGAAGTGAGATTGTACTAAAATAAGGTTTAGTATTTACAATTTTTAATATAAAAGCCTAGTTAACACTAGGCACAAACACGTTTTAATTCATTTTCAGTAAAATTTATTTTCCGTTGGAATGAATTGATCAACATCCGTGACTGGTAATAGGTCTAAGCTATTTTTGGCATGTTTTCGTAGTTTATTTTCGTTTGCCTCAGTTGCAATGTTTTGTAATATTGACCTGTAGCGTGAGTTATTGCTTTTGGCTAACACTTTACAAAGCCAAGAAACAGCATCGATCACGTAGGGATCTTCATTCTTTTTCTCAGTCCAGATTTTTTCAGCAAATAAATCTAGCACCTCTATTTTGATATGATCTTGTTGATAATAGCCTTTGGCTAAACTCTGTAATGTTGCTCCTGTGCTGTTTAACTGCATTTTTATTGATGATATATCATCTGACCATTCAATGTTTGGGGTCACTCGTTCGATAAAGAGAGCTGCTGACTTTTGTTCACTGAACTGGATACTTCCAAGGCCTTCATACTGATAGGTTACGCTAGGTGGTTTTTCTATCAGGAAATTTCCACCATATTTGGTAATCTTGTCCGGCTTGCCTAGTTTTGAAACAACCAAGTTTTCACTTTCTCCGCTAGCCAATTTGAGGAATAATTCTTTTTTTGAAAGTTCTATCTTTTTGGGTTGAAGACCTGAGTCAATTATTGAAACATGAGATAGGCCTCTTTTCTCAATAACTTTTGATACAACATTTCCGTTAATATCCTCTATCCATACCGCAGAGTAATCTTCACTTAAACTCCCATTAATAAGATATTTTTCGTTTTTCTTCGGTGTAAAATTAACTTCTCCCTCAATGATATAGTTTGAGGTTGAGCTAAAAATATATCCGATTGGAGCGGAGTGATGGATTTGGCCGATGAGATATAAGTTTATGGGTTTGATTGGAATCGACCTTGATGCGCCCATTGCAATCAATTGCGAGCCTTTTCCATTAGAAGCCGCTGAAGATGCTGTTAAGCTATTATGGATAGGTTCTCCATCGATTAGCTTTATATAATAAAAACTTGCTTTACTTCGACTTAGTCTTTGAAAACTATCATCAATTGTAGCAAGCTCTCCTGTATACCCTTCTGGTATCGATGAAGTATAAGACATGCAGCCAAACATAAGAAAAGATATTATTGTGGAAAGAAATAACTTCATTTAATTTCCTTTTTTATAGAGTAAATCTATTTTATTCGTCTGTTTATAGTCATTGATATTATTTGTGCATTTTTATCAATAGTACTTTTACCAATTATCAATACTTTTTCACCATAAAGTAGCGCTCAGGTGTCGTGGTGACTGTGCCTATGATCTCAAAACCTTGTTTCTCATAGAATACAGGGGCTTGAATCGATAAGGTATCCACTTGGGCTACTAGGCAACCGCGTTTTTTCGCCTCTGCTTCTGCAAGTGCCATCAGTTTACGTCCAAGCCCTGTGCCTCTGGTTTGGTCATCAACCCAGACGACATTGATTAAGAAGTTTTTATAGATAGTTCGACCACCCACACCACCAATCAACTTGCCAGCTTCATCACGTGCAATGACAGTCAAAGGTACTGATTTCTCTGGTCCTAAGAGCCCAGCATTATATTGCCGAACGCCGTCTACCAGCGCATCCACAATCGCGTTATTTTCTTCACTAATAATTTCAAAGTTCATGTCAAAAACTCTTTCTGGAATGTGATTACTTTATAAACGTAAAAGGTATTTATTAAGATTTCACATCGGTTGATGAAAATTCGGGGCCAGTGTTATCTATACAAATGGCCATATTTCGTAATATAAACAGATGATACTTAGCCTATAACATTTTTCAGTGCTGATACCACTCTGAAATGGGATGAAGAATTCTCTTCGGTATAGACGATCATCAAATGATGTTCATCAATACTGCCCAATTTTAGTGCCCTAAGATTGCTGGATACATAATGAAATTAAGTTTTCTCAAAGCGACCCTTTCAGCACCAATAGGTTCTTTTTACCACTTGGCTAGACTCGTAGTACATTGGCATATCTTCTCACTTTATCTACATCTTCTTGTCTGTGGCATCGTTATCCCCTTGTATTGGAAACCTGCAATTAAGCCCTGTTCGAAATAGTAAGGCATAAAATGTAACTATGGTTCAGATAACGCGATGGCTCAGATAATGCGATGGGTGGCTCAGATAGAACGGCTTAAATAAAGCTTTTAGATAAAGTGTTTACTTTTTTTTCATATTTTTCAATCAATTAATCATCTTTTTTGCGGTGAATGGAGGGGGTTAGCCCCCTTTGTCGTGTAGTTCATTCAAGCGATGAATGTAAGCAAATTACGATCAATTTCACTAAACGTAAATGTTATTTCTGTTGCATTCAACTTTTGATTGATCTCACTAATGTTAATCATTATCATTCGCGAAATCATTTGTTGGTTACATTTGTAAACTAAGTTTACTAAACAGGAGAGGTTTATGTTATTTCGTCAAACTTGCTTGGCAGTTGCCATTACCGCTGTATTTGCGGGTAATTTTGTCCAAGCCGAAGAGGCTCCCGACAGAAAAATGGAAGTTATGGTTGTTACTGCCTCTGGATATGAACAGAAATTGGTTGATGCACCTGCCAGTATTTCTGTTATCACCCAAGAAGATTTGATGATAAAACCTTATACCACTCTCCTAGATGCAGTGCGTGACTTGGAAGGGGTTGATATTGGTGAAACCCGTGATAAAACAGGGCAAGGTACCATCAGTCTACGCGGTATGGGATCTGACTATACCTTAATCCTTGTCGATGGTAAGCGTCAGAATAACCATGGTGATATTTATCCAAACAGTTTTGGTGGCAATCAATTTGGTCATGTACCACCACTTGATGCTATTGATCGAATTGAAGTTATTCGTGGGCCAGCATCAACGTTATACGGTGCAGATGCTCTAGGTGGTGTGGTGAACATCATCACTAAAAAAGTGGGCGACGAATGGTCTGGCTCTATCACTCACAGCCGAACTCATCAAACCAATGATGCCTATGGCGAAGATATCACTACCGATTTCAGCGTGATGGGTCCCCTCATTAAAGGCGTTCTTGGGTTATCGATTCATGGCAGTATTTATGATCGAATGGGGTCTACACCAGAGTATGCACCAGTAGATTATCCCAATGGAGAAGTACGCACTCGTTCACTCGGTTTTGGTGGTGGCGGTAAAACCGTCGATAACGAAAATCATATGTTAGGTGGGAGTTTAAGTTGGACGCTAAATGAACATCACAAAATTTGGTTTGATTTAGATTCCTCATCTCAAGATTATGATAATACGCCACTGATCAATGATAACGGTGAACGCGAGTATCCGCTTGGTACTGTTGATAATATCGATAGTCTCTGGATTGCCAGTAACTTCTGTAAAGGCGGCGTAGGTTCCCGTGAGGCTGCTTGTCTAGCCAGCGGTGGTGAATGGGCAAGACGATCAAATCCGCGAGCGGGTTACAGCGAGACTCAAAAATTTACCCGTGATGCTTGGGCGTTAACCCATGAAGGTGCTTGGGATTTTGGTACAAGCTTTGTGTCACTATCCTATGTAGACACACAAAATAATGGCCGCACACTGCCATTTACCACTGCTGAAAGAGTATTACTACTGCAGATGATTGATGGTAAAGGGGATTACACCGGCATGACTGAAGCCGAACGTAAAGCGATTGCTGAATCCACTTTCCTGCCTAGACCTAAACGCGAAATGGCAAGTAATCAATATACGCTTGATATGAAACTCGATATTCCATTTGAAGCTGCAGGAAATCATGTCGCAGTGACGGGGGCGCAGGTGATTCGTGGTGAGTTGAAAGACGGTGTATTTGGTATGGAAGAAGGTACGCCGGGCGCAGTACAAGAACACAATATGTGGTCTGTTTTTGCTGAAGATACATGGAGCATGACTTCTGATTTATCTGTTACTGCGGGTTTACGTCATGATGATCATGAAATATTTGGCAACCAACTCAGCCCACGTCTATACGGCGTTTACACCATTAATAATGAGTGGACTGTAAAGGGTGGGGTGAGCACAGGTTTTAAAACACCTAAAACCACACAATTGTATGATGGTGTCGTTGGCTTTGGTGGCCAAGGAACCTCACCGCAATTTGGTAACCCAGATCTCGAAGCTGAAACCAGTGTGTCCAGCGAAGTCGCCCTGTATTGGTCCCATCCAGATGGCCATAATTTTAACGTCACTATCTTTAAAAATGACTTTGACGATAAGATTGCTTCACAACCCTGTGGTAAAGGTACGAGCATAGAATGTTCCGATGCGGGTGAATATGCTGATTTAGGTTATGCAGTCAGTAGCAAAACAGTCAACATAGATAAAGTTACTATTCAAGGTGCTGAGCTCGCGGGACGTTGGGAAATTCTAGATGCCTTAACGTTAAATGCTAATTATACCTACACAGATAGCGAGCAGAAAAGCGGTGCAGAGCAAGGCCGTCCACTCGGCAACAGTGCCAAGCATATGGCAAACGCGACATTAAAATGGGAGTTGACTGACTCATTTAACGTATTCTTGACCTCTGAATACCGTGCTAAACGTTATCGCTCTTGGGATATCATTAATGATGCTGCACTCTACTATAAGGGTTATAACGTGTTCCATCTTGGTGGTTCTTATCAGGCGAGTGAGTTTGTCACCTTCAACATGCGAGTAAATAACTTGTTTGATAAAGATTTTACTTCATACGATATTGTCTTCACCGAATGTAGTGACACTAGCACAACTTGTGTCTCTGACGACAATGGTCAAAACGGATACACTGCATCTTACGTTGATGATTTCAATAACAAAGATAAGGCCCGTAACTTCTGGGTTGGTATGAATGTACGTTTCTAAACGAATACCCTGTGCATTAGCTATTATTTGATATTCATGGGCGATAGATAAAACTGAGAGTTACCCGTTTGATAAAGGTATCCACTATCAATTAAACAATAGGGTAACTCTCATGACTCATGACTCATGACTCAGTGCACCTGCACTGTGCTGGTGAGTCCGCACTATCGAGCCATCAATAAAGACCCATTCCGTGTCGGCCATTTTCACTAAAGCTTTGAGTAAATAGGCCTGAATGTCTTTTTAGACCATAAATGAAACCCTCTAAAAACCGTACTCCAATGGCCCAACTCTTTGGGTCAATCTTGCTAAGGGGGGCCTGCTAGAAGGCGGTAAAGAATGCCTTCGAATGTTTGTCTATGTTCAGGTTTATCATAAACATGGCCTGTGCTGTTCATTAAATGAAATAGCGTTTCCCTGCGTGCATTGGTTAGTATCAATCTTGGCATGCTCTCTAAAAATCATTCTCGAAAGCTCAATAGATCCTAGATGAAGTCAGAAACATTAAAGGTGCTAGCGTATAAGTCTAAAGTATCAGCCATTGCCCGTTTGGGTAAGTACCAATATAACCAAAGGGTATTCTTCCACAGAGATACCAAAATAGGCGTTCACTCGTAAAGGCTGAAAGTTTAACGTCAGCTAGTAGCAGTGTTGCGAGCGTATTAGCGTCATCGGATGTCAGCGCGCATATTTCTGCAACGGGAATAATTTTCCAAGTGGAGAGGTAAGCTGACTTAGAAATTTCATCGACTTCGCTGTCAGAAATCCAAGCATGCACATCATTTACTACTGCCTTTGTTTTTAACGAATTTGCCAAGTCATGATCAGTTACACACAGGCTTTCATAGTGGATTTCGTAAGGTGTTTCAAAAAAGGCTTCAGGATCGGATTCAAGAAAAGCGGCGATCTCCTCTAATGTACCGTATGTCTTTGCTGTTTCCTCTGGCAGACCTACGTTGGCTGCCCATGCACAAGATTGAAGTTGCTGTAATAAGATGGCGTTATCGGTCATGGGATCAGTGCACTCTAATGGTCTGTGTATATGCTGCTTTTTATCTTGCCATATTTGTCTTAGCACTATTAATCTAACTAAATGTCAGACATAAAAAAACCGCTGGGTAGCGGTTTTTTATGGGTCTTAAGTGTAAAAATTGAAATGAATTAAGACTATAGACCCGCGTCAGCACGTAATATTTCGGCTTTATCAGTCGCTTCCCATGGGAATTCGCTGCGACCAAAGTGGCCATAAGCGGCGGTCGCTTGATAAATTGGACGTGCTAAATCTAGCATGGCCGTTAAACCGTATGGGCGCAGTTCAAAGTGTTGACGTACTAACTTGATCAGCACTTCTTCAGATACTTTACCGGTACCGAAGGTCTCGATGCTGATAGAGGTCGGCTCTGCCACACCAATTGCGTAAGACACTTGGATTTCACAGCGATCAGCAAGACCTGCTGCAACTATGTTTTTTGCCACATAACGGGCAGCATATGCCGCGCTACGATCCACTTTTGATGGATCTTTACCAGAGAATGCGCCACCACCATGACGGGCCATGCCGCCGTAGGTGTCAACGATGATCTTACGACCCGTTAAGCCGCAATCGCCTACTGGACCACCGATAACAAAACGGCCAGTTGGGTTGATAAAGAACTTAGTATCTTTGTTTAACCATTGAGCCGGTAACACTGGCTTGATGATGGTTTCCATCACACCTTCAATTAAGTCGGCTTGTGAAACGTCATCTCTGTGCTGAGTCGATAACACAACTGCATCGATACCGATAATTTTGCCATCATCATAGGCAAAAGTGACTTGGCTTTTCGCATCTGGGCGTAACCAAGGTAGCGTGCCATTTTTACGCACTTCAGACTGACGTTTCACTAATGCGTGAGCATAGGTGATAGGTGCAGGCATCAGAATGTCGGTTTCGTTGTTGGCATAGCCAAACATTAACCCTTGATCGCCAGCACCTTGCTCTGCAGGGTCTGCGCGGTCTACACCTTGATTAATGTCGGGTGATTGCTTACCAATGGCGTTTAATACTGCGCACGAGTCTGCATCAAACCCCATATCTGAATGGGTATAACCAATTTCACGCACCGTTTTACGGGTGATTTCTTCAATATCAACCCAGGCAGAGGTAGTGACTTCACCACCTACTAATACCATGCCGGTTTTGACATAAGTTTCACACGCTACGCGTGCTTTTGGATCTTGAGCCAGAATTGCATCTAGCACAGCATCAGAAATCTGATCTGCAATCTTATCGGGATGACCTTCTGAGACCGACTCAGAAGTAAACAAGTGCTTTGCCATAGTAGGAAAATCTCGTCGTTAGCATTCAAACGTGTAGAAGCATCTACATCTAGACGGCTATTTTAGTTTAAATCCGATTGCCGATCACCCCCGATAATAAAAAATCCTCTCAGATTGTGACCTGAAAACGACTACGCTCAGTCATAAATAGGTTATTTTTCTTATATTTCATATTATTAGGTTTGCTATGTTTTTGAGAAATTTATTTCTCCATTACAAGTGATCCTTGCTATGTCCTCTCAAGTAAACGCCAGTAGAGTGACTAGCTTGTTTCTGCGACTTGTATACCCAAGCGACCTGAATCCTGCATCTTCAGGTTGTTTGGGTATATATTCGGCCATCTTTTGCTGAGTGAATGGTAATTTTAGTTTGCGTCACACTGGCATGTAGGGGAAAATATGCATCCAAATTGCCCGCTAGACCCCACAAACAAGCAGGAGAGAGCATGTCTTCCCGTAAAGTACTCGCAAACGCAATCCGTGCGTTAAGTATGGATGCAGTTCAAAAAGCAAATTCAGGCCATCCCGGCGCCCCAATGGGGATGGCAGATATTGCTGAAGTGCTGTGGAATGATTTCCTTAAGCACAACCCGAACAATCCGAAATGGGTAGATAGAGATCGTTTTATCCTCTCTAACGGTCACGGTTCAATGCTGATTTACTCTTTACTTCACCTGACTGGTTATGAATTACCAATTGAGGAGCTAAAACAGTTCCGTCAATTGCATTCTAAAACACCGGGTCACCCAGAATACGGTTACACCCCAGGTGTTGAAACCACAACGGGTCCACTCGGTGCGGGCATCAGCAACGCTGTCGGTATGGCGATTGCTGAGAAAACCTTAGCGGCACAGTTTAACCGTGATGGTCACGATATCGTTGATCACTATACTTACTGCTTCCTCGGCGATGGCTGTTTGATGGAAGGTATTTCCCACGAAGCCTGTTCATTAGCCGGTACTTTAGGTTTAGGTAAACTGGTCGCATTTTGGGATGACAACGGTATTTCTATCGATGGCCATGTTGAAGGCTGGTTCACCGATGATACGCCAAAGCGTTTTGAAGCTTACGGCTGGCATGTGATTGCCGGTGTTGATGGTCACGATAGCGCGGCAATCCGTGCTGCTATCGAAGCGGCGAAAGCGGTGACTGATAAACCAACCATGATTTGCTGCAAAACCATTATCGGTTTTGGTTCACCCAACAAATCTGGCAGCCACGATTGTCACGGCGCGCCACTAGGCGATGCAGAAATCGCAGCCGCCCGTGAATTCCTTGGCTGGCCACATGCACCATTTGAAATCCCTGCTGATGTTTATGCCGGTTGGGATGCCAAAGAAGCAGGTGCTGCCCGTGAAGCAGCGTGGAACGAGAAGTTTGCAGTATATCGCGCTGCTCACCCAGAACTGGCTGCTGAATATGAGCGTCGCGTTCTGAAAGGTGAATTACCGGCTGATTTCGAAGAAAAAGCGCAGGCATTCGTGCAAGCATCACAGGACAAAGCCGAAGGTATTGCGAGCCGTAAAGCCTCACAAAATGCTATCGGTGCATTTGGCGCTATGTTGCCTGAACTGTTAGGCGGCTCTGCTGACTTAGCGGGTTCTAACTTGACACTGTGGTCAGGTTCTAAAGGTATTCAAGACGACCCAGCTGGTAACTACATTTACTACGGCGTGCGTGAATTCGGCATGAGTGGCATTATGAACGGTGCTTCGCTGCATGGTGGTTTCATCAATTACGGCGCAACGTTCATGATGTTCATGGAATATGCTCGTAACGCAGTGCGTATGTCGGCGCTGATGGGCATTCAAAACATCTTCGTTTATACCCATGACTCTATCGGTCAAGGTGAAGATGGCCCAACGCATCAGCCAGTTGAGCAATTAGCTAACCTGCGTATGACACCAAATATGGCCGTATGGCGTCCATGTGATGCGGCAGAAACGGCAGTTTCTTGGAAAGCTGCGATTGAGCGCCGTAATGCACCTACGTCACTGATCTTCAGCCGTCAAAACCTGAAAGCTCAAGCGCGTACCGCTGAGCAATTAGCTAATGTGGCTAAAGGTGCTTATGTACTGCAAGACTGTGCGGGTACACCAGAACTGATCCTGATCGCAACTGGTAGCGAAGTACAATTGGCAATGGATGCAGCCGCTGCACTGACTGAGCAAGGTAAACACGTTCGCGTCGTTTCTATGCCATCGACAACTGAGTTCGATAAGCAAGATGCTGCTTATAAAGAATCTGTATTACCACGTGCTGTGACTAAACGTGTGGCTATTGAAGCGGCGCATACCGATTTCTGGTACAAGTACGTCGGGTTTGAAGGCACAGTAGTGGGCATGACCACATTTGGTGAGTCTGCGCCGGGTAACGTGCTATTGAATCACTTTGGTTTCACCGTTGAAAATGTGCTGAATGCTGCAAAATCATTGGGCTAATGGCTCAAGGGATTAGATTCAATACAAAAGGTTAAACTTTTTAAGTGTTAATCTGTATAATGCGGCCTGCAATCGTTTGCAGGCCGTTTTTGTATTAAGAGGAAATTGAGACCTCAATGATCCGAGTCGCTATCAATGGTTATGGCCGTATCGGCCGCTCTATTCTCCGAGCTTTATATGAGTCTGGAAAACGGCAGCAAATGCAGATTGTCGCGATTAATGAATTAGCTAAACCTGAAGCCATTATTCATCTGACCCAGTACGACACCACCCACGGTCGGTTTGCGCATAAAGTGAAGCTTGTTGATGATCATATGCTGATTGGCGACGATGCGATAAAAATCCTCCACGAGCCCGATCCGGCAAAACTCCCTTGGCACGAGATGGGCATAGATATTGTCTATGAAGCCACAGGCGTATTAGTCGATCGTCAAAGCTGCGAAGCCCATATTCACGCCGGCGCTAAACAAGTGCTGATAAGTCATCCATCCTCAGCCGATGTCGATGGCACGATTGTCTATGGTGTGAATCACGATTTACTCCGCGCCGAACACACAGTGGTTTCCAACGCTTCTTGCACCACAAACTGTATCGTGCCTGTGATCGATGTGCTCGATCGCCACTTTGGCGTTAAAAGCGGTGCGATTACCACTATCCATTCGGCGATGAACGATCAGCAAGTGATTGATGCTTATCATGATGATTTGCGTCGTACCCGCGCCGCTGGCCAATCGATTATCCCTGTCGATACTAAACTTGCCCGCGGCATTGAGCGGATCTTGCCGCACATGAAAAATAAGTTTGAAGCGATTTCGGTGCGCGTGCCCACCATCAACGTGACCGCCATCGATTTGTCCGTGACCTTAGAAAAAACCGTCGATATTGCCACAGTCAATCAGGTGCTGGAATCAGCCGCCAATGGGCGATTTAACGGCATCTTAGGCTATACTGATGAGCCCTTAGTCTCATGTGATTTCAACCATGATCCGCGCTCCAGTATTGTCGATGGTACCCAGACCCGCGTGAGCGCCGGTCAGTTGGTAAAGTTACTCCTGTGGTGCGATAACGAGTGGGGTTTTGCCAATCGTATGTTAGATACGAGTTTGGCGATGATTGCGGCCAAGCGAGGCTGATAAAAGTAGATTATTCACTTGTGGGTCACTGAATTTATGCCAATTCGACGGGATGTCGAGCGCCGAGCGGCAGTCAATTCATACCGGCTATGTGTGAAACAGTTTGTTTTTTGATTATAAAAGGAAGCGTTACCATGGCAATTATCAATATGTCAGATCTGGATCTACAAGGTAAGCGCGTGCTTATCCGCGAAGATCTCAATGTCCCTGTTAGCAATGGCGTCGTCACCAGTGACGCACGTCTGCGCGCCTCTCTACCGACTATCGAGTTGGCCCTTGAAAAAGGTGCGGCTGTGATGGTGATGTCGCATTTAGGTCGTCCGACCGAAGGCGAATACAATCCCGAATATTCTATGCAACCTGTGGTCGATTATTTGGCAAAAGCCCTGTCTTGTCCTGTGCGTTTAGCGACCGACTATTTAGATGGCGTTGACGTTGCCGTGGGTGAAGTGGTTGTGTTCGAAAACGTGCGTTTCAACGTGGGTGAAGGTAAGAACAACGAAGCCTTATCGAAAAAAATGGCGGCGCTGTGTGATGTCTATGTGATGGACGCCTTCGGTACAGCACATCGTGCCCAAGCATCGACCCATGGCGTGGGCATGTTTGCCCCAATCGCCTGTGCCGGTCCATTACTGGCACAAGAATTAGATGCCTTAGGCAAGGCATTAGATAATCCTGCGCGTCCTATGGTGGCGATTGTCGGTGGCTCTAAAGTGTCGACTAAGCTAACCGTGCTAGAAAGTCTTTCAGGCATAGTCGATCAGTTAGTGGTTGGCGGCGGTATTGCCAATACTTTCATTGCGGCGGCGGGCTACAATGTCGGTAAATCGCTGTATGAGGCGGATTTGATCGACGAAGCTAAGCGTTTAGTGGCTAATGCTAAGAGCCGTGGCGCCGATATTCCTGTGCCGACCGATGTGGTCGTTGCGGGCGAGTTTAGTCCAACAGCAGCGGCAACGTTAAAATCGGTTAGCGAAGTCGCTGATGGCGAAATGATTTTCGATATTGGTCCAGATAGCGCTGAAGCACTGGCTAAAATCATCGAATCTGCAGGCACTATCGTATGGAACGGCCCTGTGGGCGTGTTCGAATTCGACCAATTCGGTGAAGGTACTAAGCGTATCGCCCAAGCGATTGCTGATTCAAAAGCGTTCTCTATCGCAGGCGGTGGTGACACTTTGGCTGCGGTTGATAAGTACGGTATTGCCGATAAAGTGTCTTACATTTCGACTGGCGGCGGTGCTTTCCTCGAGTTCCTCGAAGGTAAAGAATTACCGGCTGTTGCTATGTTAGAAAAACGCGGCGCTTAATCATTAAGTTTTAAAAAACGCGGCGCATAAGACGCCGCGATAAGCTCTGATAACATCAAAGCTTTGATAAAAAGTAAAAAATTATAAAAAAACCGCCCGTATTCATCTAAGGTGCTTAATTTAAGTTGTTTATTTAAGGTACAGAGTTGAATGCGGGTATAAAAATCCATCCAAACGATAGCGACCTCGGTGATAGATATCACCCTATTATTGGAGTTAAAAAATGGCGTTAATTTCCCTACGACAACTACTTGATCACGCAGCAGAACATGGATACGGTGTGCCTGCGTTTAACGTTAACAACTTAGAGCAGATGCGTGCCATCATGCAGGCCGCTGAAGCAACAGACAGCCCTGTGATAGTGCAAGCTTCTGCTGGCGCGCGTAAATACGCTCGCCCACAGTTCTTAAAATATTTGATGGCAGCGGCTCTTGAGCAGTACCCAGATATCCCTGTGTGTATTCACCAAGACCACGGTACCGATCCTGATATTTGTCAGCGTTCTATCCAATTAGGCATGTCATCAGTCATGATGGACGGCTCTTTGATGGCTGACGGCAAAACGCCTGCATCGTACGAGTACAACGTTGATGTTACCCGTCGTACAGTGGCATTTGCCCATGCGTGTGGTGTGTCAGTTGAAGGTGAAATTGGCTGTTTAGGCAGCTTAGAAACTGGCCAAGCTGGCGAAGAAGATGGTGTTGGTGCATCAGGTATTTTAAGTCACGATCAAATGTTGACTAGCCCTGAAGAAGCGGCGCGTTTCGTTGCCGATACCCATGTTGATGCACTCGCGATTGCTATCGGTACTAGCCATGGTGCATATAAGTTCAGTCGTAAACCGACGGGCGATGTACTGCGTATCGACCGCATCAAAGAAATTCATGCGCGTATTCCTAACACTCACTTAGTGATGCACGGTTCATCTTCTGTGCCACAAGAGTGGCTAAAGATCATCAACCAATATGGTGGTCAGATCCCAGAAACCTACGGTGTGCCATTAGAAGAAATCGTAGAAGGTATCAAACACGGTGTACGTAAAGTCAACATTGATACCGACTTACGTTTAGCATCAACGGGTGCTGTTCGTAAATTCTTAGCTGAACACCCGAGTGAATTTGATCCACGTAAATTCCTGAAAGCATCAATGGAAGCCATGGCCGATATTTGTACGGTTCGCTATGAAGCTTTCGGCTGTGCAGGTCAAGCATCTAAGATTAAGCCATTGTCTTTACAAGCAATGTATAAAGCGTATCAGTCTGGCGCGTTAGATCCTAAGATCAATATGTAAGCGTTATCGCTGAGATAAAAACCCGCTAAAGCGGGTTTTTTTATACTTAAAATAGCTGCAATTTTCATTTTTTAATCGTAAATGTTAATATCGCGCAGATTTTCAGGGGAAAATACTAACCCTTATTAATATGTGCTTATTCAGCATCGCTGGGACGAACAGATATTTATAGGGATTGGATTTAACGGAACAGGAACGGATAAACATGAAGAAAGTACTGACCGCAGCACTATTAATGGCTGCACCTTTTATGGCGACAGCTGGGGCCGATTTTGTAAAAGGCGATGAGACATTCGCAGGTGAAGCTGAGCTTGGTGCAACCTTAACCACAGGTAACACTGAAACCTCATCATTCAAAGGACGTTTAAATCTTAAGCATGAGCTTGGCGATTGGGAGAATCAGTACTTACTCGAAGGTTTATATAAAGAGGATACAGGTTCTGTTACCGCGAAACGCTATTTAGCGGGCGCACAAGGTAACTACAAGATGACAGATCGTAGCTACTTGTTTGCTAACGGTAATTATGAAGTTGATCCGTTCACAGGTTATGATTACACGCTATCTGGCGCAGCGGGTTATGGTTATAGATTCTATGATACTAGTAAGACCTTTTTAGATGTCGAAGTCGGTCCAGGTTATATCTATCAGCGTCTTGATACAGAGCAAGCACTTATCGAAGGCCATGACACCAATGACAGCGTCGTCGCTCACGGCGTGATCAACTTTGAAACCGAAATCACTGACACCTCTAAATTCCAACAACGTTTCGTTGCCGATTACGGTGATAAGCTCGATGCCCGTTCTGAAACTTCGTTAACGGCGAATATTATCGGCGCATTAGCAATGAAGTTTGCCATTATTGTGCGTTACAACAGCGAGCCGTTGGATAATAAGAAAAGTACAGATACAGAAACCAATATGACCTTGTTATATTCCTTCTAATGCTGTGACGCTGATTAGAAACTAAAAAGCACCTTTGAGGTGCTTTTTTATTGGCTCTTTTTAGACTAAGTTAAATGTTTCTTTATTAGTTATCGCTGTAGTTATACAAAAATTAATGTTTTAAATGCCTTTGGTTATAGGGTAATGCATAGAAAGTTGCGTTTTATCAACATTTACTATGCCGAAGCTATGGTAATTTTCGACTAATTTCCTACGTAGAGATGAACTTTAATGAAATTACAGCGGTTGTTTAAAGGCAGTGGAATGGCGTTATGGAGTCTATTCTGCGTTGCAATATTGAGCGGATTCTCACCTGCAGCATGGGCTATGACAGAAGGGATAGAACGGCTTAATTTAACCGCCTCGAGTGTGGGTTATGTTGCCGTCTTTGTGTTTGTACTTGCATACATAATGGTGATGGCTGAGGAGTCGTTACATTTACGCAAGTCGAAACCTGTGCTGGTCGCGGCAGGGATTATCTGGGGCATGATAGGTTTTGTGTATGTACAAAATGGTATGTCTGAAGTGTCGGAAACTGCATTCAAACATAACTTGCTTGAATATGCTGAGCTTCTACTCTTCTTACTCGTGGCGATGACTTATATCAATGCTATGGAAGAGCGAAATTTGTTTGATGCCATTCGTGGTTGGCTTGTCGGCCGTGGGTTTAGTCTAAGAACCGTATTTTGGTTGACGGGGTTTATGGCGTTCTTTATCTCACCCGTGGCAGATAATTTAACGACTGCGCTATTGATGTGTGCCGTGGTGATGAAGGTGGGGGCAGGGCAACGCAAGTTTATCACCCTAGCCTGTATCAACATTGTTGTTGCGGCTAATGCGGGTGGTGCGTTTAGTCCGTTTGGTGATATCACGACCTTAATGGTGTGGCAAAAAGGATTAGTGCACTTTAGCGATTTCTTCCATCTGTTTATTCCTGCTTTAGTGAACTTTGCATTACCCGCTGCCATTATGAGTGTGTTTATTCCACATTTTGTGCCAGAGCCAGAAAAAGAGCATGTTTATACTAAGCCGGGTGCTAAGCGAATTGTTGCGTTGTTTTTACTCACAATCGCTACGGCAGTGTGTGCTCATTCCTTCTTAGGTATGCCGCCTGTATTGGGTATGATGACGGGATTAGGTTTCTTACAATTTTTTGGTTTTTATCTGCGTAAAACCTTCAATCGTTCCGTTGCCCGCGAACGTGCAAAGGCTGAATTGCGTCAGGACGAGCAGCGTCTGCAGCAACTTGGTAGTGTGGTGCCCTTCGATGTGTTTAGCAGGATCTCCCGCGCTGAATGGGATACCCTGTTGTTCTTTTATGGTGTAGTGCTATGTGTGGGTGGCCTTGGCTTTATGGGGTACTTGAGCTTAGTATCTGAGGCTTTGTATTCCAATTGGGATACGACCTATGCCAACGTGGCTATCGGTCTGTTGTCTTCGGTTGTTGATAATATTCCGGTGATGTTTGCTGTGTTGACGATGAACCCTGAGATGGCCTTAGGCCAATGGTTACTGGTAACGTTAACCGCAGGAGTTGGGGGCAGTTTATTGTCAATTGGCAGTGCTGCAGGGGTCGCGTTAATGGGACAAGCTAGGGGGATTTACACCTTTGGTGCCCATTTGCGTTGGACACCTGTCATTGCGCTGGGTTATATCGCGAGCATTTTAGTACATATGTGGCTCAATGCCGCGATGTTCTAAATAAAAGTACTGAGCATTCATCATTTGGGCTGTATTGACGTTTGTGAGTCGTTTTGTAGCGGATAATATCGCGAATTATTTAGCGAACAACATCGATCTAACAAAATTCAATCGCATAACGTCTAGATATCAATGAATAAAATAGAGGCATCCGATGGATGCCTCTATTTGTTTGGATATGTCATGGGAAGGATTATTGCGGTAGAACTTGGATTAAATCCAGCTCGTTATTGGCTTTTGCACCGTAGATCTGAATCGCGACTTTAATTTGTGCCACTGAACCACTTGGATCCTGCTGAGCCCAATCTAAGCCTGCTATCTCAAATTGATATTGACCGCTTGTGACTTCGGTTAATTTACCGCTGCATTCTCCAAGACTTTGGCAACGATAATTTTGGGTAACATGCCAGTGTTTCCATGCCTTCGGATTCGAGGATTCCTTGGCTTTGTCGGGGAACCCAAAATAGTAAATATCATAGGTTTTAGCCGCAGTGATCGCCTCTTGTTGCGCATCCGTCAGTGAAAATTGAATTGTCCCTGTACTCGAGTCAAATTGCTCAAGCTTGAGATTTATCTGCGTTGCTTCATCAATGTTTATTGCATTTTCGACGGGAGGTGGCTGCGGAGTTTCAGGCTCAGTGTTATTGCTGTCACTGCCACATCCTACGAGCATTAATGTTGCGAGGGTCAATGTGAGTAATGGGTATTTCATCACAGTCTCCTTAATTGAAATGCCCTGTATGGCAAGTGGTGCATTCCATGTCTGTTTTTACACTTGCCGCTGAGCCTAGTGTGCTAGTACTACCGTGACACGTTTGGCAATCTTGTGCATCTGGTGTTGGCTTACTACCAACAAGGGCGCCGATATTCTCCCCTTGATAGGCACGATTCAATACATCGACTAAGTAATAAGCCATAGACGCGGATAAGCGGTAACAGCGTTCACCTTTTTTCGCGAATGGTAAGCCAGAAGCCTTTGACCAGTTACTGATAGATGAGTGACATAACACGCTCTTGGCTTTTGATGAACTGCCCACAAGAGCCGTTTTTTCTGCTGTCGAGCCAATACCAGTAACAAATTCAGGTGAAGATAAAGGGAGCGTTGTATTTTCGTAGTAGCGGAAGGTATTGGCTATCACGGCGTTATTGTGACCATTAATGTCATCTAAAATATTCACTAACATGCCTATCGCATTAAGATTACCGCAGAGTGTGCCTTGACCCGTTACCCCTGCAAAACCATAGGCGGCTAATGCCGTTGGAATTGTTTTGAACTTGTCTGCATCGGCACTATTAGATTGGGCTAGCATAGTCACAACGGCATGAAAAACTTGGTGCATACAACCACCACCCGTTTCATAGGCCAGTTTTGCTGTTGCCATTGCATCAAGTGGAACGTATTTAAGTTTCTCTCCTATCGCTAATTGATATTGACCATCGGCATTCGTTGCCGCGAGAACCGATGTTCCCATGAGTGTTGCACCTGCCGCAGCGGTGCTAATACCAATAATACGGGTTAATGCTTGACGTCTATTTATGCTCATTATGTATTTCCTCTATGTAGGATTACTTCTATTTATCAAATGCTAAAGATAAATTGATGGCGTAAATTCTAAGCATGCTTGAGATAAATATTGTGATTTATGCCGGAGGATATTTGCCTTTTACATGAGCGGTAAATAGCGTCACTAAAATAGAATTAACCGACTTAAATTCTGCATTTTAATTAACTAAACAGATTGCAAGGTGCTCATTGTCCCGATATTTGTTATATTTATGTAAATTTATGCCGAATTTCCCATGTGCTAAATGGCATTTATTCCTGTGAGTTAACGCATGTTTTTGCCTAATAGCGCTGAACTTGGGGGTCGTCTCACGAAAATTAACTATTTGCTGACTTGGGTTAGCAAGATCACATTAATCATTAGTTAGTTTGCATAGACTTAACTTTGTGTTTTTATGGAGTTGAGTGGATGTTGATGCAATTGGGAGACTGCAGGTTTGATCGGGAACGAGGCATACTGATTGAGTTGTCTCGCGATGAATCTTGGCATCTTCCTCGAGCCGAGTTACAAGTGCTTAATTTGCTTGTTGAGCATCAAGGTAAGTTGGTTTCTAAGCACATGCTGAAGACGGGGGATGGAAAGCATCCGCCGCTAACTGATACCTCTGTGGCCCGTGCTGTTTTTATGCTTCGCAGCTTTCTTGGACCTCAATATGAGGGCTTGATTGAAACCGTGAAAGGCCAAGGTTATTTACTCCAACCATCTAATGGGACTGAGTTTAGAGGTGTTAATTACCTCAGATTGCACACAGTGCCTTTGTGGAGTGCCTTAGTGTTATTCGGGTTTATGTTAGCGTTTTCGGTGTTTTATTTGAATCATACGGATCACAGCAAGCCAACCCAAGCACTTATGACCTCAATATTACCTTTGGCTTCTGGCCAGCAAGTACGATTACACTTATTTGCTGATTCCAATACTAATAACACTTTACTCTTCGAGTTAGGTGAGCGCTTAAGTGCAGGATTAATCGCCTGCGGTCAAAGTGATTGGGCTGATGTCTATGCTTCTTTGTCCCATGATAAACAAGTGCTTAATATTACTTTTCGAGGCGAAAAACTCGGTCAGTCAGTGATCCGTAATATTAAAATCAGTGATTTCACTCGACCGAAAACCTTCATCGATGCTGCTTGGCTGCAGGAGGTTAATATCTGTGGCTAAATGGCTAAAGTGGACGATTAATATTGTTATCTTGTCGGCATTGATTATGGCCTGCGGTGTGATATACAAACAGTCGGCTACCAATCAGACGATGATTTTAAATTGCAGCTCTGAATTATTCGACCGCCATTCTAGTGCCAATCCTAGCGGCAGCTCGAGTGTTAGCAGTGACGGTAAATTTTACCTACTCGTGGATGTTTTGATTGCCGCTGACAATACGCAGATCAATTATCGTTACTTTAATATTGACGGTACGAGTGCGGGCAATATTTTAATGCAAGGCAAAGTCGACAGTATTGAGGCCAATAGCATGACCTATAAAGTTACCGTTAAAACGAAAACGGAATCTGAAATTGAAAAGCAAAAAAATTGGCCAGAACATATGAAATATCTATCCTATATCAGCAGCTTACATTTTAATGACTCGGAAATGCACAATCTCAGTATCGAGGTGTTAGATATGGATGACACCAAAGATTATGCCGTGGTCCTTTTTCAGCCTAGCAATACTATTTGTGGATGCAGAATCGTAAATAGTCGAATTTAATCAGTGAATTTGAGTTTATTTCAGTTAAGATTAGTGCTCATTGATTTGTGATTACTGTGGTGAGTCTCCTGTGAGGGATTCATGAAAAGGGTGTTGTGTCTAAGATACGTGTAAAGCAAGAAGAATCCCTGTCGATTAAGTTCAGCCATCAGATGGAAAAGGGCGATAATCGTCAGCTCGATCTCTATTTCTTTTTACCTAAGGAAATGGGCATAGGCTCGCGCACGCTCAATGAAGAAGAGTACTACTACAGCTCAATAGTTGGACGTCGCTCATACTATTCAGAAGGCTTGCACTTACCTCTGGTGCAGGGGCGTTTTGCCAGTTTAAATCGCCGTACTGTTGAAGAGTTCAGATTGTACCTAAATCTCTTCGCCTATCAGTTTGCGGTTGCGGTTGAAAACGATGTTAAAGAACTCAATCAAATCACAGATGTAACCCATTTTTATTTTGCCCTCGACGAATTACGCGAACAAATTGCCCAGTTGCTGAAAAAGTTTCGTCGTAACGAACCAGGTGATCCCAAATGGAAATCTTACTTTGAAAATGCTGATAACTACTTGTCTTGGTTTTGTGAGCAGCAGTTACTCAAAGTGCTCGCTTATGCAACTCGTACCAGTGATTTCAACGATATTTTAGAGCGGGTACTCACGCTCTGCCGTAATGAATGTGCCTATCGTGATGAGCATAAGTACAACTCAGCGCAAACTAAGCAAGATCCTAACCGTATCTCTAATAAGATGTTGTTATTGCGCCGTTTAATTCAACAAGGGGTGGTACTCAAAGAAGAGTTAAAGCCTTTAGGGATTGGCCTTAAAAAGTTTACGACAGGACTGGCGACCGCGTTAGTGATGTTGGTGGTGTCTGCGTTGATAATTCAAGCGCAGGGCGCCTTTAGTGGTTTTACTATTGCACTAGTGCTGACTTTGGCTGTGATCTATGGTTTCAGGGAAATCTTTAAGGACGATGTGCGCAATGCCATGTGGCGATTTATTCAGCGGGGTCGACCACGTTGGAGCCGCATTTTACGGGATACTACGAGTCAGGCGGTTATCGCTAAGCAGTTGGTATGGCTTGAGTTTATGCGTCAGCAAGATCTACCCGAAAAAGTCAGTGACATTCTAAAGCACAGACATAGCCAAAATAAGGTCGATGCGGAAATTCTGCACTATAAAATCGCTACTAAGGTGAATCAGAGTGAATTCCAAGCGGGATATTCGACTATTCAAGAGCAAGTGAGCTTTAGCTTAGTGCCTTTTGCCCGTTATTTAGAACGGGGTAAAGCGAAGATTTATAAGGAAGTTGAAGGCAAAATTAGTTATGAATCGGTTGAGCGGCGCTATCAAGTCAACCTGATTTTAGTGTTGCGAGATGGGCGCGAAGCCCCGCAGTATATTCGCTATAAAATCACCATGAACCGCTCGGCAATCATAGAAATTACCCAGAGTCAGTTGCCTGACTCCGTTAATGCACCCGAATCTACGATTGATGACGAGTAAAGGCCTGACCGATATTCTGATCGTTATTTTGCTTCGCCCGTTTTAGGGCGATTTCGGCATTATTCAAATATTGCTCTAATGTCTGGCCTTCTTGATAACCCGCAATACCAATACTAATACCTTCCCCTAAGCCATTACCATTGAGTTTTTCCATCATATTGAGGGCAAAGTTGTGCGCATGGGTGGCGTCTGTGTCAGGTAACATCACAATGAGCTTCCCTAGCTGCCAATGCAGAATTTGATAATTAGCTGGAATTTCAAGCAATAATTGCACTTCTATTTCTTGCTGACGATTTGCCAGTTGGTCGATATCACTCATGTGGCTTAGCATGCCCTCTGGATTGATATCCATTAACAGTAAGCTTGAGCTGAGACGGCTTGGTGGCGGCAGAGAGTTAAAGTAACGTTCTAAATCTGCCAAATTCAGCAGAATAGTACTGCGATGGGGTACAAGGTTACGCTTCTCTGTGCCTCGACCACGCTCGGCGGCTTGCTCTAAAGTGCAGACGATATAATCAATCTCACCATCGGCGGCCACATGGCCCTTCAATGTGGCTTGCAAACAATTGGAATGCGCCTGTTTAGGTGAGCATAGAATTTGCCCTTGCCACTGACCTTGCATGGCTATCTGAGCGCTGATCCTCTGCCATTGATTGCCTAAATCATTCGCGAGTAATGACGCTAAATCTTGATTTAAATCGCCATTGAGTTGCATTAACGCATCGAATACAGGATTGATTTTAATCAGTTTACCGTTAGCATCTGTGAGGGCTGTCGCGACTGTGTTATCGCATAAAAGCTCACTGAGAAAAGCATTTTGTTTGCTGCTGATTAACTCACTGATGTCCTCAAGGGTGATTAATAGATGTGGTGAGCCTCGGCTCGCCCTTGGTGCTTGGCGGATATGAACGCGTAAAGTAGGGCCATCAATACTCTCTAGACTGATTTCACCAGACCATTGACCTGTTTTATGTACCTGCTCCATTAACTCCGTGTAGGTTTTATCATCGAGGCATAAGGTACGCTGTAGGCTTCGGTCTGTCAGTTCATCTAATGGTACTAAGGTCGCTTGTGCCGCTTTAGTATTGGCACTGATGACTCTGGCATTTTCGTTTACCATCATAAAGCCGATGTCACTATTAAATAAGCCATTAGCAACATCAATACTGTATTGGCGTGAACGCTGTTGTAAGCGATACATGTGGCTGAGTAGTACAACCCAAGCGGCTAAAACCGTTAATATTAACGATGCCACAATGACAATGTTTTGCCATTGTGAGAAACGAGCAGCTATGTCTGAGTTGCGCACATAGGAGAGTAAAAAATATTCTCTGTGAGTCTCAGGTTGGGCAGTTAGTTCGATTTTAAGGTAAACATAAGTGGCTTCTTCACCGTGGAATTGTCCAAAGTTGCTCATGGACATATCGCGCCACAGGGCCGGATAGCTCTGTCTTAAACTTGCTCCTAAGGTCTCTGGCATATTGCTTAGAGGGGCGAGATCGCTCGCGCCAGCATAGAGTAATCCTTGAGTATCAAGCACTAACATAGGGGACTTATTGCTCGAAAAGGCTGGTTTTATGGCCTCCAGCATTTTTACCATAGAGTTGTACGTCACCAGATAACCGATAGAACTCTGATCGGGCTTCTCGAGCCACGCCATTTGATACATATAAGGTTCAAGCATGCCGTCTATCGGAACAAATTCCAGCGGTGAGGTATAAACTTCTTTGCCACCCATGCTCCGACTCGCTCCAAGTAAGGTCGGTGGTAAGGCATCTTTATTGAAATTAGGGGGAGTTGAGAATTTATAGTTACCTTGGGGATCGTACAGTGCAATGCCGAGTAACTCAGGAATATGTTTTACTAGATCTTGCCAGTTTTCCTGCAATTTAAGTTGTTGCTTGGCGGTAGGATTGCTTAAGTATTGTTTTAGCAGTTCCCCATTGGCGAAAATTTGGGTTCGAAATTGCTGAAAAGACACTTTATCTGCGATCAATGAGCCTATGGTTTGCAGTTCACTGTATCTTTGCGTTGCCCACTCTTCTTGCAGGCGTCGTTCACCTAAAGTAATGATTAAGTGAGTTAAAATAATCATGCCAATCACCAGCATAGAAAGCTGGCTTGCAATAGCGAGTAAGCGTTGATGCGACCAATAGATCCCTTGGGTTAAAGAGAGCAGTGGCGCAGCGGGATACGTGCTTGGGTTATTCTTCAGCATGAACCGATTATGAGTGGGTGAACTGTTAATTTCGCTATGTTAACACGAAAGAATTGTTACGACAGTGCCAAGTTACTCAGCAAGATTCCTTGAGTAAAAGTTAAGACGATTCACACATGTACCACTCACGTAATCGACAGTGTTATCTGCTTGGGTGTTTGAGTCGATTTTGGCTGTATTAGAATGCCGTTTAGCCTAAGGCGCCTAATATGCGATGCTTGAATTCGCAGCCGTAGGACTCAACTTGTTCACGACAGATGTCGATATCAACCCCCGCTAATCCTTCGATGGCCGAAACTTGTACCGTTTCAATATAGTGTGGCGCTAATGCGATGAAGGCATGTACGGCAGAATAGGAACCAGCGAGTTTGGGGCGACAATGTTCCATATAGGCGGCTTCATTATCCGCATTGAGGGAAATGGATAAACTATCAACGCAGTTGGCTAGTTCCGGCAAAATATTGCGCCTATGGACTAAATTACCTAAACCATCGGTATTAATGCGTACTCGCCCGCCTCTTTGTTTAATTTCTTTCGCCACCGCCAGCAAGGTTGGAAGATTTAAGGTTGGTTCGCCATAGCCACAAAACACATATTCTTCGAAGTCTTTAACATCGCCAAGCAGTGGAATAATTTCTTCGGGCTTAGGTTGGTGACACAGTGCCAGTTGATATTCGTGGATCTGTTTACTGCCATTATGTTTTGGACAAAACGCGCAGCGCAGGGTGCAGCGACCCGTAATATTAAGGTAGCGACTGCGACGAATATCATAGACAAGCGTTTCAGTCGCACAGGTTTCATTTGTGCAAACTTCATCTGTTATGTGACCGTTCGCTAGGGTTTCTGTGGTGACAACTTGTGGTTTATCAATATTTTGCTTGTGCAGATGCTCAGACATAATGATGGGTTTCATTCTAACGATAGCTGACGACTTAAACACAGTGTAGCGAAAGCCTGATGCGATAACTGTCAACTAGATCGCAACTTGAAAGCTCAAGCCACTCGCGGCAGACTCAAAATGACATAGATGATTGAGAGGTTATTGACTCGCACTGAGGATTAAAAAGAGAGCCTAAGCTCTCTTTTTAAGGTTCAAGATATTGATTAACTGCTTCTAGTTAACTTCCTATAGATAGTCTTTTTTATAGTCAGTGGGGACTGGCGGCTCTAAATGCTCAGGTGTAAAGTCCACTTCATGGTCTTTTTTAGGCTGCCACCACCAATTGAAGAAGCGGCTGCTAGTGCGCTTAACGTCGTCCAGTATGATGTACAGCAAGGGCACTAAAATTAGCGTCACAAGGGTCGAGAACAGGATACCGAAGGCGAGGGATGTCGCCATAGGGATCACTATTTGCGCCTGCAAACTACGCTCGAGAATAATAGGCACTAAGCCGACGAAGGTGGTGAGTGACGTCAGGATGATCGCCCTAAAACGATAACAGCCTGAATCGACCGCCGCCTGTCTGACCGACTGCCCTTGCTCCCGCGCACGGTTCACAAAGTCCACCAAAATCAAGGAGTCGTTCACCACCACTCCCGCTAATGCCACTATGCCGCAGAGACTTAACACACTCATCGCGAGTCCCTGAATTAAGTGACCAAACAGGGCGCCGATAATCCCGAAGGGGATCACAGACATGATGATTAACGGCTGACTGTAGGATTTAAGTGGCACGGCCATCAAAGCATAAATGGTGAACAGCGCAAAGAAGAAGCCTTGCATCAAACCGACCATGGCATTCTGTTCATCCAAACTGCCACCGTCCAGTGCAGTTTGGATTTTAGGATACTTGGCCTGCAATTGTGGCAGGTAATCTTTTTGGATTTCTTGCACTACTTTTGAAGGTTCAACGATGTTTTTGTTAGCATTTGCCGTGATGGTAATCGCTCGCTTGCCGTCAACACGGGTAATTGAGGCGTAGGATTCACCTTTTTCAATTTGTGCCACGGTCGAGAAGGGAACCGAAGTGCCCGTTGGCGTGCGGATCAGCATATTTTCAAGATAACCCACAGTACGACGTTGCTCTAATGGGTAGCGCACCATCACCTTGATTTCTTCTTTATTACGCAAAATCCGTTGGGCTTCGTAACCGTAGAAACCATAACGTACTTGGCGAGCTAAATCGGAAAGCGTGAGGCCAAGGGCTTCTGCTTCTGGGCGTATCTTGAGGCGAATTTCATGGCTGCCCGATGAAAAGTTGTCGGCAATATCGTACACGCCTTCATAGCTGGCGAGTTTTTGCTTCAACTCTTTAGAGGCTGCGGACAGCTCATCGAGGTCACTCGAGGTCAGTCTGAAGGAAATATCGCCACCAGCATCGTTGGTGCTCGCGTTAAAGCTGAGTTTTTTAACCGACAAAAGCTCGGGCAATTGTTCACGCCACGCGGCAGCAATCGTCACGCCATCGACTTCCCGGTCTTCACCTTTCGTCAGTTCGGCAAAAATGAAGGCCGAGGTACGGGAGCTCATATTGATAAAGCTGTGCTTCACCACTTGATAACCGTTATCTTTCTCCATTTTTTCGTTCATCTTGTACAGGGCTTCTTCTATGCTCTGTACCACTTTTAAGGTGTTACCTTCGGAGCTGCCTTCATCCATTTCAAGTTCAACTTGAATAAAGTCTGAGGGAATGTCTGGGAAAAATACCCAGCGCACTTTGCCACTGGCGACTAAGGCAATCGACAGAATCAATACACCGATAAAGGCCGCGACCACGTTGTATCTGTGTTTGATACAGCGCTCGAGGAAGTTGCGATAACTGTGGTGAATAAAGTATTGCACTCTGTCGTTAAAATTGGCTTTTAGGTGGCCAAAGAATCCCTTTGGTGCACCAGGTTTTTTAAACTTCATGTGCGCTAAATGCGCTGGCAGAATGAACTTAGACTCTACCAGTGAGAAGGCTAAACAGAGGATGACCACCATACCGATGGATTTCCAGATAATCCCCATAGGGCCAGAAACCATCAACATGGGAATAAAGGCTGCAATTGTGGTTAATACGCCGAATGTGGCGGGCATAGCCACTTTTTGTGCACCGCGGATCACGTTCTCAACCGAGTGACCGTGTCGTTCGACCTCAGTGTAGGCACTCTCGCCGATGACAATGGCATCATCCACCACTATTCCGAGCACTAAGATAAAGGCGAATAGGGTCAACATGTTGATCGTCATGGAGAAAGGTTCGAGCGGCATGACCAACATAGTGCCGAGGAAACAAACAGGTATTCCCATCATGACCCAAAATGCTAACTTCAGATCGAGGAACATGGCTAAGATGATAAACACCAACAAGGCACCGTAAAACATGTTTGACATCATCATGTCTAAGCGGCCCTGGAGATAGTGGGTCATATCACCCCAAGTATCGAGTTGAGCGTTAGCTGGCAGTGTGGCGCGGCGCTGCTCGACGTACTGTTTAACTTGGTCTGCAATGTCTAAGGCGTTTTGATCATCAATGCTGGTGACTTCAATAATCGCAGCGGGTTTGCCGTTAAAGCGGGTATATTCCAAACGTTCTTCAAAATCATCTTTGATGGTCGCCACTTGTGGCAGCATCACGCGGCTACCGTCGGCGCGAGTTGTGACGACTATATTGGCAAAGTCATCGCCCGTGTAGGCTTGGCCTTTGGTGCGCAATAGGATATCGCCATCTTGAGCACGAATAGAGCCACCTGGTAAGTCTAAGGAGGAGTTTTGCACTGCTAATGCGACCTGCGAGAAGGTCAAACCGTATTCTCTTAACTTATTCTCAGAAACTTCAATACCGATTTCATAATCGCGCACCCCTGTGACTTTCGCACGGGTTACAGCGGGGAGTTGGGTTAAATCGTCACGCACCGACTTAGCCAATTCTTTCATATCGTGGAGTGTCATATCGCCATAAACAGACACCCAAATGACGTTATTCTCTGGCTTGATTTGAGAGATATTCGGTTTTTCGATGTTCACTGGGAAGGTTGAAATTGCATCTAACCGCAGTTTGGCTTCATCGAGAATGGTCTGCACTTCGTAACCGTCTTCAACTTCAACGGTAATCGAGCCAACGCCTTCGCTAGCCACAGAAGTCACTTTCTTGATGCCGTTGATATCTTGGATGGCTTCTTCAATCTTGATATTGATGCCTTCTTCGATTTCCTGTGGCGCCGCACCTGGATAGGCGACGGAAATATTTAATAAATTGAGTTCGAAAGAAGGAAAAACTTCTTTATTAATCAAAATACTGCTGAACAGGCCGCCGATGAGCAGAACACACATTAATAAGTTCGCGGCCACACTGTTGCGGGCGAACCAAGCTAAGATCCCTTTTTGAGTGTCCATTATTTGACTCCAGCGGCCGCAAGACTCGATTCAGGAGTATTTTCTTTTGGTGTCTCAGTGGGCAATGCCGCTTCACCTAAGATTTTGACCATTTGCCCATTTGCCATACTGTTAAAGTGGGTCGTAGCGACGCGTTCGCCCGTTTTTAGACTGTCTTTGATGAACACATTTTCTAAATCACTACGAACCACATTTACTTGGCGCATTTCAATGATATTTTTGTCGCTGACTAGGGCGACTTGGTCGTTACGAACCACATGGCGGGGTAATTTAACTATGCCATCGACAGTGCGGCCCTTGATGACTGCATTGACGAAGCTGCCGTATTTAAGTGGTAAGCTACCTGGCACTTTATTCGCGCGCAGATAGGGATCTTTGATTTCTGCGACTAAATACACCATGCGATTTTCGGCATCGATAACACCTTCACTGCGGATAATATTGCCTTCCCAAGTATTTTCTTTGCCCGCCAAAGAGGCGCTAAGCGTGACTTGGGTATCGGGATTATCGACAGACTCTAAATAGGCTAAATCATCATTAGAAATGGGTAAGCGGATTTCGGCAACGCGAGTGTCATAGAGCTCACCTAGATTAGTGCCTAAGCTAACGTATTGACCTAAATCGACATTTCTAACTTTGATTATGCCATCAAAGGGCGCGCGAATAACCGTGCGCTCAAGGTTACGTTGGGCTCGCGCCAGTGCTGCCTGCGCATATTTTACGTTAGCTTGTTCTTTTTTGAGTTGCGGGATACGTAGACCTAACTCAGGGGGCAAGCCCTTGTCATAGCCTTTGAATTCGATTTTAGCGACTTCACCACGGGCTATTTCTTCGTTCAGTGCGGCGGTGGCTTGGGCCAGCGTCGCTTCGGCTTGCATTAAGTCAGCCTCGTAATCTGAGGGCTCGATTTGCGCTAATTGGTCGCCTTTCTTGACTATGCCACCTGCAACAAAATGAGGGGAGATAGTGAGCATTCTGCCTTGAACTTCGGTCACGAGTTGTGTTTTATACTTTGGGGTAACCACGCCGTAGGAAGGTAAGTTTAGCGATACTGTTTGCTGAGTCACTTGCGTGACATCAACGATAGGAATGGGCATCTCTTCAGGTTTTTGTTCTGGCGCCTCCTTCGTTTGCATTAATAAGGCTGCGCCAAAGACAAACAGCAGCAGAATAAGAAAAGGAGACAGTCTCCTCAGTAGGGTCTTCATCATATAATGGTTAAATCCATGCTAATCGCGTAATGGGGTTAAAGTAGCAGAGTCGGCCACGCCAATAAATTTATTTTTGTAAATTAAATGTTTCTAAAAGTGATGCCGCGACAGATATGCTCATCATGCATCGATATTTGGGCGAAAATTAGAGCAGAAAGGTGATGAAAGGTTCAGTTAGGTAATTGGAATATATTGAAATAAGAATGAATACGTATTGGGGTTAACGGCTCTAAATCCGCCGCATTTCATTCTATATAATTAAACATAGCAGGATATTTTTAGTAAAATCACCCATGTAAGTTATATTTTGGTAATAAAAAAGCCGCATATAGCGGCTTTAGTTTGGTGAATTTAAGCGGGTGTTACTTTTTCTTACGGGCGATTTTACTCGCTTTCTTTGCCGCTTCTTTCTTGCTCGTTTTCTTCGCAGCTTCTTTCGCTTTCACTTTGGCTTTTTTCTTACCCGGTGTGCGCGCTTCTTTATTCTTTGGACGCAGCTCTTCGATCACGCGGCGTTTCAACGGTTGCTCTATATAACGCTCGATTTTACCAACGATACGCATGTCGTGGGCTTCGGCAAGCGAAATCGCGGTACCTTTTGCGCCAGCGCGGCCAGTACGGCCAATGCGGTGGATATAAGTGTCGGCAGAACGTGGCATATCGAAGTTGATCACATGAGTGATATCGTCGATATCGATACCGCGTGCAGCCACATCGGTCGCCAACAGGACATTGACTTCACCTTTAGTAAAGCGACTCAAGGCTTGGAAGCGTTTCTTCTGTTCCATATCGCCACGCATAAAGGCGCAGGGAATACCGACTTTAAGTAACTGGCCTTCTAGGCTAGAAACGATGTCGCGGGTTTTCACAAATACGATAGTCCGTTTGACATCTTCTTGGCGTAGCAGATGACACAACAGCGCAAATTTATGCTCTTTATCATCGGCTAAGTGGATCCATTGGTGGATCTTGGCTTTTTCACTGCGTGGGGCTTCAACATCGATTTCAATCGGGTCGTTTAACACTTCACGGGCAAAACGTTGTACACCGCCGCCTTCTAAGGTGGCAGAGAACAGCATGTTCTGTTTGCGGCCTTGGGCCTCAATAGCAATGGCTTGCACCACAGAAGAGAAGCCCATGTCTAACATGCGATCGGCTTCGTCGATAATTAAGATATCGACTTCTTGGGCGTTGAAATTGCCTTTGTCTAAATATTCCATCAGGCGGCCTGGGGTCGCGACCAGAATATCGACGTTGCCTGCTAAGGCTTCTTCCTGTGGTCCATAAGGAACGCCACCAGTAACGATAGCAATATCTAAACCTTGGCCTGTGGCTAGGTGACTCGCATAACGGTGGATTTGGCTGGCTAACTCACGGGTTGGCGTGAGGATTAGCACCCTTGCTTGTCCAGCAAAACGACGGGGAAAATCGATCAAATGTTGTAGCGATGGCAGTAAAAAGCTCGCTGTTTTACCTGTTCCTGTCGGGGCGCGCGCAAGAATATCTCTTTGCTCTAGGGCGTAAGGAATCGTTTCTTGCTGAATCGTAGTGGGTGAATGATGCCCCATGGCATTAAGCGACTCTAATAAGCTAGGGTCAAGCTGGAAATCTTCAAATTGCATGCGCAGCGTCTCGACGGATAATAGCGAAGCATTATAAAGGTTATGGCGGTTAACTTAAATAACTTATCTAGATCTCCTGTGTTTATCTTCTGAGTCAGTAAAGTTTTATGGTAATTGGCATAAGTTAATTACTTTTAGGTCAATGTATTAGCATTTAATTTGTGGGAAATTGGACCTTTCGTTAAATTTGCCAAACTTAGCTAGCTTTACTTAATGTGTCAGGATTGGACTCGATATCAGTATTTAAGGTAAAAATCTCGAACCAATTGCACCATGGTTTGTGTGTATTGGCCTGAACGTTCACGAATAGTGATATCACTGAGCTTTGGAGCCATTTGTGGATGAGTCTTGTGGGCGAGTACGCAGAGTACTCGATTAGCGCTTTTTCCTACAATGCTGATAAGGTTGGTTATTTCAATCAAATTGAGCTGAGAGTGCGCTAAGATTTCGTCGAAACGGGCCATACTCTGCATTGGTAATATGAGACTTGCTTTTCCTTGTGGTGCTAGGCACACATGAATGGCATCGAGTAGTGCGGTAAAGCTTAAGCTATCTGTGTGACGGGCCATAGCGCGCTGGGATTGTATCGCTTGCGTGCCTTGCTCAAAATAGGGGGGATTACAAATTATGTGTTCAAAATACCCTTGATACTCAGTTTGTTGGCAAAAGTCTTGGATGCTGCAATTAACTAAGGTCAGTCGATTAGCCCAAGGACTATTGTGGAAGTTATGTTGGCAAGCATGGGCGGCATTGGTGTCTAATTCGACACTGGTGATATGTGCTTGACTGCGCTGAGCGGCCATTAAACTGAGTAAGCCGCTGCCTGCGCCTATATCTAAGATTGATTTCGCGGTGGTCAGTTGTGCCCATGCCCCAAGGACGACGCTGTCTGTGCCTACGGCCATGCCGCAATTCATGTCATCGATATGAAATTGTTTAAAAGTGAATGCCATGGGGAGTTAATTTTGCCGTTCTAAAGTGATTTAGGCCCAATATTGGGCGCGCAATATTCTAATTCTAGCCCTCATTTTTAGCTAATGTTTTTAAACAGTCGCATCTGTCCTAGCTGTATGAATTTGTGTCGCCAAATCATTTACTATTTTACGTGGTGATACTGATTTCACTTAATTAACGCTTTAATTTATTGCCTTAGAAACCTTTTATTAGCAGTTAATTAGCATTATTTCGTTTTTTTTGCCTGAACGGACTTGTTGTCTTGTATTGATGCTTTAAGTCTGGTATTAGTTTCGCCCCCATTTTTAATCACTTTTAAGATTAACGGATAGGTAAACGAGTTTGTTGGTGAATTAGTCGTCAGTTAGGCTACATAAACGTTCGCCATCGTTTATAAACTCGGCAGATATCGAACATATTTACCACGGAATTGTGTAAACATAGATTTGCACTCCGGATGGGCTTTGTTTTAGCTATGGCTAATCGACACATAATCACTTAAGTTTGTAAAAAAACAATAAGACAAGATGGGGCTTCCAGTGCAAGACAATCAGATGAGTATCGGAGATACATTAGGCTTAGGTTTTATGACCTTTGCGTTCTTTTTAGGTGCGGGAAACCTAATTTTTCCACCATTCGCGGGTATGTTAGCGGGCGAAAATATGCCCCTCGCCATGTTGGGTTTTTTGATTACCGCCGTAGGTTTACCTTTAGTTGGACTGATTGCCGTCGCTAAGGCTCAAGGTAAGGTTATGGCTATGCTGCCAGTATTTGCAGCAACGACATTGGCAGTCGCGATTTACATTATTATCGGCCCTGCTTTTGCTGCGCCGCGTACGGGATTAGTGGCTTACGAGATTGGCGCTAAGCCATTTATCGATGACACCACGGCAACGTTTTTGCTGTGCAGTTTAGAATTAAACCTGACGCAACTGCTATACACATTAGGTTTCTTCGCTGTCACTATGTTGCTGGCGCTTTTCCCTGGTAAGTTGCTCGATAGCGTAGGTAAAGTATTAACGCCTATTTTATTGATTTTATTGGTCGGATTAGCCGTTTCAGTGCTGTTTTTACCTGCATCCGAAGTAGGCCAAGCTGTGGGGGATTACCAACAGCATCCGCTGACCAAAGGTATTTTGGAAGGCTATAACACTATGGATACGTTAGCATCCTTGATGTTTGGTATGTTGATTATTGATATCCTGCGTAAAAAGGGCATTGACCAACCCAGTGATCAAACTAAGTATCTAATCCGTGCAGCCTTTATCGCCGCCGCTGGTTTAACTTTTGTGTATGTGTCCTTGTTCTTTTTAGGTGCAACCGCCGGCGACATCGCTATCGGCACTAAAAATGGCGGCGAAATATTAACAAATTACGTGACCCGCGAGTTTGGGGAGCTAGGCTCAGTCTTGTTGTCATCAGTCGTGACTTTAGCTTGTTTGACCACTGCGGTTGGACTGGTGAGTGCGTGTTCTGAGTTCTTTAATGAGCTAATGCCTAAACTGTCTTACCGTTTCCTCGTGATCTTTTTAAGCTTGATATGCGCTGTGATTGCGAACGTGGGCCTAAGTCAGTTGATTGCTATTAGTATTCCCGTATTAATGACGATTTATCCTGTGGCTATTGCTCTTGTGGTTGTGACTTTCCTGACCGCTTATTTTGCGAATCCACAGTTTGCACATCGTGCAGTACTGAGCGTGGCACTGTTTTTCGGCATCTTCGATGGTCTTAAAGTGGCAGCGAAAAGTTTGACTGACGCTGATGGTCAAGCCATGAATGGCTTAGCACAGGTTTTTATCCATATAGTGAATGTTATGTCTCCAGTGTTATCTAAGCTGCCACTCTATGAAGAAGGTATGGCTTGGTTATTGCCGACCATTGCGACGATTGCACTGTGTTTAGTATTCGGTCGTGGCCGTGGTCAAACGGCTGCAGCCTAGGCTTTGCATTCTAGTTCTCGTCTTTATGCTTAACTCAGTTAAGCTTATGCAGGCTTAGACATATTTAAATTAATATCAACGGCGTATCATTTGATTACGCCGTTTTTTTATGGAGTATTTGTGCCTAAAACCTATATGCCAGATCCACTTATCGATGCTTTTCTTGATGATCTTTGGTCAAGCAAAGGACTGAGTGATAACACGCTATCGGCCTATCGTACCGATCTACGCCATTTTGATCGTTATCAAGGTCAGCAAGGAGTGACGTTACTCGCGGTTTCTCAGACCGATGTTAGGGCATATCTGGCCTTTAGAGTTGAGCAGAATTTTGCGCGTACCAGTAGCGCTCGGCTGCTCAGCAGCTTACGGCGTTTCTATACTTATCTGGTGCAGACCAAGCAGATTTCAGCCGATCCTATGGCCTTAGTAGAGTCACCTAAGTTAACGCGCCATTTGCCGGATTCTCTGAGTGAGTCGCAGGTTGACCGTTTACTGTCTGAGCCCAATGTGGATGATGCCGTCGAATGCCGTGACAAGGCAATGCTAGAGCTTTTGTATGCAACTGGCCTCAGGGTGAGTGAACTTGTCGGCTTGACCATGGAGCAAATGAGTTTGCGCCAAGGCTTAGTACGTATTGTGGGCAAGGGTGGCAAAGAGCGTCTTGTGCCGCTGGGGGAATTGGCTATTACCGAAGTGGAGGGCTACATGAAATTTGCTCGCCAAGAGTTGCTCGGTAATAAACAATCTGATGTGGTATTTCCGTCGAAACGCGGGCAGATGATGACGCGGCAAACTTTTTGGCATCGGATTAAACTTTATGCTCTGCGTGCGGGGATTGAAACTGCATTATCACCGCACACTTTACGACATGCTTTTGCCACTCATTTGCTCAATCACGGTGCCGATCTGCGGGTTGTCCAACTGTTATTAGGTCACAGCGACTTATCGACCACGCAGATTTATACCCATGTCGCACGGGCAAGATTGCAGGAATTGCATCAACAGCATCATCCTAGAGGCTAAAAAAGGATTTAGTTACAGCATAAATTTGCTTTCCGCGCGGCTTGTCTGTAACTTTTTGCCCCTATACAGGGTCTATTGAATATCTCGAGTTAGAACGGCCCCAATATCTCGTTGTAGTGACACAATTTATAGGATGTCCCATGAAGTTGACCCCAGCATTATCATTAGTTTTTGCCCTCCTAGTTGCACCACTTGCCAGCGCTGCCACTGCGACGTCTCCCGATACCGCTGCGATTAAGCAAAAACTCGGTGAGATGTTAGATGTTGAAGTCATTTCTATGCAGGACTCACCAATTGAGGGCTTGTATCAAGCCATGACCAACCGCGGCGTGCTCTATATTAGCCGTGATGGTTCAAAACTATTCCACGGTAGTGTGTATGATATCGATAAGGGTATGAAAAACTTAACCGAAGCCGCATTAGCGGGTCCGCGTTTAGAAATGATGAAGCCGCTTGAAGAGAATATGCTTGTCTATAAAGCGAAAAACGAAAAACACGTGGTCACTGTATTTACCGATGTTAGCTGTGGTTATTGCCGTAAATTGCATAGCCAAATGTCTGACTACAATAAACTTGGTATTACAGTGCGTTACTTAGCCTTCCCGCGCGCGGGTGTGCCGTCAGCTAATGCCGATGAGATGCAAGCTATCTGGTGTGCTAAAGATCCATTAAAAGCCATGACTGATGCTAAAGCGGGCAGCAAAGTTGCCGCGGCAACATGTGATGCTAAAATTGCTGAGCAATATGCGTTAGGCACAACCTTTGGTGTTAATGGTACGCCTGCAATCGTATTAGAAGATGGCAATATGATCCCTGGTTATCAACCGCCTGAAGACTTATTACGCACCTTAGAGGCACGTCAGTAACAGCCTAAAATGTAAAATTTATCCCACGAAAGGTGAGCTTAAGGCTCACCTTTTTGTTATCTTATTGCCACGATTTCATGAGAGTTTGAGTCCCTTGAACCATAAGATAGTCCGTCGCCCAACCGTTGATGATAGCCATTTACCTGCTCATCTTTCGCCGCTATTGAAGCAGCTTTACGCTCGCCGTGGTGCGCTCACCCACGAATGCGAACTTGTCCTTAAGGGTCTATTAAGACCTGAAACCATGAAGGGCCTGCCTGAAGCTGCGGCGCTTATTGCCGATGCCATGCAGGCGAATAAGTCGATTCTGATCGTGGGTGACTTTGACGCAGACGGCGCCACATCGACCAGTGTGTGTATGTTGGCGCTGCGGATGATGGGCGCGGTGAGAGTGGATTATTTGATCCCCAATCGCTTCGATTACGGCTACGGCTTAAGCCCTGAAATTGTTGCAGTTGCGGCTTCCAAACAGGCTGAACTACTCATCACAGTTGATAATGGTATTTCATCAATTGACGGTGTTGCGGCGGCCAAAGCCTTTGGTATGCAAGTGGTGATTACCGACCATCATTTACCCGGCCATGAGTTACCCGCTGCCGATGCGATAGTGAACCCTAACCAACCGGGCTGTCCATTTGCCAGTAAATCGATAGCGGGTGTCGGCGTGGCCTTTTATTTGATGACCGCATTAAGGGCTGAATTACGGACGCGAAACTGGTATCAAACCCATGGTATTTCTGAGCCTAATTTAGGCACATTACTCGATATCGTTGCCCTTGGCACCGTTGCCGATGTGGTGTCACTCGATGCCAATAATCGTATTTTGGTTGAAGCAGGTTTGCAGCGCGTGCGAGTCGGGCGTTGCCGTGTGGGGATTACTGCGTTGCTTGAAGTGGCGAAGCGAAATCCGGCGCGCATTGTCGCATCTGACTTTGGTTTTGCCGTGGGCCCTAGACTGAATGCCGCAGGGCGACTAGATGAAATGGCACTTGGGGTTGAAACCTTACTCTGCGAAGACATGATGTATGCACGGCGCATGGCGGCAGAGCTTGACGGATTGAATCAAGAACGTCGTGAGCTGGAAGTCGGCATGCAGCAGGAAGCCTTAAAAAGCCTAGAGCACTTAAAGCTTAACGAAGCCGAGTTACCTTGGGGGATTGCTTTATTTCAAGAGGATTGGCATCAAGGCGTGATCGGGATTTTGGCCTCGCGCATTAAAGACAAATACCATAGACCCGTGATTGCCTTTGCCGATGCGGGCAATGGTGAAATTAAAGGCTCGGCGCGTTCGATCACAGGCTTGCATATGCGCGACTTATTGGAGTTAGTGAACACTCGCCATCCGGGACTGATTATCAAATTTGGTGGTCATGCAATGGCGGCGGGTTTATCGCTCAAAGCGGGCAGTTTTGCGACATTTGCCAAAGCCTATGATGATGCGGTGCGTGAGCAGCTTAAACCTGAGTTGTTAACGGGTGAGCTTTGGTCCGATGGCGAGCTCACTCCCGCAGAGTTGAATCTTGAAATGGCTCAGTTACTGCGCAATGCGGGGCCTTGGGGACAAGCTTTCGAAGAGCCGTTATTCGATGGTTACTTTACGATAGTGCAACAACGTCTTGTCGGTGAGCGCCACCTTAAGCTCGTACTCGAAACCCAATGCGGCACTGTGATGCTCGATGCCATTGCCTTTAATGTGGATTTGCATACTTGGCCAGATGCGACGATTAATCATGCTCGTGTTGTGTATAAACTCGATGTGAATGAGTATCGTGGCAATTTTTCGCTGCAACTTATGGTTGAGCAAATCGAAGCTATGTAAGATGACAAGGAGTGAAGTTGAAATCATTATCCGATAAAAAAATCCGCCAGCTACTTAAGCGTTTTGCTTGGATATATGTTGTCTGCTTAAGCATACCGTTTATCTCAACTTTACTCACCACTAAGGCTCAGGGGCAAATGCTACTTATGGGGATTTGGCCCGCAGCCTCCTTGTTTTACTTTCTCGCTTACCGTTATTTAGCTAAATCCTTTAAGTATGAAATCAATCGCCACTTAGCCTTTAGTTATCATGGCGGTGGCACTTTAGCGGGGGCTTTGTATTCGTTAGCTAAAGTGGTGTTATTAGCGATGGCATTTATGATATTCATGAGTGCCAATAACACCTGAACTGACGTTAACGAAAAATTTCGGAGAAAGGAAAATGCAGCAGGAAACAGGATACAGAGTCAGTACAGATCAAGCTGAAATGAATCTTGAGGTTATCCATGGCTTTATTAGTAATAGCTATTGGGCGCAGGGCATGCCAAAGGCGCTGCTACAAAAAGCGTTAGCCAATAGCCTGTGTTTTGGGGTATTTGATAAGGACAATCAACAAGTGGCTTTTGGCCGCTTAATCACAGATAAAGCCACTTTTGCCTATCTTGCCGATGTGTTTGTACTTGAGTCGCACCGTGGCTTAGGCTTAAGTAAGTTGATGATGACATCAATTATGGAACATCCTGAATTACAAGGTTTAAGACGGATAATGTTAGCCACCCGCGATGCCCATGGACTCTACGCGCAGTTTGGATTTAAAGCGGTCGACACCCCTGAAATGCTAATGCAAATTAGGCCTGCTAAGCCTTATCAATGGCTTAGTTAACATCAAAAAAATAGCTAGCAAATGCTGGCTATTTTTTTGCGTTAGCTTTGATGTCTGTTGACGAGTTAAGCCTTAAGCGGCTTTGGTCGCGGCGGTTTCTTCATCGCTGTGGCGAATTAAGTAATCAAATGCGCCCAGTGATGCGGTCGCGCCGCTGCCCATGGCAATGATAATTTGCTTGAAAGGTGAGTTAGTGACATCACCTGCGGCAAAAATACCTGGGACTGAGGTTTGTCCGCGCTCATCGACTATGATCTCGCCCCTTGGGGTTAAATCGATAGTGCCCTTTAACCATTCCGCATTCGGTACTAGCCCAATCTGCACGAAGATACCTGCAAGTGCGACATGGTGACTCTCGCCAGTGGCTCTGTCTGTGTAGTTCAGGCCATTAACCCGAGTACCATCGCCAGTCACTTCAGTGGTCATGGCTTGGGTAATGATTTTAATGTTACCCATAGAAGCCGCTTTACGTTGCAGTACATCGTCGGCGCGCAGGGTTTTATCAAATTCCAGCACAGTCACATGTTCTACTATGTTCGCAAGATCGATAGCCGCTTCGATACCTGAGTTACCGCCGCCGATCACCGCCACACGCTTGCCCTTAAATAACGGGCCATCACAATGTGGGCAGTATGCGACGCCTTTGCCGCGGTATTCTTTCTCGCCGGGGACGTTCATTTCACGCCAGCGGGCACCTGTGGCTAACAATACGGTACGGCTACGTAATTTAGCGCCGCTTGCCAGTTCAAGCTCGAACAAACCGTCAGTCGTCAATGACACCGCTTTTTGGTTGTCCATGATGTCAACTTCGTAGTCTCGTACATGGGCTTCAAGGTTTGCCACTAGTTTTGGACCTTCGGTCGCTTTGACCGAAATAAAGTTCTCGATACCGACGGTTTCAGCCACTTGTCCGCCAAACTTGTCGGCAACAATACCGGTGCGAAGTCCTTTACGTGCTGCATAAATAGCTGCCGCTGCGCCGGCTGGGCCGCCGCCAACGACTAAGACTTCGAATGGCGCTTTTTCATTAATTTTATCGGCCTTACGGCTTGCGGCATTGGTATCCAGTTTATTGAGGATCTCGCCAATGCTGATACGGCCGGCTGCAAACACTTCGCCATTTAAGTAGACAGAAGGCACAGCCATAATGTTTTTGCTGGTCACTTCTTCTTGGAACAGGGCACCGTCGATCATCACGTTGGTGATATTCGGGTTAATGGCCGCCATCATGTTCAGTGCCTGTACTACGTCTGGGCAGTTTTGGCAGGTCAGTGAGACGTAAGTTTCAAAGGCATATTTGCCTGGCAGATTGCGGATCTGCTCAATAATATCATCGCTGAGTTTGATTGGGTGTCCACCCGTGTGCAGTAATGCCAGCACGAGTGAGGTAAATTCGTGACCCATAGGCAGACCAGCAAAGCTGATTTGCGTATTAAGCTCTGGGTTAATCACTGTCATCGCCGGGATGCGTTCGCCCTGAACTTCTTTCAGGCTCACCAGAGAAGATAGGCTGACAATGTCTTGCGCTAAGCTTTTTAATTCTTGAGACTTTCTACTTTCATCTGCAGACACGACAAGTTCAACTGGTCTCTTGAGGTTTTGCAGATAGGTTTGCAGTTGATTTTTTAAATTCGCATCTAACATGTGATGACTCCAAAATCGCTTAAAAGGGAGAAGTAAGGGGGCCAGTCTAGGCCCTTGCAGGGGCGGGCTTAATCCTTTGCTGCGTGGCGCTACAACTGTGTTGGCTGTAACGCCAATCAGCTTGGGATGCTAGACTGGCGGGGTTGAGGCTTTGCAGGCTAAATTAGATTTTGCCAACGAGGTCTAAAGACGGTGCTAATGTTTCGTCACCTGGTTGCCATTTAGCTGGGCAAACTTCGCCATCGTGAGTAGCAACATATTGAGCAGCTTGAATTTTACGAACTAGCTCTTGAGCGCTACGGCCGATGCCTAAATCGTGAACTTCGCTGACCTTGATTTGGCCTTCTGGGTTAATCACGAAAGTACCACGTAGTGCTAAACCGTCTTCTTCAATCATCACGCCGAAGTTACGGCTGATAGTGCCTGTTGGGTCAGCCAGCATTGGGAAGTTGATCTTCTTGATGGTGTCTGACGTGTCATGCCATGCTTTGTGAGTGAAGTGAGTGTCAGTTGATACTGAGTAAACTTCAACACCCATTCCTTGCAGTTTTTCGTAGTGATCAGCCATGTCGCCTAATTCAGTTGGGCAAACAAAGGTAAAATCTGCTGGGTAGAAGAAGACAACAGACCATTTACCTAACAGGTCTTGTTCAGTTACTGGAACGAACTCACCATTGTGGAATGCAGTGGCTTTGAATGGTTTGATTGTGCTGTTGATAATTGATTGAGTCATTTTATGCTTCCATTTAGTTGATGATGGCTTAAGTTCATAACGAGGACATTTGCTTGCGTCCTGTCGATGTGAAGCATATTACCGACTCGATTAAAATTAAGATAACGGATAAAAACTATTATCTTAATCGGTTTAGTAGAATGATGATGCGATTAGGTCGGACTCAATCGGTTTTTCTGCGACTGCTGCGGGTTTGGCGTGATTGGGTGTAGTTTGGATTTAGCCGGCTGGTTTTTGTTGATTGAGATAAGATAAATTTCGAGCATAAAAAAGGGATACCAATGATATCCCTTAAAGTGTAAATACAATTAAAACAAGATAGTGAGGTTCTAGGTTCTAGTTCTGTGCTTTGGGTTGAGTTAACCAAGTGCTGAGTAAGCGCACGCCGTAACCTGTTGCCCCCGCAGGCACAACAGCGGTATCGGTGGCGGTTAAGGCATTGCCCGCGATATCGATATGTGCCCAAGGCTGTTCGCCCGCAAAGCGTTTTAAGAACATGGCCGCAGAGGAAGCACCCGCGCTGCCTTCTTTACCTGTGTTTGTGAGATCCGCGATAGTGGATTTAAGCTCATCCGCATAGGCTTGATCTAACGGTAAGCGCCAGACCTTTTCGCCAACCTGTTGACCTGCATAAGTTAGCTGCTGCACTAAAGGCTCAGAATCGGTAAACAAGCCTGCGTAAACATTGCCTAACGCACTCACTTTTGAGCCAGTCAGTGTCGCAACATCGATAATCACTGATGGCTTATAATTTTCTCTTGCATACCAGAGGCCATCGGCCAGCACTAGGCGACCTTCGGCGTCGGTATTGAGCACTTCAACGGTGAGACCTTGGGCGGTTTTAATCACATCACCAGGGATCATTGCATGACCCGATACCATGTTCTCCGCCATGGGCATAATCGCCACTACGTTGACTGGCGCTTTTTGAATCGCCATGGCTTTAATAGTGCCAAGCACTGTGGCTGCACCTGCCATATCTGACTTCATCCGCGCGATTGAAGTACCTGTCGCCTTAATATTGTAACCACCCGAGTCGAAGGTGATGCCTTTACCGACCAGTGCGATTGGCGCGTCTTTGCTACCAGGCCAATGGGCGACCACTAACTTAGGTGGGCGCTCGCTGCCTTTACCTACAGCAGCTAAGGCGCCCAGTTGTAGACGTTCGATATCTTTGGCTTCTAATACCGTGACTTTAACGCCGAGGGATTTGAGTTTTCTGGCTTCGTTAGCAAAGCTGTCGGGATACATAATGTCTGCAGGTGCGTTTGTCAGATCGCGTGCTAAAAACACACCTGCTTCAACCGCTTGCAGATTTTTATGGTGTTTTTGGTTGCGACTTAAATCATCGACAGCGATTTGGTAATTCTTCTCGGCACGGGGGCTCGCTTTGAACTGAGTGTAGCGATAACTGCGTAGTTCAATTCCGTGGGCAAGCTCAGAGGCAAATAGCGGCGCGGCCGTTAAGCCTTGGGTGAGTACACGCACTGTGGCTTGGGGAACCGTATCGAGTTTGGCCGCAACATTGCCACCGATTGTATTAATGTCGCCGGGCGTTAAGTTTTTTGCATCGCCAATGCCGACCAGTAAGACCCGTTTAGCATCAATTTCGCTGGGTACCAAAATCTCGAGGATTTCCCCCCGTTTGCCGGAAAAAATATTATCCGCCGTTGCTAGGTTTAATTGATCTTGGGTCGACTGAGGTAAAAAGTCGATCCCATAGGTAGTAGAATCAGCGCTTTGGAATAGCACTAATGTATCTGAATTCAGTGAGCTACGAGTGTCAAAACTAAAACTTTCGGCGTTAGCATTGAGAGAGTTAAGGCACGCCAGAGCCATAACGCTTAACATCAATTTATTATTATTTTTCATGGTGACAGCTCATATCATGGAAGTGTGAGAAGAATATCAAAGCTCAGCCTTAGGGTTAACTAATTTACGCTATTTTGCTGATATTAGTATTAAATCCAAGGCCCAAAGCGTGTCAATGATCGATCAAGGGCAAAACCCAATTGTTGCGATAAAGATTGAGCACTACTTTTAAGGGCCGAGGTGCCTAAAAGCTGTGGCGATTGGCTCGCAAAAATCACCCAATTACCGCCGCCTGTGAGACAAGCGTTCACATGGGCAAAGTGTTGTTGTAAGTCGGCTAACAACTCGCGATTTTGGCTATGCTCTTTCCAGCAGTTCAGCACTAAATACCCATTGGGTTTGATGAGGTTAGTGCACTGCTCAAGGAATATTGGCGAAAGCTGCCCTGTTTCAACGCCTTTGGCTGTATAAATATCGGCAAAAATTACATCCACTTTTTTATGATCGCCAGCAGCTAAAAAAGCAATAGCATCATCATTGATAAGATTGAGCTTTTTACCTATCGGCAACTGAAAATAGCGCTTAGCTAACTCAATCACCGCGGGGCGTAATTCCACCGCTGTTAACTTTATTGCCGCGTCGAAATTGCGCAGTGAGTGAATAATCGAGCCGCCGCCTAAACCTAAAACAATAGCGCTCTTGGGCTTACAAAATAGTAAAACCAACAACATGGCTTGCACATAAGTGTGCTGGGGAATATGGGGCGCCGCCTTGAGGATCTTACTCTGCTCATCGTTATCCCCAAAGGACAGGATCCGTGAGTCGTCGTAATCGATTACACGAATCGGGCCTAGTGCGTCTTGGGTTTCATGTAAGAGGGTCGAATCGGCCATATTGGATTAATTACTCGGTTTAGCTGTTTGGCTTGTTTGCACGGGCTATAACTGCTCGCGCAAAAAAGTTAGAATTCAGACAGTTTTAGTTAATTGAGCCGCTATTATGACAAATCAAATCCTGCTTGCCTGTATTTATCTTGCAGTGTTTATCTTTTTACAGCGCGCCTTAACCCATTGGGTTAGAAAACTCGCGCAAATGAAGCAAGTGAGTGTTGCACGGACCAGTTTAGTGACCCGTTTTATTTCCTATGTGATGTTTTTTATTACTCTGTCCTTGATGGCGGTCTCGCTCGGACTGGGCTATCAGGATGTGTCGCTATTTGTGTCATCTGCCTTTGCGGTGATGGGCGTTGCATTAGTTGCTCAATGGTCGATATTGAGTAATTTAACTGCTGGCGTGCTGATCTTTTTCGTGTTTCCCTACCGTATCGGCGAGCGCATTCGGGTAGTTGATAAGGATGAAGATATTAGCGGCGTGATCATCGAAATCGCTTTATTCCATGTGCTTATTCACCGCGATAACGGTGATACCATCACTTATCCTAATAACCTCATGCTGCAAAAGGCAGTGTTAAAGCTGGCCGATCAAACCCCCTTAGCCGAACGTCAGGCCTTACTCGAAGGCAAAAAGAAGTTTGATCCTGAGTAACAAAGGATATAGATACATGGTCATTGAAGAAGATGTTGGCAAATTGATTGATACTGAACTTTATAGTTCATTATTCGTCTATGCAAAAAAGAATAGTAAAGTAAATGTGAATGAATGTGATCTACCTAAAGTGTTATTAGCCTATGATGCACAAAAAATAAACGCCGCCGAGTTTTCTATTTTAGAGATGGAGAAGATAGTGTCATCGAACATGCCACTATTTACTCGTTTCTTCGATAAAAAAATTGATACTTTTATTGATGCACCAGATGAGCAAGAGAGCAATGATGATGTTATTGCAACACTGCCTTTTTATAAAAATTTCTTGGTGATATACATTATTGAGTTCTGCCTCTTAATTGAAAAGCAAGATGAACTAGAACGTTACCTTAAAAAAATAAGAGTACCAGGCAGCAAAAAATATTCACGAAAATTAAAGGAGATAATGACTGCTTTGTAATTGAGAACAGTCAGAGTTATACGTGTACATAATTGTTAACAAATTTGATATATCTGGCTATGGTTGGCAACTTTAGTTATTTGGAGTTCGCATGTTTGTAAAGTCAATAACCATTTTTCCTTTTGGTGATATTTCAGGAAAAGGTCAATCAAAAATCTGGGAAAGGAAATTAGATATACCTTATTTAGGGGATGGCTTTCTCATACGTATTTGGGGGACAAAAGAGGGACCAACAGTATCCCAATGTGAGGCATTCGATAAACTCATCAATAATGCAGAGCAGATTAGAAAAGATGCAACTGCTAGGATTATTCATTTCCTTACCTCTTCTGACATTGTTCCTACAGATATTGAGCTCTCCTCATCCAATGTTTGGGCATTTTTGTTGCCATGCTTGATCGAAGTTCATGCAAATAATGAATACAGCCTTGGTGTTGGTAAGCTAGGTTCAAATGCCATTACTATTGGATATGATATTTCTTGGGGTAAAGGTTTTCCCCTTTTGCAGATAGGTGTTTTAGATGGCTTTATCGATGAAATATATTCCGAATAGTGATTATCTGCTTTTTACTAGCAGTTTAATATATGAAAGGATGAATCACTAAAACCATAATATTAGTTAAGGTTTTAGTGATTCATTTTATTTTAAAAAGTTAGATCGTTAGGTGTATTTTTGGCAACACTAAATGCTATTTTAACGAGGCGATAAAGGCTTCAGACTTTTGGCGGTAGGATTCTTCAAATGCAATGATAGCAGCTATGATACCAGAGCCCAAAAGCACTTGTAGAGAGGGGATAAGAGTAGCTATGCCCACAGTCGACCAAAAGTTAAGGCTAAATCCACGTGTCATCCAAAACTGACTCGCTAGGCCAATTAATGAAAGCACGACGGCTAATAACGAAACAACGGTTGTTACTCGGGTAATCATTAATAGTAATGCTAAGTTTTTTGAGGATAAATTTTTATAGGGTTTCATTTTTACTCTTTCCTTAAGTATTTAATATTTTTGTATGTTTAATTTATAAACTAGTGAAGCACTCTTTGAAAAAAAGCTACCGCTTGCAGGTACATTTGCAGTGCGAGTGCGGGATCATAGCGTTCGCCTTCATCACGCATAAAGGCGTGTTGGGCGTTGACTTCAAGCCAAGTGAAGTTACGGTTCAGCGCCATTAATTGCTGGTGAATTAGTACTCGGCCTTCCGCAGATACGTGGGGATCTTGCTTGCCGAACACTAACACTAATTCTCCTTGAATATCACCGCTGCGGCTCAGTGAGTCATTACCGTAAGCGCAGGGTAGGGTGTTGGAATGAATGTCGGTTGGATAGAGGCAAAATGCACCTAAAATAGCGGGATTGAGTGCGGCACGGTAGGCTAAGTGGCCGCCGATACACACGCCCATAGAGCCAACTTTGCCATTGCAGTAAGTTTGTTGAGTGGCAAAATCGATCAGTGCTTGGGTATCGCTATCGTGGTGTTCTAGGGGTTTGGCAAATTTATCGGCGTTACCTTTATCTTTACCTGATTCATCATAGGCCAGCACAGTGCCTAAAGGATTCAGTTCATGGAACACTTCGGGTACTAACACCACAAAACCGTGGCCAGCAAGAATAGTGGCGGTGCGGGCGATGGGCGCAGTTTGCTGAAATATCTCGGAATAAAAGATGATACTTGGGAATATTCCCTGTGCTTCTGGGCGATAGATATAGGTGCGCATTAGCCCTGAAGGCGTGGAGATATCCTGAATTTCCTGAGTCACTAACATATTTATATTCCTCTATGAGGCTTCAAACGTTGAAGCCTCACTTTAGCAGTCAGGATTTTATCTGTCAGTTAAAACAATTCGTTACCAGAGAGTTCACCGGCACATAGTGCTTTTATATTGCTCAAGGTCGTTTTGGCAATGGCGCCTAGGGCTTCTTCGGTGAGGAAGGCTTGGTGACCCGTGAAAATCACGTTATGGCAGGCTGATAAACGACGGAATACATCGTCTTGAATAATTTCATTCGATTTGTCTTCGAAGAACAGGCCCTTTTCGTTTTCATATACATCGAGCCCAAGCGAGCCGATTTGTCCCAGTTTTAATGCTTCCATTGCGTCGAAAGCATTGAGTAAACCACCGCGGCTGGTGTTGATCACCATGACACCGGGTTTCATCTTGGCGAAGCTGGCTTGGTTTAGTAAGTGACGGTTATCCGCGGTCAACGGGCAATGCAAGCTGATGATATCGCTGTTGGCATAAATAGAGTCGAGATCTTGATATTCAACATTCAGCGCGATGACAGCCGGATTGATAAAGGGATCGAAGGCAATGACTTTACAGCCAAAACCGAGCAATACCTTGATAGTTGCTACGCCGATTTTACCTGTACCAATCACGCCGACGGTTTTGCCGAACATGTTAAAGCCGACTAAGCCTTCGAGGGAGAAGTTGGCATCGCGGGTGCGTTGGTAAGCTTTGTGGATTTTTCGATTCAGTGTCAACATCAGTGCGACTGTATGTTCGGCCACGGATTCAGGAGAATAAGCTGGTACGTTAACGACTTGCATGCCTAAGCGTTTAGCGGCAACTAAATCGACGTTGTTAAATCCAGCGCAGCGCATGGCGATAATTTTTGTGCCACCCTTAGCGAGTTCGACCAGAACTTCTTCACAGAGTGAATCGTTGACGAAGGCGCAGACAATTTCAAAACCTTCGGCAAGCTTCACTGTTTGCATGCAGAGGCGATAATCGAAGTACTCAATTTGTGCACCAAACGCAGCATTTGTGCGGTTAAAGTGCTGCATGTCGTAATGTTTTGCGCTAAAAAATCCAATTCTCATTTCAGTCACCTAACGGGTTTGCTGATGTCATTATCTGGCAAAGAGTGTAAGTGAGTTAGGGCTTTTTGTCCTTAGCCTTAGAAAATTCCCCGTTAAAAGAGTGAGCTTTATCATCAATTGGGAATAAAAAAAGCGAGCCCCTGACGGCTCGCTTATTGATTGACTGCTTTTACTTGAAGTGTTCAAGCTAGGGCTCTCATATTGAAAGTCGTACTATTATGAGCTGAGGGTTAGTCCTTTAACCCTCCGTTATTGCATTTTACTTTTTGTCTTTAGCGTATTTAGCTGCAGATGCACCCGCGATACGGCCATAAGTAACGATATCGGAAATAGCATTACCACCTAAGCGGTTAGCACCGTGAACGCCACCTGTGACTTCACCTGCTGCATATAAACCATCAATAGGCTTGCCCGTTTTTTCACTCTTCACTTCGGCTTTAGTATCGATCACAACACCACCCATAGTGTGGTGAACTGCTGGCGCGATTTCGAGAGCGTAGAAAGGTGCAACAACTAATTCACGTGGTAAGTCAGGACGTTCAAATTGAGCATCTTTACCTGATTTAACAAAGCCATTATAAGCTTTCACTGTTTTAGCGAGTTCGGCTGCTGGAATATCTAACTGTTTAGCCAGATCTTCAATTGTTTTGCCTTCTTTAACAATTTTCAGGTGCACATAGCCTTCGATAGCTTTTAAGCTCTTACGGATAGAGTCATCGAATACCAAATAAGCACTTTCGCCTTTTTGTTGCAGAATCGCGGCAGACGCTTTGTCACGGGTGGTGATTTCGTTCATAAAGCGGTTACCTTCACGGTTAACCACGATCGCACCGTTACCACGTACCGCTTCGGTGATCATCACGCCACCAGCAGGTGAATAAGTTGGGTGAGCTTGAATAAACTCTAAGTCGCGAGTTGCAGCACCCGCTTGTAATGCCACATCTAAGCCATCACCTGTAGCACCTGGGTGGTTAGTTGCTTTAAAGCCTTTCAGTTTTGGATCGTACTTAGCGACACGGTCATTATTTTTAGCAAAACCACCCGCCGCGATGACGACAGCATCGGCTTTAACTACGTAGTAACCTGTGTATTCACCCTTCACTAATACGCCGGTAATTTTACCGCTTGCATCTTCAAGAATACGTACGACACGGCTGTTTAAGCGAATGTCAGCACCACGTTTCACCGCGTTGTTCCATAGAACTTGTGCTACGTGTGCACCCACACCCGCGCCGCCTGTTGGACGGTGACTACGGTTAACACTTGCGCCACCCATACGACCTACGTCAGTCATATCGGCACCCATAGAGGTTAACCAATCGATAGAGTCTGATGAGTTGTTGGCTAAGGTTTTGACTAATTCAGGATCGTTAATATTGCGACCACCTTTCATGGTGTCGTCGATCATGATTTGTTTCTTGTCTGCGATACCTAGTTTAGCCTGTGGCTTAGTTTCTGCAGCGTTCATACCACCAGCAGCAAGTTTAGTGTTTCCGCCTGGGATAGGTTCTTTTTCAAGCAGGATAACTTTAGCGCCTGCATCACGGGCTGAAACGGCTGCAGCAAGACCTGCACCACCTGAACCTATGATCACGACATCAGTGGTTTCTTTTGCGCCAGCGGCAATGGCTTTATCTTGAGCAGCTTTGTCTGCATCAACAGGCACAAACTTACGTTCCCACTTGCCACCGTAAGGCATATCGAAGCCGAAGCTGTGACAAGCATCGCAATAGGTGACTGATTTTTCATGACCTTTATGGCAGCTAGTACAAGCAATTTCGCCAATTAGGTGAGATTTATGGGGTGATACTTTATCTTTAGGTGCAGCGGCGGCCAGTTCTTTTAAATCACCGTGGCAGCTAACACACTGAGCATTTTCATGGGTAAGGTTATCGTTGGTGACGCCACCTTTGTCTGATACGTGGCAGCTGTCGCAGCTACCCATTTCACCGTGAAAATCGGCTAGCACTTCTGGTGCTGCATAGGCAGTACCTGCCATAGCGCCAGAGATCAGCATGGCTAGTGCTGTTTTTTGAATATTTCTTGTGAACATGATAGTTCCTCCGCCGTACATTCATCTACTTAATAAGGGTTATTCATCGTGGCGTGATATTTATTTTTTACGCAGCTCACGCACTGTTAGAGCATTCTCCATTTGCAAATTTAGCACTATCTAAAGAGGTATATGTGTGTTCAGATCACATAACCTTTGTTACAGCGAAAATAACATATTTAAAATGTGCAATCGGATGGGAAATATTAATGAAGTTGAGGCTAATCACTGCTTCAATACGGTATAACATGCGTGAGTTAACATATTGAATGGATTGATTTTAACTTTATAAAATAAAAATGGCATGAATTATGGCTTTGGTGGTGTGTTTTATCTATTTGTATTTTATAGATATTATAATTTAATCTTGTATATTGAGGAGATGGCTTATTTATTTTTATATATTCTATAAATAATGTTATTTCAAAAGCCTTTATTGTATAAAATTATATTATCATTTTAATTAAATGTTACGCAATTGATTCTTAAGGGGTTGTAATGCACAAACAAGGCATATCAGAAAAACGTTTTTGGTTTCAACGTTTGAGTAAAACCAGTTTAAGGGCATTACATATTTTAGGGATCGTTGGTGTCGGTGGTGGTATTTTATTAGATGTAAATAAAGTGCAATGGTTGAGTTATTGGTATCTCGCGATGACGACGGGCTGCATATTAATGTTGTGGGAAATCGCACGGGATTGGCGCTGGCTGATCCAGCTTAAGGGAGTGTTAACTTTAGTAAAAATAGGCTTGCTTGGCCTGTTTGTGCCGCTGGCTCATTACAAACCTGAGCTGTTAATCGTGATACTTTTTTTGTCAGTTATCGTGTCCCATGGTCCAGCAGGGCTCAGGCATTATTCTATTGTGCATCGTCGGCAAATTGACTCGAAAAAAGAAATTAAGGGCTAATTGATATGTCTGTAACCCATACGTCAACTTTAACGCCTGCTGCGTTAATCACAGAGTTCGCTTGGCCTAATCCATCTGTGTCTAACTTAGACTTGAGTTGCTTCGATGGACTTAAGGTGCTCGATCTCGCTTGCGGTTCTGGGCGTAATGGTTTGTGGTTTTTAGCGCAAGGGGCTGAAGTGACTTTTATCGATCGAGATTTGTCAGCCATGTCACACATTGATCAGGCTAATGCTTACAAATTACAAAGGGATTTAGAAGCAGAGGCAGGACCATTATTGCCGGTTGAAGAGTACGATATTGTCTTAGTATTTAATTATCTGCATCGCCCATTACTGCCACAAATTGCTAAGGCGGTTAAGAGCACAGGCCTTATTGTCTATGAAACCTTTACAATGCAACAGGCGCAGATAGGTAGGCCACGTAACCCTGATTTCCTACTTACTGAAAATGAACTCAAATCAGTGTTTGCTAACTGGCAATCTTTACATTACTTTGAAGGTCGATTATGTGATCCGCAGTCCACTCAAAGCAGTTATAAAGCCCAGTTGATTGCGCGAAAACCTACAACGTAAATTTATTGATTGAGACTCAGAGGTCGTAGGATGTTTCCCTATCCAGAGCAATATCGCATTGCAACGCCGCCGTTGACGACCGCCTTTATGGTGGCGTGGGCTTTATTCAGTCACAGCTTATTTTCCGATGCAAATCCTGTCGCACTCTATCCGTTGTTAGCGCTATTTCCCTTGGTGATTGGATTACACTTATATTTGATTTTGTTAGCAAAAGGAATGGGGCGACTCGATCAGTGTTTCTATGCCTTAGTGCATATCCCACTGGCGTTTGTGGTGTGGACATTCACTATTATGCACGTAAATGGTAACGCTTTTTCTTAAATTCGCCTGACGTTTTAGAGAAAATAACAAAAAAAAGCGCCCTGATAATCAGAGCGCTTTTTTTGATTTTGTATTGCTAACAATTAGGCCGTGGTGTTGATGTTGTGGCCTGCATTGCCTACGGGTTTTGGCGCCGCAGCTGCAATTAAATCTACCGCGATTTTACCTTCGGCTTTTTGCTGCTCTTTTGCTAACTGAGCAACCTTAACGCCAATTGCACCATTTTCTAGATTCGGTGCGATAGCTTGGGTATTCAGTGAAATTGACATAACTAACCTCGATTGTAAGCTGGATCCCTTTATCGGCAAACCCACGGTTAACTTTAGTCGTTACACATGAATTTGCCAATCTGCAATTATTTTGCCTTGGCCGTGAACAGTTTGCGGCCGATGACAATTATTGCTGTAACGCCTAGTGAGCCTAAGATCAATCCGAGTGCTAGGCTCACATTTTGCAGTGCTGTTGGGTCAATAACCAGTGCGATACCCATACCTAACATCATCACGCCTGACATAAGTTTCAGGGTTTGGCCTTCTTTTTCGGTCAACTTACGTTTGCCTAAGGTCGCACTGAAAACGATAACAATAATAGCCAGCGGGATCACATATACAATATTGTATAAAACCAGATACATATAGCGTTCAATGTCTGGCAGATTGTGCATAGATAGCACACTGGTGTAGATCATTGGGAAGCCTGCGGTGCAAAGTAATTCATAGGCGTTGGCGAGGATAGCTAATACAGTAGAACCTATGAGTAACGCGCCTAAGTTACTGGAATTGGATAGTTTTCCCATGCGTTTTATTAGACTCGTACGATTTTCTGCCGACATCGATAGTGTCACTTCTCCCTTAGTAAAGAAGTAATCTTTGATATTGATGACTCCTGCGATCAAAGCTAAACAACCCGCTGCTAAAATGATCATACCGCCATCACTGCCTGCCCCCAGCAGTTGGAAGATGTTTAGCCATGCCGTCATAAACAGGAAATAGATAAAGCCGGAGAAGAATACGAAAATCCCGCCGACGAGTAACATGCGGCTGCGACTCTTGGCATTAACCATTATCGACAGTAAAAATAGCAACACAAAGAAGGCGCAAGGGTTAAAAGCATCGACACCTGCGAGCACTAAGGTGAGTAACGGCAGAGACATAGTCTCAGGTGTCACTACTCCCACTAAAGGTAATTCAACGGGTTGAACTTCTGGCTCTGCAACGGGCTCGCTTAAGCTGGTGGCATCACAGGTGCCTTCGCCAGTATCTGTGCCACAAGTGCCAAAGAGCGGTGCATCTGTTTGAGCGCTTGTGGTTGTGCTGGTGGCTCCTTTGGTGGGGAGGTCAGCGTCGCTCAGTTTACCGCCAAGGGATAAATAACAATTCTTCAGTCGATTGACTAAAAATTCACCCGTTACCGCTTCACTTGAATATCCCACAATGGCCTTTTCACAACTTGCCATATAGGGTACTGAGCGTGCTTCAGTACTGGTTTTGGAGGCAATATTTTGCCAAATATCCTGTACGCCGGGATCTGACACCCTATGGGATTCGAGTTCTATCCAAGGGTATTTTTGCGGTAATGAATTAATGAAGGGATGGGCCTCTGCACAGTGCGGACAGGTTTTTGACCAAAAGAAATACAGCTTAATTTTGAGTTCACCCTGAGCATTCACATAGTGCCACGTTCGATCCGCTGAGCTTGAGGGTGTTGTCTCGGCCCAGCTTGGGATAGAAAAGGCAAAGAGGAATAATAGCGAGCAAAAGAGAGATAATTTCGATAGATATTTTGTCATAGCGCCTCCCACAGAGAGTGGGTTTAAGTATCGTCAAACGGTTCGATTATCTCTTACTCTACTTAAATCAATCATTTTGATTAAATTAGATATTAAGAAGTGTTAGTTAACTCGCGAATAATAATTTTTTGGGAACTGAAACCAGTTTATCTCCCTGTGAAATGGTGTGATGCACACTCACTCTCAGCTTGAGTCGTTATTGGCTAATAAAGAATAAAGCACCCGAGGGTGCTCTATTTCTGACGTTATCAACAGGTGTCGATGATGGGTTATGGTTAGCCTAACGTTACGCCATTTACGCTAAGTTTAACGTCGATATTATTGCGCGTGGCGTTCGAGTACGGACAAACTTGATGTGCATGACGCACTAGGGCTTCTGCGGCTTCTTGCGGTAAATCTAAGCTGACTTCTAAGGCAACCGCTAATGCAAAACCACCGGCGTCATTGGCACCAATCCCAACAACCGCACTGACTGGTGCTTCGGTAATATCCACTTTGCCGATTTTTGCGACGTGCAAAACGGCGTTTGAGAAACAGGCGGCATAACCTGCGGCAAACAGTTGTTCAGGATTCGTGGCGAGACCGCTACCGCCCATGGCTTTTGGATAGGCTAAAGCGACATCCAGTAAACCATCATCAGTGCTGACTTGACCTTGACGACCCGCTTTTGCTGTGGCACGTGTTTCATAAAGTGTTTTCATAGTATTAGACCTTTTAAGATTAAGGATTAAGTAAATTGATTTAAATTGCGCGCAATTCAATTGTGATAAACTATAATTCGATCTTTGGTGTGAATGCAAGTATATTGTGCGCAATATATTTAATTTGTCGGATCTTCCTATGGCAACGCTTCAACCCAATACCCGTATTAATCCTGTTGATATGGCCGAAAATGCCAGCACAGAGAATGCTTTATGTCTTGAGAATCAAGTGTGCTTCTCACTTTATAGTGCTGCAAATGCTATGGTGCGTGCCTATCGGCCTTTGTTGGACAAATTAGATCTAACCTATCCGCAGTACTTAGTCATGCTAGTGCTGTGGGAAGAGCAGGGGATTAGTGTCAAAACCTTAGGCGATAAACTTTTCCTCGATTCAGGCACGTTAACGCCATTGCTGAAGCGGTTAGAATCTAAAGGATTAGTGACTCGTGGTCGTAGCGAGCAGGATGAACGCGTGAGAGTGCTGGCCTTAACGCCAGCGGGGCTTGCCCTCAAAACACAGGCAAGTGAAATTCCCCATTTGATGCGTTGTAAAGTCGGCGGCGAGGCGAGCGAACTAAAAGCCTTAAAGACTATGTGCGATCAAGCACTTAAGCAATTACATGCCAGTATTGATTAAACTCTTATCGTCGAGATTTGATCTAAGATTAACTTATTGACATATTAACGCTTATTAGCGGTTCGACTGAGTGCAATGGGTTGTATGCTTGAAGCTCAGCGGGTCAGTCGTCTATTGAAGGTTAGCGAGAGTAAGTTATGGCCTGTTTCGATGTAGCCATTATTGGCGGTGGGATCAGCGGTGTCGGCATTGCCCAATATGCGGCAGCAGCGGGCTATTCCACCTTGCTGATTGAAAAGGGCGAAATTGGCGGCCAAACCTCAGCGAATTCCAGCAAGCTTATCCACGGTGGTTTACGCTATTTAGAAACCGGACAAATTAATTTAGTCCGTAAGTCATTGCTTGAAAGGCGACATTTACTCAATCTTGCGCCATCACTTGTTAAAGCTGTGCCCTTTTATATTCCCGTGTACGACAACAGTCAGCGCAGTCCTTGGACCATTCGCGCAGGACTGAGTATGTATGCACTGCTGAGTGAATTTGATCCTTTAGGCCAATTTGTGTCAGTACCTGCTGTGCATTGGCATCGTTTCAAGGGATTAAAACTCTCTGGATTAAAAGCCGTATTTCAGTATTGGGATGCGCAGACCGACGATAAATTGCTCACTCAAGCGGTGGCGCGCAGCGCGCAGGCACTGGGCGCTGAAGTCTATGCCGAGGCTGAATTTCTTGAGTTGGAACACAAGCGCGAGACCTGTGAACTGAGTTTTAGCCACAGGGGCGAGGCCCATAGTGCCGAGGCGCGTCTAGTTATCAATGCCGCTGGTCCTTGGGTGAATGAGGTGTTGAGTAAAGTGTTGCCCCCACTTGCGGGTGTTGAACTCGATTGGGTGCAAGGCGCCCATGTGTTACTGGATATTCCTGCGCCCGATGGCATCTTGTACTTAGAGTCATGCTTCGATAAACGGGTAATATTTGTGATGCCTTGGTATGGTCAAACCTTAGTCGGCACCACAGAAACTGAATTAACCTCTTTAGATAAGCCGCCTGAGGCGACCGAGTCTGAAATTAATTATCTGCTTGGTATTTATAAGCATTACTTCCCGCTAACGCCGGAGATTGATGAGCTTAAGGCTTTAATTACCCAAACCTTCTGCGGTATTCGGGTTTTACCTAAGCAAAATAGCCAAGCCTTTGAGCGACCGCGGGATACGTTGATGAAAACATCAATTTCCCATCCGCGAATACTCAGTTTATATGGTGGTAAGTTAACGACGTTTCGCAGTACTTCAGCTGAAGTGCTTGAATGGATTGAAAAGGCCATAGGTAAGCGGCAGTCTATTGCTGATGTTGATAAACTCACCCTATCTTGAGTGCGCCGTGAATTATGCACTTGATGCTGATTTGAATATGCTTCAAGGTGATTTTTACCTGTAAAACCGCTACAGTGTGGCGCTTTTTTACTGATATCTAGGATCTGCCGTGAGTGCTGCTATTGTAAATACCATCAAGCAATGTGGTTATTTTAACCAAGGTCTGTGCCTTTCTTGCCGGCATATACAACAGCCTATGGTGCAGCAAGTGGCGGTTAAGACTCAAACTTTACAGCAACTACTCGCGCCTTTTATCCCAGCTAATTTGCCCGATATTTTTCAGCCGCCGGTAATTGGCGAGGACAGCGGCTTTCGTAATAAAGCTAAAATGGTGGCCTTAGGCGCCGCCCATGCGCCTGTGTTGGGGATTGTGGGCCCAAGTGGCGAGGCGGTAGATCTTTGCGACTGCCTTTTATATCCATCTGATATGCAAGATTTATTACATCGCTTAACACGCTTTGTGCAGCAGGCTGGACTTCCTCCTTATCGGGTAGATAGAGCCAAGGGTGAACTTAAATTTATTCTGCTGACCCGCAGTCAAGTGCGTGGTGAATATCTACTGCGGTTTGTACTGCGGTCCACCAATAGTATCGAACGTATCGAACGTGAATTACCTGCATTATTAGCTGAATATCCGCAAATAAAAGTGGTGTCAGTCAATATCCAACCGGTTCATATGGCAATACTTGAGGGTGATGAAGAGATTTTCTTAACTGAGAATACTAGGCTTGAAGAACGTTTTAATCATGTGCCTTTGTTCATTCGGCCTAAAAGCTTTTTCCAAACTAATCCACACGTTGCGGCTCAGTTATATCAAACTGCCCGTGAATGGGTTGCCGAGTTTTCACCTCATTCGTTATGGGATCTCTTCTGTGGTGTAGGCGGTTTCGGACTGCACTGTGCATCCAATGACATTACCCTCACAGGGATTGAAATTGAAGCTGAAGCGATTGCCTGCGCGCAAATGTCAGCGCAGATGATGGGGCTCGAAAACGTGCAATTTATGGCGCTCGATTCCACCGACTTTGCTAAGGGTAAAAGCGCTGCCGATAAGCCGGATTTGATCATAGTTAATCCGCCGAGGCGCGGTATTGGCGAGGCGCTATGTCAGTCTTTAAGCGAGTTTGCCCCTAAGGCGATTCTCTATTCAAGCTGTAATCCCAAAACCTTAGCGAAAGATCTCGAACATATTCAAGGCTATCACTTAACCAAAGTGCAGCTATTTGATTTATTCCCCCACACGGATCACTTCGAAGTACTAGTCATGTTGGTGAAGGATTAATTTTTTAGCTCATCAATTTATCACTAAGCATTTGTGTTCACTCGCTTTACGACTCTTGAAGTCCGCTCAAACAATCATAAGGACTCTACCATGTAGAGTCTTTGCAATACTTTTATCTGCGCTGCTCGCGTGAAACTTCATCAAAGTGTCTTTTTAGTGGCATAATCTTCAGCACTTTATGCATTGATGGGCGGCGATTTATGCTACAGATTTTCCTACGCTTTTTTACCTTGGGCTTGATGAGTTTTGGCGGACCTGCGGCGCACATTGGTTATTTTCGCCAGACCTTCGTAAATGAACTCGGTTGGCTCGATGATAAGCGTTACGCCAGTCTGGTTGCCTTAAGCCAATTTATGCCGGGGCCAGGGTCGAGCCAAGTGGGCTTCGCCATTGGTTATCAAAGAGGCGGGCTTGTTGGCGCGCTTGCTGCTTTTGCCGGTTTTACACTACCTTCCTTTATTTTGATGTACTTACTGGCGGTAACAACGTCCGCATGGCTCGCCAATCATTATGTTCAAGGGATGATTTATGGGCTTAAGTTAATGGCCGTCGTTGTGGTTGCCGATGCCGTTCTCGCCATGTTTAAACAGTTCTGCCAACGCAAATCCGCACGCCTATTAATGTTAGTCAGTGCCGCGGCAATTTTGATTGCGCCATCGATGTGGACGCAAATCCTGCTGTTACTCGGCGCTGCGACTATCGGCATCTATAAATTGAGTGCGACGCAAGATGACACTGCACCGCTTGCACCGATTCGATTGAATTATATATATTTACTGCTCTTTTTTGTGTTACTCATCGGCAGTTTTTTTATCGTGGATTTAGGCTCTGAAGCTTGGATCTTCGGTGAGTTTTATCGCGTAGGGAGCTTAGTATTTGGTGGTGGTCATGTTGTGCTACCTCTGTTGGAAACTGCGGTGGGTGATACTATAGGTGGCGATCGTTTTCTGACAGGTTATGCCTTTGCCCAAGCAGTGCCAGGACCTATGTTTACCTTTGCGACCTTTTTAGGCGCTGAAGTGATGTTAGATAAGCCCTTCATGGGAGCTTGCATCGCAACCGCAGCCATTTTCTTACCCGGTTTTTTACTCATGCTGGTGGGGTTGAAAAGTTGGCATGCGATTGCCGCAAGACCAAAAATTGCTGGCGCGATAGCGGGAGTGAATGCCTGTGTTGTTGGCTTACTTGCCGCAGCACTTTATCAACCCGTGTTTTCTCAGGCGGTATTCTCAGGTAAAGATATGGCCTTGGTATTGCTCGGTTTTGGTGCATTAAAGTTATTTAAACCACCTATGCTACAACTGGTATTAGGCTTTAGTGTATGTGGTGTGCTGCTTAATATGCTTTGAACTGAGTCGTTATTAATCGAATGTTTATTGAGCAAGATTAAGATTTTGTTACTTTAAGCGCATAGAAATACAACAATCTTAGCTATACTCCGAAGATACAAGTTGTAATCCTTTGGAGCATTCAAGTATGTCTAAGTTGAGTTTGCGCAATAAATTATTATTGCTGTCGCTGTTTCCTTTGATCCTCGCATTATTGGTGTTGATGTCGGTTTCTTATTATGTTGAGCAAGATGCGCTTGCCGATGAGGTGGTTACCTTTAGATCTAAGCTCGTCGGTGAACGTAAACAACAAATCAAAGAAGCTACCGAAATTGCCGCTGGTATAGTGAATTACCAATTATCGTTAAAAGAACAAGGGAATGTGAATCAAGCGCTAAGAGACATACGTTTTGGCAGTGCGGGTTACTTCTTCATGTATGATTCTCAAGGGAAAAATATTTTCCATGCCCTAATACCGAGTTTAGAAGGGCAAAATAAAATGGATATGACAGATCCCCGCGGCACTAAAATTATCGTCGGTCTGCTCGATGCCGCTAAACGTGGCGATGGTAGTTTTTCATATTACTATCAAAAACCTAATACTAATGAACAGATTGAAAAAATCAGTTACGCCATGATGATACCAGGTACTGACTGGATGTTAGGTACTGGGGCATATATCGATGATATTGAAGCTGTTGTAGAAGATTATCGCGAGACAGTGACTGAGCAAATGGCAGAAAAATCCTTCGCGATTTTGCTGATAGCGCTTTTCCTTACGGGTATTACTGGCTTTATCATTATGATTGCCGCCCACCGTATGGTCGTGCCAATCAAGAATATGGCCGATAACTTAAATGATATTGCTAAGGGCGAAGGGGATTTAACCAAGCGACTTACCGTAAAAGGTGAAGACGAAATTGCCCAACTTGGGCGCTCCTTTAACCTCTTTGTCGATAAACTTCAGCATATTATCGGCGATGTCGCGACTGCGACGGCTAAAGTAAAAACGGCAGCCAATGCGATTCATGATCAAACTAAAGTCATGTCGAGCCAGTTGGTGAGTCATAACAATGAAACCGATCAGGTGGTGACTGCAATCACTGAGATGTCCTCCACTGCGAACGAAGTGGCTAAGAATACTACTCAAGTAGCCGAAGCGACTCACGCTGCTACTGGTGATGTGGCAAATGCTCAGCGCTGTGTTGATGCTTCGCTTGAGGAGATTGCGTCTTTAATGTCGCAAATCAACAATGCGGCGGGCAGTATAAAGTCACTCAGCGAGCAATCACAGAAGATCAACAGCGTGCTTTCTGTCATTGGCGGTATTGCCGAGCAAACTAACCTATTGGCATTAAACGCCGCCATCGAAGCGGCCCGTGCTGGTGAACAGGGTCGTGGATTTGCTGTGGTCGCCGATGAGGTGCGTAATTTAGCCAGTCGAACTCAAGCTAGCACGTTGGAAATTAACGAGATGTTATCGGCACTGCATAAGCTAGTGACCCAAGCCGTGAAAGCCATGGAAGAGAGTCAGCAAAGCTGTGTACGTTCGGTGGATTCTTCTCGCACAATTTCCGATAGTTTAGGTTCAGTCACTTCAGCGGTAACGGCTATTAATGATATGAGTACCCAAATTGCGGCCGCGGCGACAGAGCAAAGTTCAGTAACCGAAGAAATTAACCGTAACGTGTATGCCATCCAAGAGATTGTAAACGAGCTGCTTCATTCCAGCGAAGATGCCGCTAGGATCAGTATGACAGTCTCGGAAGAAGGCATTAACTTGGGCAAGTTAGTGGGACAGTTTAAGATTTAGTGGGACAGTTTAAGATTTAATTGCAGCAATCTTGATTAAAAACGGGAGACTTAAAGTCTCCCGTTTTTATTTGGCTTATTTACCTTTTTGAAGAGCACTTAATCCATCTACTTTAGCCAATCCAGCCTAGTTAGTTCATTCTAATCAATTTTCTCGGCAACCCGCTCAACCCTTACTGAGCAGACCTTATATTCTGGGATAAAAGCGACAGGATCGAGCGCATTGATGGTGAGTTTATTCGCCGCCGCTTCAACAAAATGGAAGGGCAGGAATAGTACGCCAGCTTGGGCTCTTTTCGTCACAAAGGCGTCGATTTCAATTTCACCGCGACGGGTAGTGAGTTTGATTTTATCGCCATTGCCTATGCCGAGTTGCTCGGCATCATAGACTGAAATCATTACTTTAGGCGAGCCGAGTAAGTCAAGTCCAGCCGTTTTACGGGTTAAGGTGCCTGTGTGGAACTGTTCCAGTAAACGTCCGGTCGAGAGGGTGAGCGGGTACTCACTGCAGGGCATTTCTGCGGGTAAGCGATAACTCACTGGCGTGAACTTACCTAAGCCGCGGGTGAATTGCCCTTGGTGCATAATGGGAGTACCTGGATGAGCTTCATCTGGGCAAGGCCATTGAATACCTTGGGGAATTTTACCGTCAACTCCAGTGCTTAATCGCTGCCAAGTAATGCCGCGATATTGTGGTATCAGCTCATTGATTTCCTGCCAAATCGCTTCTTCATTAGGGTAATCCCAAGCGGCACCCATCGCATTGGCAATGGCTTGGACAATCTGCCAATCGGGCAGGGCTTCACCTGGCGGTAGCAGGGCCTGTTCGAGTCGCTGCACTCGTCGTTCAGTATTAGTGAAATGACCGCGTTTTTCGACAAAGGCTGCGGCGGGCAGAACCACGTCGGCAAGCTCGGCGGTTTCGGTGAGGAAGATGTCCTGCACCACTAAAAAGTCGATTGCATTAAGCGCCCTAAGCACATGGGCTTGATCTGGGTCGCTTAATACGGGGTTTTCGCCCATTACATATAAAGCCTTGATTTTCCCTTTGGAAATATCATGCATCATATGGGTGGCGGTCACGCCAATTTCTCCCGATAACGGCGTTTGCCAATGTGCCTCGAAACGCATTCTGGCGTGAATGTCGGTGACTTTTTGGTAACCACTGAAGAAGTTAGGCAGTGCGCCCATATCACAGGCACCTTGCACATTACTTTGTCCCCGCAGCGGGTTAATCCCCGCACCTTCAACCCCAATATTGCCGCATAGAAGTTGTAGATTAGATATGGCGGTGACATTGTCGTGTCCCGTCGTGTGCTGGGTAATGCCCATGGCATAGTAGATTGCGGTTTTATCGGCCGTTCCTATGGTTTGGGCGATGCGGGCGATATCTTCGGCTTTAACGCCTGTTATCAAGGCTGCGTTTTCTAGGCTGTAATCTGTTTTTGCCAGTTCAGCATAGAGAGCATCCACGCCTTCGGTGCGTGCGGCAATGTAGCTTTTATCCTGCCAGTCGTTGCGGATAATTTCCGCCATAATCGCATTGAGTAGCATGACGTCTGTGCCGGGTCTGTGGGCGACATAAAGCTGTGCACTGTCGGCAATGGCGACACGTTTAGGGTCTGCTACCATTAGTCTCGCGCCATGCAAAGCCACGGCTTGCTTAATTTTCGAGGCGATGATCGGGTGAGCACTGCTGGTGTCTGAGCCTATGATAAAAATCACATCCGATGCTTGAATGCTCGGAATGTCATTGGTCATTGCACCACTGCCGATACTTTGCTGTAGCCCAGTGACTGTGGATGAATGGCACAGACGGGCGCAATGGTCGATGTTATTGGTGCCGAGTATGCTTCTGACAAATTTTTGCAGGAGGAAGTTTTCTTCATTGGTGGCTTTTGCCGAGGCCAAGCTTGCCAGTGCATTGCTGCCATGTTGCTGTTTTATTTGCTGTAAATGTTCGGCCACATAGGCGATGGCTTCAGGCCAACTACTTGGCGTGAGCTGGCCATTTTTACGAATGAGTGGCGTGGTGAGGCGTTTTTCACTGTGAATAAAATCGAAACCAAACCGGCCTTTCACACACAACATGCCTTGGTTTACCACAGACTCTTTATTGCCCTCGATATGACGGATTTGATTCGTGCTGGTATCGATTTTAAGGTCAAGCCGACAGCCTACGCCGCAATAGGTACAAATCGTTGAGGCGGTTTTGAGTGGCGTTTCATCGCCTTGGCGTTTATCCCGCGCATCGACGAGTGCACCCGTTGGGCAAACCTGCACACAGTTGCCGCATTGCACACATTTGCTGTCGGCCATGCTAGCGCTAAAGCCGACTCTCGGTGCTCGGCGCGTGGCGGTTTCACTTATGTCTTGCGGCAGCGCTTGATAGGAATCATGGGCAAATTGAATCGCACAATGGCCACTCTGCAACTGGCACACATCGACGCACTTACCGCAGCTAATACAACGATTTGCATCAAATTGAATGAACGGACTCGATTTATCGACCGAAAACTTACGCACGCTTTGAGTGCTGAGTGACTTAGGTTCGACATGGTAGTCGGTCGCATAGTCCCTTAATTTACAATCCGTATTGGCTTGGCAGGCGCATTCGAGGCAGCGCGCAGCTTCTTGCATGGCGGCATCGGGAGCAAAGCCTAGCTCGACTTCGCCGTAATTGAGTAAACGTTGCACCGCGTTCAATTCGGGCATGGTTAAACGGGCTTTACGTGCGACAGAGGGGTAGAGCTCGGTAGTTGGCAAGCCTTGTTTTATTGTGTTACCGACTGCTTTTGATGAATTAAATTCAGTGGCATGCAGCTCACAGCTTAGGCCTTGTTTGAGTAATTTATCTATGGCGATGGCGGCTTTATGGCCATCGCCTATGGCGGCGACTGCGGTGGCAGGACCGCGGCGCGCATCCCCCACCACGAAGAGTTTTTCAACCCCTGATGACATAGTGTGCTCGCAGCCAATAAAGGTATTCCAGCGGCTGAGAGCGAGTTCACCATTACTTAAGTGGCTCGCGGGATCTTGCATAAAACTCATATCGGGAGTTTGTGATACTGCGGCTATCACAGTATCAAAATCTTGGGTAAAGGTTTCACCAGTATCAACGGGAGCGCGTCTGCCAGAGGCATCGGCTTCGCCGAGTGCCATCTTAGCGAAGGTGACAGAATGTACTCTACCTTGCGCATCGCTATGGTTTTCAAGCGGATTGGTTAAAAAATGAAACTTCACCCCTTCGACTTCGGCCTCGTGTACCTCGTAAGCTTCGGCGGGCATTTCTGCGCGGGTACGACGGTAAATTAGGGTGACATCACAGCCTTCACGCACCGCTGTGCGGGCGCAATCAATAGCGGTATTGCCACCACCAATGACGGCGACTTTCTTACCTAAAATAAGTGTCTTTTCGAGACAATGATCTTTTAAGTAATCGACACCTAAGTAGCAACCTGCGAGTGTGCTACCTGGATAATCCATTGGCACAGCTTTTTGGGCGCCAATGGCAAGACAAACGGCATCGAAATCTTCAACTAATTGATTTAAATGTATCTCGTGACCGAGACGCGTTTCTGTGTGGATGGTTAACCCGTTATGGCACAAGAGTTCGATTTCTTTATCGAGTATCGCCTTAGGTAAGCGATATTCAGGAATGCCATAGCGCAGCCAGCCACCCGCCTGTGGCATAGATTCGAATATCTCAACGCTATGGCCTTGGTTTGATAAGTAATATCCGGCACTTAACCCTGCTGGACCCGCACCGATAATGGCGACTTTTTTGCCCGTGTCGGCTTGGCGTGGCGGCACATAACTCATGCCCCCATTTTCGCCATCAGCTAAGTCGAGATCGGCGGCGTGGCGTTTTAATTGACGTATGGCAATGGGCTCATCGACCAGCCCGCGGCGACATTGTGTTTCACAAAAAGCAGGGCAGACACGGCCAATGGAGAGTGGCAGCGGCAAAGTTTGTTTAATGACTTTAACGGCTTCAGTATGGTTGCCTTGGGCGATGTGATACAGGTAACTCTGCACATCGACGCCCGCAGGGCATGCTTGTTGGCAGGGGGCTTCGCAATCGGCAAAATGATCGCTCAAGATTTCAGTCAGCGCTTGTTTGCGTTTTTGGCTTAAGAATTCAGACTGAGTTATGACTCGCATGCCGACGGTGGCGGACGTTTCACAGGCGCGTACGCAGCGCAAACTGGCGTCGGAGTTCTCAATCTGGACGACACACAAATTGCAGGCTTGCTTGTCTGCATGTTCGTGAATGCCTAATTGCTGCGAGGCTGCGCTGGGATCACATAAGCTGGGTATTGCTATGCCTGCAGCATGCGCCACTTGCAGTAGGTTATCGGTCGGATTAACCGACAACACTTGGTCATCAATTTGAAGTTCTATCATCCCATGGCCTTTTTATATGTAGGGTGCTTAGCTGCTATAGCGCGGGGCTGCAGGCTTAGGTTGTTTCGAGTATACCTAGACAGCTTTAGAAGACGCTTATGGGCGAGTGAAGTTTGCTGCAAAATTGCAGCTTGAATCACAAACCCGCCCAGACTGTGCGCTGGTGAATGTTTGTTCTAATTTAGTCGTGATGGGGTTGGCGTTATCAGGCCTTTTTAGTTGTGTTTCCTTTGATATTATGGGGATTTTTTAGGCAGGAGATCGCTTGTGTGTCAGCCATTGGCCTCGCGCATAGCACTATCTTGGCTAAATTCTTGGCTAAATTTAAGTAAGATCACAGTCTTAACTCATTGCTTTTTGTTAGTCTCGGCGTTAGTGCTGTGGTCTTTTAGCTTGGAAAATAATCCTTGTTATCCCATTTAATGAACAGTGCACCCCTAGGTTTACCAGTCTGGTTAGGTTAAAATGCGCGGTTGCAAATACTGTTAATCACCGCCCCTTTTAGTGGAAGATCAATTAAAGCGGCCAAATAAAGAAAGTTGAAAACTCATGTTTGAAGTTAATCCAGTAAAATTCAAAATTAAGGAGCTTGCCGAGCGCACGGAGCTTCTTAGGGGGTATCTTTGACTACGATGCCAAAAATGAGCGTCTAGAAGAAGTTACTCGTGAGCTTGAAAGTTCAGAAGTGTGGAACGACCCAGAGCGCGCCCAAGCCTTAGGCAAAGAGCGCGCCAGCCTAGAAGCTGTGGTCAAAACCATAGACGATATGGACTCAGGTCTTGAAGATGTTGAAGGCTTACTCGAGCTGGCTATTGAAGAGGAAGACGAAGATACCTTCAATGAAACCAGTAAAGAGCTGGATTATCTCGAAAGCCGCCTTGCCGATCTTGAATTCCGTCGTATGTTCTCCGGCCCGCAAGATGCGTCAAACTGTTATTTAGACATTCAGTCTGGTAGTGGTGGTACCGAAGCCCAAGATTGGGCCAACATGGTGCTGCGTATGTACCTACGTTGGGGCGAAGCCCATGGCTTTAGCCCTGAGTTGATGGAGGTGACCGATGGTGACGTGGCCGGTATTAAAGGCGCGACCATTAAATTCACTGGCGAATATGCGTTCGGTTGGTTACGTACCGAAACGGGCGTGCACCGTTTAGTGCGTAAGTCGCCATTCGATTCATCGGGTCGTCGTCATACGTCATTCTGCTCTGTGTTCGTTTATCCAGAAATCGATGACGATATCACGATTGATATCAACCCATCGGATCTGCGTATTGACACTTACCGCGCATCGGGCGCGGGTGGTCAGCACGTTAACAAAACGGAATCGGCGATTCGTATTACCCACTTACCGACGAATACCGTCGTGCAGTGCCAGAACGACCGTTCACAGCATAAAAATAAAGATGCTGCGATGAAGCAGCTGAAAGCAAAACTGTTTGAGTTAGAAATGCTCAAGCAAAATGCCGACAAACAGGCCGCAGAAGACGCTAAGTCTGATATCGGCTGGGGCAGTCAAATTCGCTCTTATGTATTAGACGATGCCCGCATTAAAGACTTACGCACAGGCGTTGAAACCCGCAATACTCAAGCGGTACTCGATGGCGATCTGGATAAGTTTATCGAAGCCAGTTTGAAATCTGGGCTGTAATTAATTCAAGGTATAGACGAGAAATAAGATGACTGAACAAGTAATTGATGAGAACAAACTGATCGCCGAGCGCCGTGCCAAGCTAGAAAGCATCCGCCCAAACTGTAGTGCTAATGCCCATCCAAATACCTTCCGTCGCACCCATAAAGCGGCTGAACTGCAAGCACAGTATGGTCAAAGCACTAAAGAAGAACTCGAAGCCTTAGGTTTTAAGACCAGCATCGCTGGCCGCATCATGGCAAAGCGTGGTCCTTTCTTAGTGATCCAAGACGTGTCTGGCCGTATTCAAGCTTACGCTGAAAAAAGCGTACAAGCTGATTTGAAAGAGCGTTTTCAAGGTCTGGATATCGGTGACATCATAGGTGTAACCGGCCAGCTGCATTTGTCTGGCAAAGGCGACTTATACGTCAACATGGAACAGTACGAGCTACTGACCAAGGCGCTGCGTCCATTGCCTGCGGATTATTATGGTCTAGCCGATCAAGAAATGCGCTATCGTCAACGTTACGTGGATCTCATCGTTAACGAAGATTCGCGCAATGCCTTTATCATGCGTTCTAAAGTGGTTTCTGCAATTCGTAACTTCATGATCAAAAAAGAGTTCATGGAAGTTGAAACCCCTATGATGCATGTGATCCCAGGTGGTGCTTCGGCGCGTCCTTTTATCACCCATCACAACGCCTTAGACATGCCAATGTACCTGCGTATCGCGCCAGAATTATATCTGAAGCGTTTAGTGGTGGGTGGTTTTGAGCGTGTGTTCGAAATCAACCGTAACTTCCGTAACGAAGGTCTGTCGCCACGTCATAACCCAGAATTCACTATGATGGAATTCTATATGGCTTATGCAGACTACAAAGATCTGATGGACCTCACCGAAGAAATGCTCAGCTCGATTGCTATCGAACTGCTCGGCAGTGCGCAAATGCCCTACGGCGAGCACACAGTCGATTTCGGCGGCCCATACGCACGTTTAAGCATGTTAGAAGCGATTCAGAAGTACAATCCTGATAACGCCACTATCCAAGCTATGACCTATGAGCAAGTGAAAGATGTTGAATTCATGCGCGATTTGGCGAAAAGCTTAGGTATGAAGATTGAGAAATTCTGGACTTGTGGTCAGCTGCTTGAAGAAATCTTCGGTGAAACTGCTGAATGGCAATTGATGCAACCGACGTTCATCACTGGCTACCCAGCGGATATTTCACCATTGGCACGTCGTAATGATGACAACCATTTCATCACTGACCGTTTCGAATTCTTCATCGGTGGCCGCGAAGTGGCTAACGGCTTTAGCGAGCTGAACGATGCTGAAGATCAAGACAACCGCTTTAAAGCACAGGTTGACGCGAAAGATGCAGGTGACGATGAAGCTATGTTCTACGATGCAGACTATATCACTGCACTGGAACACGGTTTGCCACCAACGGCAGGTCAAGGTATTGGTATCGACCGTTTAGTGATGTTGTTCACTAACACTCATACTATCCGTGACGTGATCCTGTTCCCTGCCATGCGCCCACAGGCGTAATGCAGTCGAACAAGGTATTTCGGTTAGTCATTTTATCGACGATGAATGAGTGGGAATTGGCTAAACAGTAAAAGGTTTACTCATTAGCTGACAATCATAGTGATAAAATGCACCATAAAAACCAGCCATTTGGCTGGTTTTTTGTTTTCTAGAACTTTTTAAAAGGTGTGATTATTAAAGATACAACTGGATAAGCTATGTTGTTACAGCTGAATTTTTATAAAAGCACAAATTAGCTATAAACTATTTGGCAAGTTTACATTCTTTAACATTCTTCATGCCTTCACCGTCAGTTACTGACTGCAACCCCGCACCGCCAACAAAAACACCTATTTTTATATATTGCTCGATAAAGTAGTTTTTACCACCTTCTGTCGATAGTTTTAAATTATTTTCACTGAATTCTGATTCGGTAGAAAGTGTTTGCTCACCTGGTTCGACTTCCTTGTAGAAGTAGACTTTATTAGCAGATTCGCCAATCATCTCACCATTAATATAGATATTTTTCTTTAGAGCCTGACCCGCAAAACTATTGCGGTATATATAAATCCCTGTTTTATTGTCAGCTGGCTTCTGGAATGTCTTAAGCTTTGCATCTTCCTCTTGTGAAGCCATTGGTACTGTGGCACAACCTGAGAGTAGAAGGAAAATAGCCAGCATAGGCGTTAGAAGTTTTTTTAACATGATTTGTCCTTAAATAAGTGTCTTATTTTGATTGTAAAAATACAAGCTTTTGTTATTTAGATAAATTTATCTTGATTTATAACGTTTTAGTTTATTGAACTTTTAAAGTTTTTAAATGTGTTATCTCCTTTGGGATCGTTTGAACATTCAACATGAACGCCATAACATTGGCAGAATGTATGGAATGTCATGTTGGTAAAGTCAGCTATTATCATTTTTGCGCAAGAGCACTCGGCCAAAAATAAGTTATTATTAAGTCATTAAAAAGCAGATTAATGGTGTTTTTATTTTTGCTAAATATAACTTAAGTTTTATTGGTTTACTAATGATTTATTTTAAATTTTGTGATGTCAAATAGTAGTTTTCTTTGTTTGATGTTATTTTTAAAAGCTAGTGAATATTTTATTTTTGGTCTTTGATTTTTTCTTGCGGTTTTACGATTTTTATAAATTGTAAAATGATTAAGTAATAAGTCGCTAGCGCTTAAGGTAGTTTTGTTTATGTTGCTGATTAACTAAATTAGACTCTATCGCAATATGAAGTTATAGAATGGATTAGGTTTATTACTTGGGTAGGGGTTAAGTGGTCTGATATTTAGCTCAATTTATAAAGAAGTTTTAAATCAGCAATGATTTAAGTATTCTACTTAAGGTTACTTGTATGTCCATGGTTAACTTAGTAGGTGTTGACTGACTAGCTTAGTACTACTAAATCGTGGAATGGAATAAGGACGATGAGAGGAACTCAGTTTTAGTATGATAAGTACTGTTGCAGATAAATTGAATACTTCATAGGGATTATTTTTAAACGCGTTTGTTCATCTATACCCACTCGTACGGCTGTTTCAGATAATCAACCCGACATTAGTCTAATAGTGTGTTGCTTGACCTCAGTCGCTAACTCAATGAAACTCTCCATTAAATCACCTCCTACTAAAGTATGGATAATTAAATAATGTTAATTTTCTTTATTTGTATCGCACTCTTAGTGCTTGCATACAAGTTCTATAGTCCCTTTGTTGAGCGGCAAGCGGGTATAGATCCTAAAGCGATAACACCACAGGCGAGATTCGAAGATGGCGTCGATTACGTTCCGGTTCATCCGGCTAAAGCGTTTCTGATCCAGTTCCTCAATGTCGCGGGTGTGGGGCCGATATTTGGCCCGATCCTCGGTGCACTTTACGGCCCAATAGCCTTAGTGTGGATAGTACTGGGGAATATTATTGGCGGCGCAGTACATGATTATTTTTCTGGCGTGCTCAGCATAAAAGAAGACGGTAAGAGTCTGCCAGAGATTGCGGGCCACTACTTTAATATTTACTTTAAAGGCGTGATGTTGCTGTTTACGGCTATGCTGCTGTTTTTTGTGGGCGTGGTCTTCATCATGAGCCCCGCAGGTTTGCTGAGTAATCTCGATTATTTTAAAGACACCATCTTTGGCAATAATACCTTCTGGGTGTTAGTGATTTTAGTCTATTACTTTTTAGCGACTATGCTGCCGATTGATAAAATCATCACTAAATTATATCCCGCATTTGGTTTGTTGATGATAGTCATGACAGTTTCTATCGCCGTTGCTCTAATGATCAATGCGCCGCAGTTACCTGAAATGGGTGATGTGTTTGCCTATTTCGACCACAGCCATTACAACAATGAGTTACTCGAACCAAACCCTGATGGGCTACCTGTTTGGCCTCTGTTATTTGTGACTATTACCTGTGGTGCGATTAGCGGTTTCCATTCAACTCAAGCGCCCATCATGGCTCGTTGCTTGACGAATGAGAAGTATGTTCGCCCTGTGTATTATGGCGCTATGGTTGCTGAAGGTATCGTTGCTTGTGTATGGGCAACGGCGGGTATTGCAGCTTTCCCTGGCGGTTATGTTGAGCTTAAGAGTTTGCTCGACCAAGGGGGCCCAGGTTTAGTGGTTAATCAAGTGGCAACTACGTATTTAGGTGTTGCGGGCGGTATTATGGCGATTGTGGCCGTGGCTATCTTCCCTATCACTTCTGGCGATACCGCATTTCGTTCGCTGCGTTTGACTATTATCGATGCCTTCCATATTCCGCAAAGTATGCGTAATCGCTTATTAGTTGCAGTGCCTATTCTGACCATTGCGTACTTTATGACGAAGATCGATTTCTCTTTGATTTGGCGTTACTTTGCTTTCTCAAATATGCTGCTATCAACCAGTGTATTGTGGTTAGCAACTAAGTACTTGTTCGATCGCGGGACCTTCCATTGGATTGTTAGCTTACCAGCGATTGGCGGCACCAGCGTTACTGTGTCTTATATTATGACTGCGGGTATTGGCTTAGGCTTACCGCAACCTTTGAGCCAGCCAGTGGGTATTGCTGTCGGAGTTATCTGTTTAGTTGCCCTGATCATTGCGCACAATAGACGCAAACCTGTGGCAGAAGTTAAATAGTCAGTTATCCCATAGTTTTACCCAATAAAAAAACAAGGGCTGCATTTTGCAGCCCTTGTTTTTTTATGATTGGTATCATTTTACTATCCTTTAATAGCTTATTTTAGAAAGGGTAATTTTTGCTGAATATTTTTTAATGAGCGGATTCATCGCGTTTCATCTAGAGGTAAGGTAAGGTCGTTAGACTGGTTTTTATTTCTCTATTGAAACGATTAGTCTGTGGTAGAGAGCGTTAAGCAGTACAAACTTGCGGCAAAAGTCATTTAGATTTTATTTACTTGAATATTTTTTGCGAACAGAAGGAGAGCACGTTATGTCTGAGAACAAATGTCCTATGCACCATTCTGCTGGTGGCACCTCGAATCGAGATTGGTGGCCTAAACAGCTCCGGCTCGATATTCTGCACCAACACTCTTCCTTATCTAATCCTTTGGGTGATGACTTCAATTATGCTGAAGCCTTTAAATCCCTCAATTTAGCTGCTGTAAAGCAAGATCTCCTCGCATTAATGACGGATTCACAGGACTGGTGGCCTGCAGATTTTGGCCACTATGGGCCGCTATTTATTCGTATGGCATGGCACAGTGCTGGCACCTATCGTACCGGTGATGGACGTGGCGGAGCGGGGAGCGGTAATCAACGTTTTGCACCGTTAAACAGCTGGCCAGATAACGTAAACCTCGATAAAGCACGCCGGCTCCTTTGGCCGATTAAACAAAAATATGGCAATAAAATCTCTTGGGCCGATTTGATGATCCTCACGGGTAATGTCGCGCTGGAATCTATGGGATTCAAAACCTTAGGTTTCGCTGGTGGGCGAGTCGATATTTGGGAACCCGAAGCTGATATTTACTGGGGTGCGGAAAATAAATGGTTAGACGATAAGCGTTACTCGGGAGAGCGAGATCTTGAAGATCCCCTCGCCGCAGTCCAAATGGGGTTGATTTATGTTAATCCTGAGGGACCCAATGGCGACCCAGATCCTTTCGCTGCCGCTGTAGATATCCGCGAAACCTTTGCCCGCATGGCGATGAATGATGAAGAAACCGTAGCCTTGATTGCTGGTGGTCATACTTTTGGTAAAACCCATGGTGCAGGTGACGCAGCATTAGTCGGACCTGAGCCAGAAGCCGCAGGTATTGAGCAGCAAGGCCTAGGCTGGCAGAGTCGCTATAAAAGCGGTAAAGGTGGCGATACTATTTCCAGTGGCCTCGAAGTGACTTGGACTTCAACACCAACCCAATGGAGTAACAATTTTTTTGAAAATCTATTCGGATATGAATGGGAACTGACTAAGAGCCCTGCGGGTGCCCATCAGTGGATACCTAAAAATGGCGCGGGTAAAGGGGTGATCCCCGATGCGCACGATGCTTCAAAACGTCATGTGCCAACCATGTTGACTACCGACCTTGCACTGATCTTCGATCCTGATTACGAGAAAATATCACGTCGATTCTTTGAAAATCCCGATGAGTTTGCCGATGTATTTGCAAAAGCTTGGTACAAGCTGACACACAGAGATATGGGGCCATGCACGCGTTATTTGGGTCCTGAAGTGCCTGCAGAAACGTTTCTTTGGCAAGACCCAATTCCAGCGGTTGATCATCCTCTGGTTAATGAGCAGGATGTTACTGATCTCAAATTGAAGATTATTGGTTCTGGATTAACGATTTCAGAAGTCGTTGCCACTGCTTGGGCCTCGGCGTCTACCTATCGCGGTTCTGATATGCGCGGTGGTGCGAACGGTGCTCGAATTCGGCTCGCACCGCAAAAAGATTGGCCAGTGAATCAGCCTGAGCAGCTCGCTAAGGTGCTCAAAGTGCTTGAGAGTATTCAGTCTGAGTTCAATCAAGGAGGTAAGAAAATCTCCCTTGCTGACTTGATTGTGCTAGCAGGTTGTGTCGGTATTGATCAAGCGGCTAGAAATGCGGGGGTTGAAGTGACGATTCCATTTACGCCGGGTCGTATGGATGCCACGCAAGCACAAACTGATGTGGAATCTTTTGCAGTACTTGAACCTGTCGCAGATGGCTTTAGAAATTATCATCCCACTCCGTTTTCTGTTTCGGCGGAGGAGTTATTGGTCGATAGGGCACAATTGCTAACCTTAACTGCACCGGAAATGACAGTGCTTATTGGCGGTCTGCGGGTGTTAGATACGAACTCTGATCAGTCAAAAACGGGTGTATTGACTGCGCGTCCTGAGTTTTTGACCAATGACTTTTTTGTTAACTTGCTCGATATGGGGACGACGTGGATACCCACTTCCAAAGCGGAGGATATGTTTGTGGGTGTTGATCGTGTCAGCGGCCATCAAAAGTGGACTGCAAGTCGTGTTGATTTGATCTTTGGCTCTAATTCGCAGCTGCGTGCACTCGCAGAAGTGTACGCGAGCAGTGATGCACAGCTGCGATTTGTCGATGATTTTATCGACGCTTGGACTAAGGTGATGAACTTAGATAGATTCGATCTTTGCTGAGCTTATATTTATTAGTCTTTTTAGTGGTATATGGATCCAATTTAGGCACCGCTGGGGTTAATGCGGACCGAGCGTTTAAGTGGATTTTCAGTTAAATGATCGCCTAATCCAAAGTGGTTAAGCGGTCATTTTTATTCATGTGCTTTGACGCTCATCAATTTAGGTGGAATATGAATATTCAGCAAATGTCGGGTTTAGCTATTTTACAGGCGATGGCAAGGGGTGAATTACCCGCACCTTCTATCTCTCTCACTATGCCAATGTCGCTGGTTCAAGCCGACGAAGGAACGGTGACATTCCATGCGACTGCCGATGATAAGCACCTCAACCCATTGGGCGGTGTTCATGGTGGTTTTGCCGCGACTGTACTGGATTCGGTTACTGGTTGCGCCGTGCATACATTGCTTGAAGCGGGTGTCGGTTACGGCACTATCGATTTGAATATTAAAATGATTCGACCTGTGCCTAAACATCAAGTGTTAGTGGCTGAGGGCAAGGTGATCAATTTATCTAAGTCTTTAGGTATTTCGGAAGGTACGCTGAAAACGCAGGATGGAAAACTGCTCGCCACTGCTACGGCGACTTGTATGATTTTAAGGCCATAAACCGATTTTGCGGGCTGGCGATATTATTTCTTTGAGTTAACACGCTGAGCAGATAATTAACCTTAACCTATGCCGAAGGTGCACTTTATCTTCAGATATTAAGTCGACGGCCTTCTTGCTGGCAGTGAAGTTTTTATGGGCGTGAATTCAGTAAATAACGGAATTTTTTAATCATATTTTCATAAATAGGCCTCAAGATTGAAAATAGCTAGCATGCCATATTCCATTCGACAGAAAGTATGCTAGATTCTGGCGAATTGTTGCTGATCGCTGTATTGTTACCTCTGTCATCAACAGTTCTCCACAGGGCCATCGCTGCAATTGAGTCAGATTTGCAGGGAAGTGTCAGGAAGTTACACCAATTCAGAGTCTGCTTATGCAACCCAATTTATTTCCCGAACAAAGAAACGTTTATCAAGAATCGGGGGTGACACTACCCTCGATTGAAGCCCAATCTTCCTCTCGTCGCGGCCGTTTGCAGCGTATGGTTGGCGGCGTATTGTTAACCTGTAGCGTATTGCTGAGTCTTTCAGCATGTGCAGCAGGTAAGCAGGCGTCACCACAAGAAGGTGAAGAGTTTAGTTACGCTTGGCTAAAGGGTTATGCCCGTACTATGGCGGCACAACCCTATGAGAGTCATAAAGGCGAATTACCTAAAAGTCTTCAGGGCATGAGTTGGGATGATTACCAACAATTCCACTTCAAGAAAAAAGCCGCACTATGGCGCGATCAAGATTCGGAGTTTCGTGCCGAACTGTTCCATCTTGGGCTGTTTTTTGATACCCCTATTCATATTTATGAGCTAAATGAGGGTAAGGCTAAGTTAATCGAATATTCACCTTCAATGTTCGATTACGGCAAGTCAAAGGTTAAAGGTAGTCAGTTGCCTAAGGATCTTGGTTTTGCGGGTTTCCGTATGCAATTTAATACCGATTGGCAGCGTGACATTGTTGCCTTCCTTGGCGCTAGTTATTTCCGCGCAGTGGGTCAAGAAATGCAGTACGGTTTGTCGGCTCGCGGCTTAGCGGTGGATACTGCACTGCCAAAACCCGAAGAGTTTCCAATGTTCACCAATTTCTGGTTAGAAAAACCTAAACCAGGATCGAATATCACCACTGTGTATGCCTTGCTAGACTCTCCGAGTGTCACGGGTGCTTATCGTTTTGATATCGAACCGGGTGAACGTTTAAAAATGAAGGTGGATGTGGCCGTTTATCCACGTAAAGCGATTGAACGTTTAGGCGTTGCGCCACTGACCAGTATGTTTATGGTGGGTGAGAACGATCGCCGCACCGGTTATGACTGGCGTCCAGAAATCCATGACACCGATGGTCTAGCCATGCACACGGGGAATGGTGAATGGATTTGGCGTCCGCTAGGTAACCCTGAAAACCTGCGATTCAACGCCTATAGCGATGAAAATCCGAAAGGTTTTGGCTTACTGCAACGTGATCGTAACTTTGATCATTATCAGGACGACGGCGTGTTTTATGATAAACGCCCAAGCCTATGGATTGAACCAACCAGCAGTTGGGGTAAAGGTTCAGTGCAGTTGGTTGAAATTCCAACACTGGATGAAACCTTTGATAACATAGTGGCTTTCTGGAATCCTGCTGAGCCGATTGTTCCTGGTCAAGAGCTGCTGTACAGCTACAACATGTACTGGGGTGGCATTCCACCGGTTCAATCACCCCGTGCTCGGGTTGTCGATACCTTCACCGGGATTGGCGGCGTAGTTGGCCAGAAACGCAAATACTACAGTAAGCGTTTTGTGGTTGATTTCGCGGGCGGAACTTTACCTATGATAGGTAAAGACACCCAAGTTAAAGCCGTGATCACAGCATCTGAAGGCAAAGTGGAAATTGAATCAGCCCGTCCTTTAGCCTCGATTAATGGTTACCGCGCTATGTTTGACGTAGTGCCACCTGGAGACGGTACTGAGCCGATTAACCTGAGAGTCTATTTGGAGGTCGATGGTCAGCCATTGTCTGAGACTTGGATGTATCAGTGGAATCCGCCTGCAAAGGATGATCGTGAATTGCACAATGCGGGTCATTTGCAATAAGCGATTTGTGAGTCATTAATCTAAAACGCCAGCTAACTTAGCTGGCGTTTTTGTTTTGGCTTGAGCCACTTTTTACTTTATACGGCTTGATAGGTTAGGACTAGATTATCTAAAAAATGCCCCAGTAACTGATTCATCCTAGCCGTTGATTGCCCCAGTATGAACTCAGGGCTTTGAATATATGGCATTTTCTGTGTGCTAGAAAAAGCATTTTCTTGAGCAATTAATGGCGCTAATTGGCTACTGATAAATTCAAGATGGCATTGAAATCCAAAAACTAAATTTGTGTAACGTACAATTTGCCGCGGGCAGGCTGCACTTGTGGCGAGCACTTCGCAATCGGGAGTGAGGCCTGGCATATCATTATGCCAGTGGCCGACCACTTCAGTGGTCGAAAATGTCTTAAGGTTAATATCACTTTTTCCTGCCGCAGTCAGTTCAATGAGGAAGTAACCAATCTCGGTATGCGGGCTCTTTTGATAACGGGCACCTAATGCCTCTCCGATTAACTGTGCCCCAAGACAAACCCCCACAACGGCTTTATTTTTTTGGATAGCTTGTCTGATAAACCTTTGTTCTGCTTGGCTATCAAAATATGGACAATCACTTTGGCATGTCGCGGGAGACTGAGGGCCACCGAGGATAATTAATAGATCAAAACCATCACTATTGTCGGGTAAAGCTTCATCTAGATAGATTCTGCTAAAGCTCATACTGTAGTTTTTGCTTGCAGCCCAATCGCTAAAATAGCCTGGACCTTCATAGCTTTCATGGATAATGCAATGAATGCGCATCGAGTTTTCCTGTGTCTTTTATGGGATAACGCTATGCTACAATCCTTTTTATTTGGCTGAATAACGTTATATGGACAAGTAATGATGCTAAGTCGCCAACTCGATTCGATTAACGCCATTATTGAGCAAGCGCCTAATATGCCTTCTTTTGTCAAAACGATTGAGATGCAGAAGGGTTATGTGGATGTTTTACACCAGCACTGTTGGCATCAGCTTATTTTTCCGCTTCAAGGCCTGTTACAGACAGAGGCAAATGAGGCACTTTTTTTGGTCCCCCATACCACAGCGCTTTTTGTGCCTGCAGGTGTCATGCATGAGTCTGTTGCGATTACAGATACCTGCTTTATTGGTGTCTATTTGAATCCTATGTATGGTCGAGATTATGGTGCCATGGTTAAGCCCGTCGCCATGAGTGCTTTTATAAGGGAGTTAGTGCTAACGCTCAGAAAACAATGTGCTTTTAATACCCCAACGAATGTTGATCCAATGGTTCAGGCGCCAATACTGCGTTTGCTTGAGGTGTTATATGATCAAATTAATAGTGCGGAAGGACAGACTTTCAAGTTACTGATACCGCAAGACAGGCGCCTAAAATTGATTTTTGAGCATTTAACCCAAACGCCAGCTTTAGATTTCTCTTTAGTGAAATGGGGTGAGATGGTTGGGGCATCGGAACGAACATTGTCGAGGCTATTTGTGAGGGAGTTTGGTTCTTCATTCGTATTATGGCGTCAACATTTGCGGCTGATCTATTCGCTGTCGTTATTGGCCACTGACCTATCAATACAGAATGTGGCCCACCAAATTGGTTATCAAAATGATTCATCCTATATCAAAGCCTTCAAGGAGCGTTTTGGGATGACGCCACAGCGATTTCGGTTAGGTGATCATGGGATATAACCCTGTTACGACGTATGGTCATGAACACTATTTCTAGTTGGCTTATTTAATATTGAATCAATATATTGCACCTTTTTGTGGCACAAATATTCATTTGGCCGAATAGAATCAAGCCAGTTGTAATTGCAAGCATGCTACTGAGTTATTGGGGGCTAATTCACTTTTTGACAATCTAAACAATTTTTCACTGTAAAAGACCCCAAACTTGGGCGTAACCTGTGGGCGTTCTCGCCATGGGTAAGTATTTTATGTTTGAAATGTTCACAACGTTAGGCTTTGCGTGGTCGGTGGGTTTAGTCCTTGCCGTACTTTTTGTACTGGCATACGAATTTATTAATGGCTTCCACGACACGGCAAATGCGGTGGCGACGGTGATCTATACCAAGGCAATGCCGGCAAATCTGGCGGTCGTTACCTCCGCACTATTTAATTTTGCGGGTGTGCTGTTAGGGGGGTTAGGGGTGGCCTATGCGATAGTGCATTTATTACCTGTAGACTCCTTGCTCGGTATGGACTCAATCCAAGGCTTGTTGATGGTGTTTTCCCTGCTATTTTCGGCAATTATCTGGAACTTAGGTACTTGGTATTTTGGTATTCCGGCATCGAGCTCCCATACCTTGATTGGTTCGATAATGGGCGTGGGTGGCGCTTTCGCTTGGATAAATCATCAGCCTATCCTACAGGGCATTAATGTCTCTAAAGCAACGCAGATCATGCTGTCCTTGATTATTTCGCCGACCTTAGGGTTTGTGATGGCAGGGATTTTTTTGCTCATTATGAAATATGTTTGGCAGAAACATAAAATTCACCGTACCCCAGATGAGCAGATGCAGATTAATGGTAAAAAACACCCTCCATTTTGGGCAAGGGCGAGTTTAATTATCTCCGCTATGGGGGTGAGTTTCGCCCATGGTTCTAACGATGGACAGAAGGGGATAGGTTTAGTGATGCTAGTGCTGATTTGTATGGCACCGGCTTATTTTGCCTTGGACATGGGCAGTCAACCCTATGATTTAGAAAGAACTCAAGATGCTAATCGTCGCATTATGGCGATTTATGACCGTAACCAAGCCGTTATCGCGGATGTTATCGACTTTAAAGCCTTAGTCAACGTTCCCGAATATATGCTGGCCCATTGCTCATCTGCCAATGTATTACCGGCGATGTCGTTGCTTGACCGTCGCTTAGCAAAAGTCTCAACTTACAAAGATATGGATGTAGAAGAGCGACGCGAGGTACGACGTTTATTGTTGTGCATCGATGATACTGCTCGCCAAGTGGCTAAATTGGATCTTCCTGCTAAGGATTTGAGTTCATTGGCTAAATGGCGAAAAGATCTCACTAGAACTACTGAGTATGCGCCCATTTGGGTGATTATTGCCATTGCTACTGCGCTGGGTTGCGGCACGTTGGTGGGGTGGCGACGGATTGTATATACCGTGGGGGAAAAAATTGGTTCATCGAGTATGACTTACAGCCAGGGCATTGCCGCGCAGGTCACCGCTGCCGTCTCTATTGGGATTGCCAGTATGACGGGGATGCCGGTATCGACAACTCATATTTTGTCTTCCGCTGTAGCGGGTACTATGGTGGCTAATCGTTCAGGGCTTCAGATCCAAACCATTAAGCAAATCATGCTCGCTTGGCTGCTGACACTACCTATTACTATGTTGCTCTCCGCGAGTGTGTTTATCCTTGCCAATGCACTTTGGGGTTAGCCAAGAATACTCAAGTTGAATGCTCACATAGCCAAGCCTTGAGGGCTTGGCTTTTCGGTTCAGTGCCGTTTCCCGCGATAATTACCTAAGCCATCTTGTTAGAGTTGAGCCTTCAACACCAACAAGGACATAAGATGGCTGAGCAATCTAGAATACTTTTCAAAGCACTACATCAACAATCAGAGCCGCTGATATTAACTAACGTTTGGGATGCCGCCAGTGCGGCCATCATCCAAGCATCGGGCGCCCGTGCGATTGCGACCAGTAGCGCGGCATTGGCTTGGTCGCTCGGTTATCCTGATGGGCAAGTGCTACCTAAAGCGGCTTTATTGGACGTAGTGAACAATATTCTACGGCTGAGCCGAGTGCCCGTGACGATAGATATTGAATCTGGTTATAGCCAAGATCCCGATGAGGTTGCTGCTTTTGTTGCAAAGCTCGCTGAGCTTGGCGTAGCAGGAATTAATATTGAGGATGGCAGTGCAGGTGTTGCTGAGATGGTGGCCAAAATTAAAGCTATTCGTGCTCATCCTCGTTGCCAAGGATTATTTATTAATGCGCGAACTGATGTGTATTTACTGGGTTTAGCCAGTGGTGAGGCCGCTGTTGTTATGACTATCGATAGGTTAACTCAATATCAGGCTGCGGGTGCTGATGGTGGCTTTATCCCTAGCGCGAATCAGGTCGAGACCGCTAAGCGCTTGTCTGCCGCTGTGGATATGCCACTGAATTTTATGCTATTGAATGAGCAGATGGATATCGGCGAGTTATTTGCCGCAGGTGTGCAGCGTTTTTCCACTGGCCCAGCTTCATTTTTACAGGCCTATAGCACTTTGCTTAATCCAATTTTGTTAAATTCAATTAAGGCAAAACCGTTTCAGCGAGAGTCAAAAGATGCGGTTATTGCCGTTGATAAGGATTCAATACCTAAAGCCATTTCCCTTGGTTTTGAGCAAATGAATAACTTATTTATCCTGAGTTAAAGCTGTTTTTCATCTATACCCAAGCTACCTGAAGATACGAGTTTCAGAGCGCCCAGGGTGCTTCAATTCAAGGCGCATTAATGACAGAATGTCGGCCACCTTTTGAATTGATGCAACACGGAAGTGGAGTGCCCTGGGCGCTCCGTCCCGGCGGGTTTTAACGCACTTTATGCTGCGTTGGTTATTTTTAACTTAGCCCGCTAGGCCTGCAAATAACCGCCTTGCCTAAAGTGCGTTAAATTCCCGCTGAATCCTGCATCTTCAGGTTGTTTGGGTATATACCCACGGCGAGTTTGCCGTGGGTTTCTTCTTACGTCCATTTTACTTAGCGCCCGTTTTACCAAGAAAGTCCCATCTGCGTGCTTGTCTCCTCAGGTTTCTTATCAAGTAGTCTTAGCTCGGCGAGTTGAATGTGCGCTGCAATTTGGCTGCGCAATTTTTGATAGAGACGGATGGCTAGTTCAGGCGCGGCTTCATTGTCGGGAGTATGAATAAATAGATAGGGCTCTCGACCTTCTGCGAGCCATTGCGGGAGTTGGGTGAGCCAATTATCAAAAAAGGTATCGTTATCCTTAGGTAAAACAGCAACGCCTTGCTGTGCGAGTTGTGCGACGGCATCGTCTGGTTGGCCGATAAAGCGCACCACTGGATTATTGGCGGTGGCAATCGCATGCACTGGCACTCGAGGTTTTTTCTTGTGAGCGTCGATAATCGCGACATTGCAGGGCGGCAGTGCAAACAAGGGCCTGCTGTCCATGATGATGCGATTCACTTTTTTATCGATGAGTAATCGATTAAGCGCACGCTCGGCATCTCCCTTAGCAAAAAACGCAGCATGCCTGACTTCGACGCCATAGGTTAACCCTTGGGGGATTTGATCTAGAAATTGCGCTAACGCAGGCAAGCTTTCTGGGCCGAAATGGGCGGGCAGTTGAATTTTCCAGATCCCTGTTTTATCGATTAATGGTGTCATTATCTGGAAAAAATCTTTCAATTCTTGGCCGCAGTGTTGCAATAATCTTTGGTGAGTGATGGTTTGCGGTAGTTTGAAGGTAAAACGAAAGCTATCGGGCGTGGCACTGTGCCAATTCATTACCGTTTGCTGTGCAGGCGTTGCGTAGAAGCTGGTGTTCCCTTCGACAGTATTGAATATTGTCGCGTAACGGGCGAGTCGCTCCGCTTGTTTAGTTCCGTGACCATACACACTTTCTTGCCAATTCGAGTGCGACCACATGGCAAGCCCAAGGCGAAAATGGTTGGGTTGATGTAACGGAGAGCACAATCGGTCCAAAAATAAATTCCTTTAATGCGATTTGCGCGTACCAAAGCCGCGCCCTGATGTTGACCAACATTTTAGGGCATTGTGCCGATATCTGTCGTCCAGAGTCAAATAGTGCCACCGATGGCCTTAAGTATTGTGTTTGATTTTGTTTGAATTTAACTCTGTAAAAGTCGGACTTAACTTAGCCAACTCTGGAATGACATTGAAAATTAACCTACTCTAATAGTGCGTTATTATTATTTTTATGCTTATGATCAAACTTAGGACTTAGCCAAAGACGGACGTTTATTGGAGAATTACGTGAATAATGATGGCTACACTTCCTTAAGCAATTTTATCGACCTTCTCTTGGATGCTATTTGTGTCGTCGATAAAGCGGGGAGGTTTGAATTTGTCAGTGCTGGGGCAGAACGTATTTTTGGCTATACCCCAGAAGAAATGATGGGTATGCAGATGCTAGATCTTGTCATTCCAGAGGATAGGGAACGCACTCTCGCAACGGCCAATGAAATTATGGCAGGTCGCTTTAAAGTCGATTTTGAAAACCGTTATGTGCGTAAAGATGGTGTTATCGTCGATATTCTTTGGTCTGCACGTTGGTCCGATGCTTATCAACAGCGTGTCGCAGTCGCTAGAGATATTTCTAAGAGCAAAAATGCCGAACGTAGACAAGCAGCCTTATATGAGATTTCAGAGGCTGTGCATGTCGCTGAGGACTTGCTAGCCCTATATCGTCGAATTCATGAAATTATTGCTAAATTATTGCCTGCAGCAAACTTTGCTATTGCATTGTACGATCAAGATTTAAATGAATTAAGTTTTCCTTATAAAGCCGCTACTGGCGAGGATTCGCTTATCGATATCGCAAGTTTCAGTGTGTTCACTGACCAAGTGATCCGCAGTGCTGAGTCTTTACTCCTGTGTCCCGTGACCTTAACTGATTATCCCCAAGCGATTCGTGAAGATTTGGGTAATGGTAGTTTAAGTTGGCTGGGTGTGCCGCTAAAGCTACAGAAAGGCGTTATCGGCGCTTTGATTATGCATAGCTTGCCCACTTCGGCTTCATATACACACCAAGACCGTGAGTTATTGGAGTTTGTTTCTACGCAAATAGCCTTTGCGATTGAGCGCCGACAAATGCTCGCGCGATTAGAGCATATTGCACTTTATGATCAGTTAACCTTGTTACCCAATCGTGAGCTTTTTTACGATAGATTTCAAAAGGCGCTATCTCGAGCCCATAGGGAATCAAGTTATTTCTCTTTGCTTTATTTAGATTTAGATAAATTTAAGTGGGTTAACGATACTTTTGGTCATAGCGTGGGCGATTTATTACTGCAAGTGACAGCGCAGCGAATAGTCAGTTGTGTGAGGGGCTCAGATACCGTTGCGCGTTTTGGGGGGGATGAGTTTGTCATCTTACTTGAACGAGTCGATTCAGCACATAATACCCTGCTGGCCGCACAAAAAATATTGCAAGTATTCGAGCAACCCTTCGAGCTTGCCGAACAGCAGATCTATATTCTGCCGAGTATCGGTATTGCTCTGTATCCAGAGCACGGTGAAGATGAGAAACAGCTTATTTCCTGTGCCGATACTGCTATGTATAAAGCTAAAAAGAATGGCGGAAATCGAATTGAAATGGGTTATCAAGGATTAAGAAACTTACATGCTGAGCTTCGGCCTGAGGCCAATATTCCTGAAAATAAAGCGATGAAGATTATTTAAGCTTGCTTTAGGTAAGCCATTGTAAGTCTTTGAAGAAATAATATGTAAAGAAATGCCCGCAAATGTCACTGACACTTGCGGGCATTATTGTATGGAATTGTTGATGTAATCTTTATATAAAATAAGGCTTTTGATTACAGTTTGAAGCGATTAACTTCCTGCTGCAATGATGCGGCTAAATGGGCGAGCTCTTGAGCTTGGACCATAGACGTTTGTGCCTCAATCGAGAGATTCTCTGACACTTCACGAATCGACTCTGTATTACGGTTGATTTCGCTGGTGACTGAGGTTTGCTCCTCGGCTGCTGTGGCAATTTGGCTCGCCATATCTGAAATATCATTAATGGCTTTGCTGATTTGCAACAGACTTTCGCTGGCTGAATTAGCATCGGCCACACTGGTTTCTGCCATTTCATGACTTTGAGTCATAGACTTAACGGCTTTGCCTGCGGTTTGTTGTAGGGTTTCGATCATCGCTTGAATTTCTTGTGTCGATGAATGCGTACGTTGTGACAGTACACGCACCTCGTCAGCAACTACAGCGAAGCCGCGACCTTGTTCTCCGGCACGTGCCGCCTCAATGGCTGCATTGAGTGCAAGTAAGTTGGTTTGCTCTGCGATGCCACTAATGGTCAACAAAATGCTGTTGATCTTTTGTGAGTGCTCGTTCAGTTCACCGATAATTCGCCCTGCAGTTTCGACTTCACTGGCTAAATTACGGATAGATTGCTGGCTTTGCATTACCTGTTTATGGCCATGGTTTGAAAGTCCGACCGCATTTTGAGCTGTCTGCGCTGTATGCTCAGCATTACTGGCAATTTCCTCGGTGGCGCTGGCCATTTCGGTCACCGCAGTGGCAACCATAGTCACTTCATCTTGCTGTACTTCAATGCGTTGGCTGTTATCCGTTGCCGACGCACTACTTCCTTTGGCTTGATATTCCAATTGACCCGCAATTTTGTGCATGCGGGAAATCATACCGTGTAGACGTTCTACAAAGCGGTTAAAACCCGAAGCTAACATACCAATTTCATCGTGACTGTTGGCAGTATGAATGCGCACAGTGAGATCGCCATCTCCCTCGGCAATATCATTGAGTGCTTGGGCAACGCGTTCGAGATCTTTGAATTGAATTTTAAAGATGGCGATTAAAATCAAACCAAACAGCACCAATAGTGCAACACCTACGGCAGACATCCACCAAGCGAGATCGGTTGCCTGTGACATGATTTCTTGCTTATCCATTACGAAAATCAGCGCCCAGTCTGTTGAGGGTATTGCCGCAACATAGACTAACTTAGTGGCACCATCGAGGTTTCGCTCTTCCATCGTATTGGCATTAGTGCGCTGTGATAACCAGTTATTACTAAAATTACTATCGATTTTAGTGAGTTGTTGAGTATTTAGCTGGCTATTGGGATGACTAATAATGAGCCCTGCATTATCGACCATCAGAGTGTAACCTTTGCCTGGTACTTGGAGGCGCTGCACTGCATCTGTTAACTGATCTATGGTTAAGTTCGCAGCCGCTACGCCTATGAGCTGGCCTGAGCTCATCACAGGTTCTGCTATAGTTACGACTTGTTTTTTCAATGTGGCGCTGACGTAGGGCGCCGTCATGATCATTTTACCCGCCGTTTTAGCATCCATATACCAAGGGCGAACGCGGGGATCATAATTTGCGGTATTCAGCGACGGATCTTGACGATACATGTTGCCTTGCTCGTCACCATAGTAGGTGAGGGCAAAGTCAACCGCAGTATGCGCTTGCAACAAATGAGGGGTAACGTTGGTACTAGGATCGGCTTCAATGGTTTGCTTTAGGCTCGTAATGGCCATTTTTCTGTCTTGTATCCACTGACCTATGCCGGATGAAAAAGTCTTCGCCAGTTGGTCAATTTCATGTTGGGTGTTTTCTAACGCATTATTTCTAATGAAATAACTAGAGATACTCACGAGTACAGCAATAGTGATCAGTACAGCGGAAAGACTGCTAAACAGCAGCCGCGTTTTGAGTGTCGATCGCATAATCTATATCCTTTATATTCCGTTAGCTCTCTAACGTTGTTTTAGTATAGCGGCAGTACGGGGCAAAACATTAAATCATTGAAGAATTATAGTAATAAATTTAGAAGTGACGCCCATAATTTATGAATTTAATAATTACAGATTTTTATATCAATAACGATTGCGTCAGCGGTTGTTTATTTGATGAGCTGATGGAACTTAGCAGACTAAACTGAAGAGATGAATAATATTTTACAGGTGATAAATAACATTAGTTATCGTCAGTAAGCCGTTAAAATACATAAGCTCAAGCTAACAATTTAATTAAATATGTCACTGGTTGTGAGTGTGATTAATTCATTATTCAGAATGCTGGCTTGTTTATATCAAAGGTTAGTGAGCTTAATTTTGCGCAGGTAGCATCTTGTGTGCTGGTTCAAGTTTAAGACTCATCTGTAATAGAACATAAAAAAGGGACTCCTAGGAGCCCCTTGTTAATTTTAAAATGACCTAAATATTAGTGGGTCATCTTATTTTTGATCAGCACACAACGCTGCTCTATTTGACGGGTTTCCAGTAGATTACGGCGGGTAAGGTTAGATAGCCCAGTTTGGCGATCAAGTACTTTGTCCAATGCCGCTATGCTAGTGTAATTACAATCGGTTGGGATGAGGAAATGGCTATAATTACGCATAAATACAGGCCCTTTTTTGTCCATATCCATTAAGCTCGCCAGACGCTCTTCCGCTGTAGCCGCGCTTAATAGTTTTTGCTCAGCAGGATAAAGATTTTGCATAATAATCCGCTGTTTGGAGAAAGGTAGGCTGTCTAGATGTACTTTACTTAACCAACGACGTTTTGCGGCCGCTTCAGGGCGGATCACTTGTGCCGCAAGTGCCGCTTTTTCACCAGAGTCTGAATTATCCTTGGCAGCTTCTTTGGTTAAGCGCTGCAGCGCGTTAGGAAAATCATAGCGATTAAGCTGGGTGATGATTGCCCATCGTAAATCTTGATCTAAAGTTAACCCCTTAATTTTTGTTTCACCATCAATGAGTTGTGCTAAATGACGCAGTGAATCTCTGTCGCTTGCTATACTGACATAGGCATTGAACCAGATCCGTTGGAAATCATTATCGCCTTTATTTTCCATTGCTTTTCTCAGACTCATTTGGCTTAAGCCTTTAATTGCATTTTCAGCGTAGTTTTGCTGAATAGGGGCGATCTGCGCGAGATATTCCTTCGAGCGCAACATGCTATCGATGATCTGACCAACAATCGTGTAGTCCGTCTCAGCAGGCGCGTTAACAAACACTGTGCTTAGGTATTGATCTAAGCTCAATTTACCTTCGCGGACGCTGTCCCACAGACTTTGCCACAGCATAGATCGCAGTAGTGGATCGGAAATATTACTCAGTTGTTGTTTTGCGGTATTAAATGACTTGTCATCAAGCTCGACTTTCACAAAGCCCCAATCATCAAAGTTTGGATAGACTAGGTCAGGGCAGCGCTCACCAATCAGTTGTTTAACTTCAGTACGCTCGCCTTTGTAAGTCACTGGCACTGTAATGTCATTTCGCAGATCAAAGCGACCTTGGGTAAATAAAGCCACTTGGACTTTTTGTTCACGTAATGTGGGTAGCTCTGCGCTTGCAGGGAGCTGTCGTAGGCTAAATTCGCTGATTCGGTTGCCCTCACAACGATATTCCGCCTTGATGGTGTTAACGCCCGCGCTGTAGAGCCATTCTTGAGTCCATGCACTTAAATCGCGGCCAGCGGCTTTCCCTAGGCTATTGATAAAATCGTCTAACTCAGCGTTTTGATAACTGTATTGTTTTAAATAGTTACTGACGCCACGACGAAACACCATGTCCCCGAGTAAATGGCGTAATTGTTTCAGCGTTGATGCGCCTTTTTGGTAAGTGATAGCATCGATATTGTCGAAGGCGTTCTGGGTTGTTGCTACTGGTACTTCAATGGGGTGCGTGGTGACTAAGCTGTCTTGCTCATAGGCTTTTTGCTTGCCTTTAGCGTAGAAGGTACGCCAAGCATTGGTGAACTCTGTGGCTTCTTGAGTCGCAAGTGTGCCCATAAATGAAGCAAAACTTTCATTTAACCACAAGCCATTCCACCATTTCATGGTGACGAGATCGCCAAACCACTGGTGCGCCATTTCGTGCATGATCACGCCCGCAAGATTTTGCTTCTGATCTGCTGTCATAGCTGCTTTATGAAGGAAGATATCTTCGGAAAAGGTCACTGCGCCCGCGTTTTCCATCGCGCCATAAAGGAAGTCTGGCACTAGAATTTGATCGTATTTCTTAAAGGGGTAAGGAATACCAAAGTAATTATCGAAAAAAGTTAACCCTTGTTTTGTATAGGTAAACCAATCCTGCTCCGTGACTTGGTTAGCAACGGATTGACGGGCGAACAGGCGCATAGGATAGCGGCCTGAGTTGTCTTGCCACATGTGATAAGGGCCCGCGTGCATCGAAAAGTTATATGGGCTTAGCTTAGGTGTTTGTGGAAAAGTCCAACGATTGTAAGCACCCGCTGGGGTGATTTGGCTTTCACGCATCGAGCTAATGACTTGCCAGTCTTTGGGCGCTGTTACCGTAATTTGATAGTTAGCCTTGAGATCCGGTTGGTCGAACACTGCGAACATCTGCTGAGCTGCAGCGGGTTCAAAATGAGAGTAGAGGTAGACCTTGCCATCGATTGGATCTTTAAAACGGTGTAAACCTTCACCATTGGTGCTGTGGGCACGGCTAAATTGCACTTCTATGGTATTTTCACCTGAGGTGAGCAAACGCGTATTTAAGCTGATGTAAGCGCCATTGTAATTGGGGTATACGGCGGTACCGTTGATGATAAAGCGTTTTATCTGCGCCTTGTTTAAATCTAAGCTCAGTTGTTTTGGCACTTCACTTAATTGAAATGTCACTTTGGAGGTGGCGGAAAACTCGGCGTCCCCTGTGAGCTGAAAATCCAAGTCATAGTGAATATCGGAGATGACCTGCGAGCGAAGCGCAGCCTGATATTGGCTAATATAAGCGCTAGCATCACGTGGACCCGTATTGAGTGTACTTTGGGTTGCACACGACATTAATGTGCCGCAGGTAAGGGCAACGAGACTGGCTTTAAACAAGTTCACAACTTAAATCCTTCAACGATTTGTTTTGTTTTCTGCTTGGATGTTTGCATTCAATATCGTGTGTGTAGGTTTGCCTTTGTGGCAAATTATCCCTCGCGCCAGCGCCAATTTTGAGCATCATCATCGCAGTGTATTTTGGCCGAGTACACTACCTTATTTACCTTGGATTACCAATGTTAAAAATGTAAAAAAAAGCCAGCGTTAACGCTGGCTTCTTGAGATTACTGTTTGGCAGAATTAAGTGCCAATAGGACAATTACATGCCTAAGAAAGACTTAGACTTCATCTTACGGATTTCTTTTTCATCAGACCATTCGATAAGGCCTGTTTCTAAATCCATTAAACGCATTGTCATCTTATAGTAGACGTCTTTAGTGCTACCGTCTTGCTTCACTATGCTAGATAAATTGCCATATAACATGTATTGAGCGCCAATTTGACGACCAAACTTGATGGCGGTTGATGGGTCAACCATGCCAGTGTTGTTTTGGTAATCCAGTTGTTTACGGACTGAATCTACTTTAGTCATGTCGATAAAACGGAACTTGCCTGAGCGCAATAATTTGTTACTGATAGAGTCAGTGACAGACTCAGTGTCGATATGTTCTGAGGTTTTGTTTTTGATGCTATCAACAAATAAAATCGGGCGGTCATTGGCTGTTATTGCCACGATAGGAGGGAAAGTCATCATGCTATCCACCATCTTGGCTGCAATAGCTTGTAGATCCGTCGAGCCAAAGTTCTCATTGACGGTTTCAACTTCTGTGGCATCGCCATATTCGACTTTAGATTGACATGCAGCTAGACCCATAACGGCAGCCAGTACAAAAATCAGTTTAAATTGTTTCATAGTCAGTTCCATTTTGTGATTGTATAAACTTAATGACACACGTCTTATTCAAATACCACAACCGCTAGGCTAAATGATTATTGAATAAATTCGGGTGTAATTACCAGTATCAATTGCCCAGACTAAGGTGGTTTTGCCTGCTGCAACATCAATTTTAGCCGGTGGCGCTTTGTCTAACTGCAAAGTGTATTCACCTGCACTCAAATAACGCCGCCCGATCTGTGCTTGTTTAGGGAGCGTCAGCCAACTACGACGATCCGCTTGTTCTGTTACTACGTTAAAAATCTGCATCGCTATACTGCCAATATCGGCAGCATTGTTCCCTGGTTTACCACTCTTCTCAATCTGATAGGCCATCTCAGATTTAGCATAGACCCTAGCGACTTGGCGAACTAGCGTCGCGGGCAGATCTTCCTTGAGTGCTGTGATGGCTAAGGCATCGATATTGGCAATAGGTTCAGTTTTCAGCACTGTACCTAAACCTTGCACTTGCGTCTCTGGCACAAAAGTATTGTTTGGCATGTAGGTAGCGAGTGACACTGTCTGCCAGTTACCATGGATAGTAAAAGGTACCGTGAGAGCTTGTTTTGCTGGCACAAAGCCGCGCTCGACCATCAAAATTACTTGGCCATCTTTGGGGTTGGGCAATTTAGCATCGCCCCAACGGCGCTTAAACTCATCATACTGTGGCATGCCGAGTTGCTTGGCGAGGCGGACCAGATCTTGCTGTAAATAGGTGTTATCTGGAGTGATTTGTGCTGCTTTACGATAATCGATATAGGCATCGTTCGGCTCACCCAGCACTTCGTGCAGTACGCCAGTGGTGTAATAACTGTAAGCGTTTAAGAAAGAACTGGTGACTGTGCCCGCGGCTTGTCCTAGTTTGTTAACCTCGGCATCTATGGTGCCGTTTGCCATGGCTTGAACTGACTTTTGTGATTTTTGATAGCGTTCTTGCTCGCTGCTCTGTAGTTCGTTACTGCGACGAACTTCGACGAGAGCCCCCTGATAGTCGCCACTAAACAAATAGTTAAGAGCTTGGTATTGGTGCAGCATAATGCGTTCATACCCAGGGCCTCTGTACGGAATCGCATTGTCGTTTAACACTAAGCTGCTGGCTGTTGCGCCAATGTCACTAACGCTGACTTTGGCCTTATCATCAAAGGCGGTATAAGCATCTACTGCTTGCTGATAATATTTTTTACTGGCAGCAAAATCGCCGGCGACTTGAGCAATACGTCCCGCTTCTTGGGCATAGAGTAAGCCGTCATTGCCATTGATATTACTGGCAAGTTTGTCGATATCGGCCATGGGAGTCGCACTATTAAGCTCTTGTTTGAGTGGTTCGATCTGCGCAGGATAATTAATGAAAATACTGTTATAAGCGCAGCCCGATAAGTTTAAAACCAATCCCATTGCCAAGGTTGGTGCAATAAATGCGCGAGAAAAAGGTGTAACGAAGGACAGTTTCATTATTGCGCTTCACCTTTTTTGATGGATTGGGCTGAAATCGCCTGAGTCTGTTCTGGCATAAGTGAACGCTCGAGTAATGTGATCCCTTGAAGGTGATCAAATTCATGTTGAAAAATCCGTGCAATAAAGCCCGTTAATTCGGTTTTTTGCCACTCGCCTTGTAAATTTTGATAGCGTACTTCAATGGCTTGATGTCTTTGTATCGTAAATCTTTGCCCCGGTACAGATAAGCAGCCTTCTTCTCCGCTGACCAACTCGCTTGATGCATTAATGATTTGCGGATTAACCACGACCACAGGCGCCATATTAGGCGCGTCGGGATAACGCTCATTAGGGCGAGAAGCCATAATAAATAAGGCTAAAGGGCTGTGAACTTGGGGGGCTGCGATACCAACGCCATTGGCAGCGTCCATGCTGGCAGACATTTGCTCGGCAAGATGCACGAGCTCTGCATCGAAATGGTGCACTGTGATTGCAGTCTGCCTTAGAATGGGTTCATCCACTAACGCTATGGGTAATAGAGTTGGGGTTTCTTTTGGCATTAAATGTTTAAACATCGCATTCCCTGGATATTTTGCAGTAACTGTTTTTTTAATCAAAGTTAACATCTAAAGCGTCAGTGTTAATAATGTGGTGGTGGCGTTTCTTCAGCCTGAGTCGCCATATTACTCGGTTCCATGTCCTGCAACTTACCAATTAACATGTGAATTTGGTGTTGCTGGTGAGCCACCAGTCGATTTAATTTGATGACCTCTTGGTTTAATTCTTCGACTGTGAGCTCTTGAAAAGCCAATTTGGTTTCTAGATCTTCAATCTGTGCTTGTACGCCTTGCATGGCTAACCTCTATTTCTGCCAAGTTTCAACTAAGCCTTGGCTACTGATACTAACGACTTTATTGGTATCTCGAATTGCCACAGAGTATACAACGGCTCCTCGATTTTGGCTGTTTTTAGTGAGTGCAACCTGCCATTTTTCAATTTGTTTACCCGAGTCACGTTGCCAGAGTATAACTTCCCGCGCTGGCGTACCTGTTAATAGCTGGCTGTCTTGTTTGATAAACCTCACCGCTGAAAAGTTCATTTGGCGACGGGTAATATCCAGCTTGTTTAATAGCTTACCGCTTGTGTTATCCCAGATTTTTGCTTCATCTGTGCTGCCATTGGTAAAACTTAAACTACCACTGTCGTTGAGTGCCACTTTGGTTATACGGCTGCCGAGTGTCCACGTATGAAGCGGTTGGCCAGTTTGTGCCTGCCAGAGAATCGCCTGCATATCATTTGACCCCGTTAATGCTAATCGGCCATCAGCAGAGAGGGCAACACTATTGACGCGCTCTTTATGTCCAAGAAATTTGATTAAGGCAGATTTTTCGGCATTAAGCGACATGACTGAACCATCATTTAAACCAATAAGTAGTGCGCCATTATCGGCTACCGCGACACTTTCACCGGATGAAGGTAAGGACCACCAGCCCAAAGGCTTACCGTCGGCTATTTTCCACATAGCAACTGAATCTCGGCTTAACGATGCGGCAAATATCCCGTTGGGAGAAATCGCCGTACCTGTGACGCCAGTATTAATATCGCCATGTATCCATTGGTATTTGAGGGTATGGGTGCTGAGATCCCAGCATTGAACTCCACTACTTTGAGTGGCAACTAAGGCGAATTGCCCATTACTTGATAGGCTCGCGCTATAGCTGGGTTCTGTCGTGAGAACACTGATATCTTCTGCTTTGGGGTGGCAAGCGATTAGAAAAACTGTGCAAATTACCAGCAGTAGATTTTTCTTCATGAACTTGCTCCCTAAGTTGTTGTCTTTAGACTTGATCAAGTGACATTAATCACTGTTAACCCATAAAGAATCTAGTTGGTATAACCGAGATAACTAGTATAAAGTTGTCACGCTTAGGTTATTGTAACCGCTTGAGGATGCTGAGGAAGCTTTAATGAAATCGATTTATAAATTATCGTTAGTTGCATTGGCTATTATTGGCCTATCTGCTTGTAATCAAGAAGAAAAAGCAGCTACGAGTACAAATGTTGAATTAACGACTGAAGCTCAAAAAGAAGCTTACAGTGTAGGCGCTTCAATCGGTCGTTATATGTCTGGCCATATCAAAGAGCAAGAAGAATTAGGCCTGCCAGTTGATCGCACTCTGATCGTCACTGGTTTCACTAATGGTCTGAATGACCAATTAAGTTTAACCGAAGAAGAAATGCAAACCATTCTTCAAGGTCTAGATAAAAAGTTAAACGATAAACGTCAGGAACAAGCAACAGCGATTTCTGCGAAAAATATCGAAGATGGTAAAAAATTCCTTGAAGAAAACAAGGTTAAGCCTGGTGTAGTGACAACTGAGTCTGGCTTACAATATGAAGTATTAACTCCTGGCACGGGTGAAAAGCCTGCCGCAGAAGACACTGTAGAAGTGGATTATGTTGGTACTTTACTTGACGGTACTGAGTTTGATAGTTCTTATAAACGCGGCGAAGCGGCTAAGTTCCCTTTGAATCGCGTTATTCCAGGTTGGACTGAAGGCGTGCAATTAATGCCTGTTGGCGCTAAGTTCAAGTTTGTGATCCCATCGGAATTAGCCTATGGCGTACGTGATACTGGTACTATTCCACCAAACTCTACGTTGATTTTCGAAGTTGAGTTGAAATCAATCGAGAAAGCTTCTGCGGCGCCAGTAGCTGAACCTGCTAAAAAGTAATTGATTAGCTGCGACGTGTAATACGCCGCGATTGAAAATACCGCTCCTACTCCTAAATGAGCGGTATTTTTTTGTCTGTAAAATTCGCATTATTGTTTTAATATTTAGCTCACTATCTTACAGCCGTTGGTTCTCAGACTGGCTCTATGTTTCATTTTTATACCCATTATCAACATTAATCTGCTGCAATAACCAAGGGTATAAATCATCCACTTTAGCAGTTTGACTGTTATGTTTATTTCAAAATAATGAATGCTAAATTAAGTTTTAATTATATCCATTACCTTTTAAGGACCCGTGTTCCTTATATTTTATTGGGTATTGCATACCGAATAATATCATCAAAATATCACATTAAAATATTGATTATTATTTAAGCAGAGTACTAAGTGCTTTGAGCTTATGTGTATTGCTCTTACTGTTTGTTTTTACATGGCTAATACTTTTGATTTACCATCCTGTTCTGTTAGGTGAACAGTGAGATGTCTATAATTAGTTACTCATCAATGTGTTACATTGGCAATGTGCGATCTTGCCCTCTTTTTTTACGCATTCAACTCTGAAATAATCCGCTCGCACGTTAATAGAAGTTAGCGGCAATATTATAATAATGGGGTTGATGATATGGATAATGTTAATAAATTAACGGCTATTTCTTTAGCTGTTGCAGCGGCTTTGCCTATGATGGCAAGCGCAGATGTGATGATCACCGAATATGTTGAAGGTAGCTCAAATAATAAAGCGATTGAACTGTATAACAGCGGCGATACGGCAATTGATCTCGCGGGTTATAAACTGGTTCGTTATAAAGATGGTGCTACTGTTGCGTCGGATATGGTGGCTTTAGGTGGTCAAACTATTGCGGCAAAATCGACAAAAGTTATTTTAAATACTAGCGGTACTATTACTGTTGCTCAAGGAGTTGATAGTTACTCTGGTAGTTTAAGTTTTAATGGCGGTGATGCGGTTGCCTTAATGAAAGATGATGCCGTCATCGATATTATTGGTGATGTGCCGACGCCAACGGGTTGGGGATTAGACGTTACCTTAAAACGTAAATTAGATGCGTTAGTGGCGAATACTGTATTTAATGCCGCCCAGTGGGAACAATTACCTAAAGATACCTTCTCTGGTTTAGGTTCACTAGAAACGCCTGCTGAGCCAGAAGTGCCGCTCTTTAGCTGTACTGGCGCTAAAATTGTGCCTATTTATCAAGTACAAGGTGCGGGCGAGTCGAGCCCATTTGTACCAGCAGGGGCATTCGAATCTGAAGCCGAAGTGACTGTGCGTGGCGTAGTGACTTCCCGTGGTGAAAGCTTGTTTAAAGGTTTTTACTTACAAGAAGTTAAGGGTGATAACTCACCGTATACCTCTGATGGTGTATTTGTATTCTTAGGTGAAGCTGCACCTGAAGCGATTCAACCAGGGGTTGAAGTGTGTGTGCAGGGTAAAGTGAAAGAATACTTTGGCCTAACTCAAATCGATATTAAAGCCGATAAGAAATTTGATGTTGGTGCTAAGGGTGAAGTCCCTGTTGCCGCACCTTTCTATGTGGCCGATGGCGAAACCTTAGCGCAAGCATTAGAGCGCTATGAAGGCATGAATGTGGCCTTAGATGCGGGCAGCGATCTTAAAATCAGCCGCACCTTCAGCTTCGACTATGCGGGTAGTCGCAATAACATGCTAGTGTCATATCAAGCACCTTTGATGAAGCCTACACAGCTGTATCCAGCGCTTTCTGCTGAAGCAACGGCATTAGTTAAATCTAACCGCGAAAACCAACTCTTTATCGAATCCGATTACAAGCCTGCCAATGGTGTTATTCCATACTTCCCTGATTTCAATGTGGAAACGGGTTACATCCGTGTTGGCGATCAACTGACTAACCTGCAAGGTGTGATTGGTTACAGCTACGGCGCTTATCGTTTAGTGGCGACTAATACTATTACAGCGGGTGATTTTATCCGTGGTGACGATAGAACCGAAGCCCCAAGTGTTGCAACTAAGGGAGATCTGCGCGTGGCTAGCTTTAACGTGCTGAACTTCTTTAACGATGTTGATGGTGGCGATACCAATCCATCAGGCAGTAACCGTGGCGCCCTAACGCTGGAAGAAATGGTGCTACAACGTACTAAAATCGTTAGCGCTATTACCGCCATGAACGCCGATATCGTCGGTTTGATGGAAATTGCTAACAACGGTTTTGGTGAGAAGAGTGCGATTAAGGATTTAGTCGATGCACTAAATGACAAGCAGACGCCTGAAAACGCCTATAGCTTTGTTGAAATCACCGATGCTGATAAGTATGACGGCAAGTACTTTGGCACAGATGCGATTACTGTCGGCATGTTATACCGTGGTGGTAAAGTGGCTTTAGCGGGGGCAGCACAAGTTATCGGTACTCCAGAACAGCACGCCAGTGCTGGCAGCGTGACTCGCACAAAAGATGGCAAAACTGAGACTAACCCTGGCAATGATGCTTATCAACGTCACAGCTTAGCGCAAACCTTTAAAATCCATGATGAGTCTCTGACCGTAGTCGTTAACCATTTGAAATCTAAAGGCTCAGGCTGTTTAGAAGATTGGGCTAACTTCGAAGAGTCAGTTGATCCTGCCGATCAACAGGGCAAGTGTAATGCTTTCCGCGTATCTGCAGCCAAAGTCTTGGGTGAAACGCTAAAAGACGTGAAAGGCGACTTACTGATCATCGGTGATATGAATGCCTATGGTATGGAGGATCCTATCCGTGTACTAACCGACTTCGATGCGAGCAAGTCAGAGCGTGACATCCTGACCGCTTCGTGGACGACGCTCGACGGCAAAGTGTTTGAGCGCCAAGGCAGCAAGATTGAAAAAGGTTATGGCTTTATCAACTTGAACACGAAAGCCCACGGTGCAAGCACTTTCTCTTATAGCTATAACGGCGAGTTAGGTAACTTAGATCATGCTTTAGCCAATGCTAGCTTAGCCAAACGTTTAGTGGATATTGAAGATTGGCATATCAACTCAGTGGAATCTAGCTTGTTTGAATACGGTAAGAAGTTCTCTGGTGATCTGGCTAAATCTGAAAATGCTTTTTCTGCATCGGATCATGATCCTGTGATTGTTGCTTTAAGTTATCCTGCGCCAGTAGTGCCGCCAAAACCTGAGCCAAAGCCTAAAGATGATGGCGGTGCTTTAGGTTATTTAGGTTTAGCACTGATGTCCTTGTTTGGTTTGCAGCGTCGTCGCCGTTAACCTGTATATGGGGTTAACTCACAAGTGCAATTTGTGAGCTAGACTGAAACAAAGGGATGGTTAACCATCCCTTTTTTATCTCTTTTTTTCAGTTTTTATTAGGAGTGAGTATGGATACCACCTCAAATCCGCTGAAAACCATGAATATCAAGGCGCCACTGTGGTTTTACTTTGTCGCAACGCTCAGTTTGTTGTGGAATATCATGGGGCTGATGGCTTTTGTTATGCAAATGACTATGACGCCAGATGCACTGGCACAGATGAGCCCAGATCAAATTACACTCTATGAAACAACGCCAATTTGGGTTGATGCTGTGTTTGGCTTTGCCGTAGTTTCAGGGGTTCTAGGATGTCTATTATTGTTATTCAGAAAATTAATTGCTTATAAAGTGTTGGTCGCCTCGCTTATCGCTATTTTGTTGCAAATGACCTATGTATTTTGCATTCAGCAAGCGGCTGTGGTGCTAGGAGCCGACGCGTTAATTATGCCAAGTGTAGTCGTGGTGTGGGGATTATTTCTTGTCTGGTTTAGTCAGCTAAGTACCACTAAATCTTGGTTAGTTTGAGCCTTATTTTTGCCGATATAGATGTGACTAGCTGAGAGTAAACTAGTTGAACTTCATCCACTTCACAGTAAACTGCTGATTGGTTTTATTGACTAGGAAGTTGCAATGAGTATTTGGTTTAGAGCTGTAACGTTAGAGGATTGCGCGCGTTTAGACGCCGGTATGGGTGGCAAAGGCACCTTGATGCAGACTTTAGGAATTGAGATCAGTGAGATTGGCGACGATTACATGAAGGCCACTATGCCAGCCAGTCCGGCGGTGCATAACCCTTTGGGCATAGTGCATGGTGGCGCGAATGTCGCGCTTGCTGAAACCGTTGCTAGCTATGCGGCAAATTTCGCGGTGGATTTTGAGCAGTACTATTGTGTCGGTCAAGAAATTAACGCTAACCACTTACGGGCTTCCCGTAATGGGGTATTAACCGCCACGGCTAAGCCTATCCACTTAGGGAAGCGCAGCTCTGTATGGGAGATTTTAATCCACAACAGTGCGGGTGAACTGACTTGTATTTCACGGATGACGGCGGCTGTCGTTAAACGCTAAATGCAATGAGCCAGCTTATTACCTGTGGTGTGATTGGCGTATCAATCGTTTGATTTAAATAATATATAGATAAGGATTGGATATGGATAACGCTACAATTTGGGAATGGGTTGGTTATTTAGCTTCAGTGGTCGTTGCAATATCACTGATGATGTCAAACATTAAGAAACTGCGCTGGTGGAATCTCATTGGTGCGGCTTTATTTGTGGCCTACGGTGTGGCAATTGGGGCTTATCCTGTTGCCTTAGTTAACTTTTTTATCGTGCTGATTGACACTTATTACTTGGTTAAGCTTTATCGTGAAGCCGACTTATCCAGCAGTTAATGGCAGTGTATCAGCTTAACTCCGCTTTCTCGCACCGCACTTCGCTCCATTGTCCTGAGCAGCTATTTGGTTTTTCAACAGCATCTTAAGTGATGTGAGCGGACCATTGGCTGTGCAGGGCAACCGCATGAGTGTTTAAAATTCGTCCAGCTGCAACCCTGCTAATAGAACCGATTCTAAATATTCAGGTTTCATCCAAGCTCTTTTCTGTTTCGCTGGAATGCTT
>NZ_JAHKQZ010000014.1:0-155117 GCF_019345585.1 Shewanella sp. NKUCC05_KAH
CGCCACCTCAGAAGTAAACTCCCTTGTGCTGCCGCTCGACTTGCATGTGTTAGGCCTGCCGCCAGCGTTCAATCTGAGCCATGATCAAACTCTTCAATTAAAGTTTTGTTGTTTGACTGACGTCAAACGGCTCAATGAATTCTACTGTTTTGATTCGCTTTGCTCACTAAGAAGCATCACGTTTCAATTCATACATTACTGTATGTACATATTACTATGAACACTCAATCACGCTTCTCGTTGAGGAGAATGACTTGAAAACATTGATTTAAATTTTTGACTGCCAACCCGAAGGCTAAGCAGTTTCGATTAACTCAACACCTGTGAGTGTCCACACAGATTTGCTTGATAAATTGTTAAAGAGCGTTGACCACACACTGAGTTTTCAGCGGGTCAGGGCTGCGTATTCTACGCATTCCCGTTAGTGCGTCAAGTAGTTTTTTCAACTTTCTCAACACTCATCGTTTAGCTCGCTAACCGATGAACTGCATGGCTTTCTTTGCTTAACTTGCGTTACGCTGTCTGCCGTGTCAGTGGGTGCGCATTATAGGGAGATTGAGAAAGTCCGCAAGGGCTTTTTATCGATCATTGAATCGCACGTCGATATTTTAAACGTTATGTCCATTTTTTAGCTTATAAGCTCTATTTATCGGAGATAAGTAAGGTTTTTTATCTAATAATTGATAATTCACGCTCAATATTTCAGCAATGGTCTAGTGTAAAAGTAAATAATTCATTACCATATACTTGCTGTTAACAGTTATTTATCAATTTCCCATTCATCAGAGAGCATTCTTATGCAAAAGTCATTTCTTATTGTCTTGATTGTCGCCATTATTGGCGCAGTAACACTATCTCAGTTCGCAACGCCATTATCAGCTATTGCTTTTGTCGCTGGCGCTATCATTGCAAGTCTTGTTTTTAAATTTGTTCCAGAGACTTCATCATCTCATGCTTCAGAAGAACAATATGTTGGCCCTACTATGACCTTATATGTAGGTAACCTGCCTTATCGTGTTCATGAGGGTGAAGTAAAAGTATTATTTGGCGAATTTGGTCCAGTAAACTCTGTGCGTTTAGTCAGAGATCGTAAGACGGGTCGTCGTAAAGGTTTTGGTTTTGTGGAGATGTCAGAATCAGGCGCTCAGAAAGCCATGGTTAAACTGAATGACTATAGTTTCCAAGAAAGAACCTTAAAAGTAAGAGAAGCAAAAACACAAGATTCGGAAGCTGCCGACCGTACAGGGACAGACGAGTAGCATTACCGCTTAAACTGTTTTGCTTTATTTTGTAATTTAGTTGGTTGTGGTGATTCGTTCGATAGTTGAAAAGCCACAATCAATTAATGTTGTTGTTAACCCTTCGCTGATTCCCACCTTAGTATAGAAAGCTTGCATCACCGACTCCCTTACTGCTTCTCTCTCATCTGTTACTCTGTGATCTTCCATAATAAGATTCTGTTGCGTTAAAAGAGTCACGACTCGCTTAGCAATAGCAGCGCCAGAATCCATTAGTTTTACGCCCGCACCGAGCACTTGTTGTAATTCAGCTTTGATCATAGGGAAATGAGTGCAACCTAGTACGAGAACATCCAATTGTGCGGCAACGACTGGTGCCAGTAACTGTGCCAATCTATGCATATCCAACATTCCAGTCGCCACTTTTTGTTCTGCCATCATCACTAATTCAGAACAACCAAAGAGTTCGACATGGCAATCATCAGCAAATTGGCTGATGAGTTCATGGGTATAATGACGCTTAACTGTGCCAGGTGTAGCCAAGAGTCCAATACGTTTGCTCTTAGACATTAGAGCGGCGGGTTTAATGGCGGGGACAACACCTACGACAGAGACAGAAAGATGCGCACGTAATGCCGGTAATACAACAGTACTTGCGGTATTGCAGGCAACGACCACTATCATTGCATTGGTACGAGCCACTAGATCGCATACTAATTCGACACAGCCAGAAATTAATACCTGCTCTTCCAACTCACCATAGGGCAACCTAGCGTTGTCGAAAAGATAGCAATAGTCGCTATGGGGTAAACTCTTACGGATTTCAGCCAGAACAGATAGGCCACCAATCCCAGAATCAAACACTAATATAGGTCGCGACAAGCGAATCTCCAGTTTCGGATATATAAATAAACTATACAGATTGGACGCATTAACGATTCGATGGCTGCTTTACCGACGGAATCCAGCCAAATACCATAGAACCACATTCAAGTGCGCGGATTTTCCCATAGCTTTGCGAAAACCGCAAAAGCAAGATACTGGACATTCGTGTCACCTAGTATAATATTTGCGCCCCAATTTACAGCAACGGTGAATCAAACAATGAACTTAGCAGCAATGGACCCTCAGACTTATGATGCGCAGTTAGAACACAAGCGTATCAAGCTAGAACAAGCCTTTGCCCAATTTGAAACACCGAGTGTTGAAGTTTTTGCCTCAGAGCCAGCTAACTACCGTATGCGCGCCGAATTCCGCATGTGGCATGATGGTGACGACTTATACTATTACATGTTCGATAAAGTATTGAATGAGAAGGTACGTTGCGATCAATACTTACCAGCTAGCGTGCTCATCAATCAAATGATGTCTGCCTTAATCGCCGAGCTGAAACCGAATCCGAGTCTAAGGCACAAACTGTTCCAAGTGGATTTTTTGTCGACTTTAAGCGGCGAGATCTTAGTGTCTTTGCTTTATCACAGGCAGCTTGATGACCAATGGCGCGCCGATGCGACTGCACTGAAAGCCAAGTTAAGTAGCCAGTTTAACGTCAACATCATCGGCCGTGCCCGTAAGCAAAAAATCGATTTAGATAAAGACTTTGTGGTCGAGTCATTACAAGTAAATGATAAAACCTTCTTATATAAGCAAATCGAAAACAGCTTTACTCAACCCAATGCCAAAGTTTCCGTAAAAATGCTGGAGTGGGCTATCGATGCGACTCAAAACAGTAAGGGGGATTTACTCGAGCTCTACTGTGGTAATGGCAACTTCTCTATCGCACTGGCGCAAAACTTTAATCGCGTGTTGGCCACCGAACTGGCCAAGCCTTCAGTGGATGCAGCACAGTACAATATCGAAGTGAATGGTATTGATAATCTGCAGATTATTCGTATGTCAGCCGAAGACTTTAGCGATGCCATGGCGAAGAAACGCAGCTTTAGACGTTTAGAAGGTATCGATCTTGACAGCTATGTTTGCAACACCATTTTTGTCGACCCACCACGCGCGGGGATTGATCCTGATACGCTGGCGTTAGTCCAAGGTTATGAGCGGATTTTGTATATTTCCTGCAACCCTGAAACCTTAAAAGATAACCTGCAACAACTGAACGAAACCCATAGAGTGACCCGCTTTGCCTTGTTTGATCAGTTCCCTTACACAGATCACATGGAAACGGGTGTACTACTCGAGCGTCGTTAATCACTTCAGATACACTGAGCTCGACTGCATAACACTTAAACGTAAATTCGCTAAAAATAATGGAGCCTTAGGCTCCATTATTTTAGTAAATCTGCATCTCACTCAGATTAGCGGTGTTCAACCTTATGCTGCAAAGCCTCGGCGCCTTTGGCGACCATGCGCAATTGCATGACTAATTGATCGGCAAGAATTTTGCGGTCAGCCCGTTTCATATCTAATGCTGAAGCGCCGGCATTAAACACCAGTGTCACTAAAGCTTCGGCCTGTGCACGAGCTAATAACGGGGTTCGGCCCGCTTTCGCTTCGGTATAGTGAGCCAACTCAGAAATAAAATGTTCAATTTCGCGGGCAACCGCCGCACGGAACGCTGCGGAGGTTCCAGAGCGTTCATGCAATAAAATACGGAATACGTTTGGATTAGAATCAAGCACTTCCATAAAGGTATCAACGGAAATACGGATCACACTGCCACCCACTTCAGCTCGCTGACGGCCTTTACGCATCATCTGCCTTAGGGTTAACCCGCCCTCATCCACCATAGTAAGACCAAGTTCATTCATATCTTTAAAATGGCGATAAAAAGATGTCGGCGCGATATTAGCTTCCCGAGCAACCTCTCGCAAACTCAGACTTGAGAAACTGCGCTCAGCACTTAGCTGATTAAAGGCCGCATCGACTAAAGCTCTGCGAGTTTTCTCTTTTTGCTGTGCTCGAATACCCATTCTTAAATCCGCTAACTGAATGTAATAACGCGATAATACCGCTTTTAGGCATTAAACACAGCCCCATCGTCCTTGACCAAACAATATAGCTAAGCTAAATTAGCTTACAGATGTACGCTCAAAAGCGAATTTTGGAAACCTATAATGAAAAAACCCCCTATCATCTGGCTTAATGTCAGTCTGTTTGCCATCACTTTCCTCAGTGCGGTAATTTTAGTTCCATGGCGCGGTATTGTTCATGGCTATGGTGCCAGTGAATGGATCGCTTTTATTGTTTTAGCCTTTGCCAGTGGCCTGTCAATCACAGCGGGTTATCACAGACTCTGGTCACACAAGGCCTATAAAGCTCATCCGGCGGTGCGTTTTACATATGCCCTTGGTGGTGCTTTAGCATTACAAAACAGTGCATTGCACTGGGCATCTGATCACAGAGTCCACCACAAGCACGTAGATGATAACGACAAGGACCCGTACTCAGCCAAAATGGGATTCTGGTACAGCCATATCGGTTGGATGCTGCGTGAGTATCAGTCGCAACGCTATCACGATTATCAAAATGTGCGTGATCTGCAAAATGACCGTATTGTCATGTGGCAACACAAACATTACCTCGCACTCGTGTTGCTGATGAACATTGGACTGCCTGCACTGCTTGGTTGGCTCAATGGTGACGTGCTGTCTATGTTATTGATGGCGGGTTTATTGCGTTTAGTGGTGGTGCATCACTGCACTTTCTTTATCAACTCTTTAGCCCACGTGTGGGGCAGCCAGCCTTATACCGATAAGAATACTGCCCGCGATAATGGCTTCTTGGCCATGTTGACCTACGGTGAGGGTTATCATAATTTCCATCATATTTTCGAAAATGACTATCGTAATGGCATTAAATGGTGGCACTACGATCCAACCAAATGGTTGATTAAGTCATTATCTTGGTTAGGTTTAGCTAAGGATTTGCGTACGAGTCCACAGGAACGTATAGAGAGCGCACGCTTACAGATGCAGTTATTACGTACCAAGCGGAAGGTTAATAACCTGCCTAATGCTGATGAAATTATTGAAAAAATCCAAGCAGAGTATGAGTTATTAAAGCTGCACTTAATGGATTACTATCAAGCACAGAAAACCTTGCTTGAGGCCAAGCGTAAACAACTTGTCGATCAGCAACTATTGCAACAAGTTGAAGAGCTAAAGGCGCGTTTCTTAGTCCAGCAAAAACATTGGCGCAGCCTGACCGCAACTTATAGCTAAGCCACAATTCTGCCCGAAAGTCATACGGCCACCTTGCATGGTGGCCGTATCTGATTATGATGATGCCTTAATCACTTAAATAGGCTGTTGAGATCATGTCAGATTCCCCAGTTACACTCCCAGAATCAATCAAGCTAACAGAATATAGTCATGGCGCAGGTTGTGGCTGCAAAATATCCCCTAAAGTGCTCAGCACTATCTTAGCCTCGCAATTACCTGTATTTACCGATCCAAATCTGCTGGTTGGTAATCAGAGCCGCGACGATGCTGCAGTGTATAAACTCAATGATGACATAGGCATCATTAGCACTACCGATTTTTTTATGCCAATTGTTGACGATCCATTCACCTTCGGTCGTATCGCAGCGACCAATGCGATCAGCGATATTTATGCCATGGGCGGCACGCCTATTATGGCGATTGCAATTTTAGGTTGGCCAATCAATAAACTACCCGCAGAAATCGCACAGCAAGTGGTCGATGGCGGCAGACAAGCCTGCATGGAAGCGGGGATCATGCTAGCCGGTGGTCATAGCATAGACGCACCCGAACCTATTTTTGGTCTCGCGGTTACCGGGCAAATTGCCTTAAGTGATTTAAAACAGAATGATACCGCTAAAGCCGGCGATCGTTTATATCTCACTAAACCTATCGGCATTGGTATTTTAACCACAGCGCAAAAACAGAAAAAACTCCGCGATGAAGATAGTCTCATTGCGGTAAATGCCATGTGCCAACTCAATACTATAGGCGCGACCATTGCAAAAATTAGCGGTGTAAATGCCCTGACCGATGTCACAGGTTTTGGACTGGCGGGACACTTACTCGAAATGTGCCAAGGCGCCAACCTCACTGCGAAGCTTAAATTTGATGCAGTGCCATTGTTACCACGCGCCTTAGATTATTTAGCCTTAGGTTGTGTTCCTGGCGGAACTCACCGTAATTACGATAGTTATGGCGAGCATCTCCCCGAGCTCAGCGAGCATCAAAAAGCGATACTGTGCGATCCGCAAACCAGTGGTGGCCTGTTAGTTGCCGTCTCGGCCGCAGCTGAAGCGGAATTAATTGCCCTACTCGATGCGAACCACATAACCCCAATCTGCATTGGGTCACTGGAAACACCGACTACTGCAGCGAATGTGGTGTTGTGCTGATGCCAAGCGCTATTGTAGCCGCAGAGCAATATAGGGAGATCTTTCTCAATCAACATCCGATGATGGATGTGCGAGCGCCCATAGAGTTCACTCGGGGCGCGTTTCCCAACTCGACCAACTTGCCCTTGATGCTGGATAGTGAAAGGGAAAAAGTCGGTACTTGTTATAAGCAATTTGGTCAGCAAGCCGCGATTGCATTAGGTCATTCACTAGTGAATGGTCCCATTAAGCAACAGAGAATCGAGGCTTGGGCTAGCTATGTTAAAGCCAATCCTAATGCTTACCTTTATTGCTTTCGCGGCGGCTTACGCTCGCAACTCACTCAACAATGGCTCAAAGAAGCGGGTATCGAAGTCCCTTATATTCAGGGTGGCTATAAGGCCATGCGCCAATATCTGATTGGCGTGATTGAAGCTACACCGACCCAACAACCGTTATTGAGTTTGAGCGGGATGACGGGCTGCGGTAAAACCGATTTTCTACTACAGCGTAAAGAAGCGGTTGATCTTGAAGGAATAGCTAATCACAGAGGCTCTAGTTTTGGAAAGAATATCGACCCACAGCCAACGCAGATTAACTTTGAAAATCAACTCGCCATTGCCTTGCTACAGCACCAAACAAGTGGCGCGGCGTGTTTACTGCTCGAAGATGAAAGCTTCCTGATTGGGCGCTCGGCACTGCCGCAGACATTTTACAATGCCATGCAAGCCGCTAATGTTTTAGTGCTAGAAGAGTCGGACGATGCGAGGCTCGAACGCTTACGCTATGAGTATGTGCATAAAATGTATAGCGGGTTCTGTGAGCGCCTAGGACCGGAAGCAGGTTTTGCGGCTTTCAGTGAATATCTATTACAGAGTTTAGTGAGTATTCGCAAACGTTTAGGCGGAAAACAACATCAAGAACTGCAAGATTTGATGCAACAAGCCCTCGATCAACAAATCAACCAGAATGATACTTCGCTGCACTTAGTCTGGATAAACCTGTTATTGCACAAGTATTACGATCCTATGTATCAATACCAATTACAGAAAAAGTCTGAACGTGTACTCTTTAAAGGCTCACATCAAGCGATGCACGAATGGTTGGATAGTTATCAAACTCGATAAATTGCCCACGCATAAATGAGATAACCGCGAACATTAGATCCGCGGTTATCACTTCACTTTATTTCATGCCTTAACGAATTTAAGACTTGCCCAGCAGGCTCGCCACTTGGACTCTCAAAGACTCCTTATTCGCAAGCTTACCATCGACGGCATCCGTTAAATCCACCGACACCCTTGACCAAAAACGCTTGGGCATTTTAGCTAAGGCATGTCCGCCCTTGTGGCTAAAGTAAGAACCCCATAATCCGTGCAGTGCCATAGGAATGACTGGCACTGGATCTCTGGCCAAAATCTTATCAATTCCGGGACGAAAATCGCCAAGTTCACCGTCAGGTGTGAGTCGACCCTCAGGGAAAATACATACCAACTCATCATTGGCGAGCGCTTCATGAATCGCCTCGAAGGCCCGATTATAGGTCTCTTCACTTTGCTTAGGCGAACAGATAGGGATCACACCTGCATGGCGGAACAAATACTTCAACAGAGGAATTTCGCTGATGGATTTATCCATCACAAAGCGGATTGGCCGTGTCGATGCTCCCATAATAATCAATGCATCCACATAACTCACATGGTTACAAACTATGATGCCAGCCCCTTCCTTTGGAATTTTCTCTCGGCCTGTGACTGTCACTCGATACATAACATGACTGAGTAAGTAACTGATAAATCGTTGTGTAAATTCGGGTACTTGTGAATAAACATAGAGCGCGACTACAGCATTCATCACGGCGAGTAGCAGAAATAACTGTGGAATAGTCCAACCTGCAACGCCCAGTAACAGCATAGATAACAGTGCCGAAACCACCATAAACAATGAGTTCATAATGTTATTGGCGGCAATCGCCTGAGCACATTCACCCTTAGGCGAACGAGATTGAATAAACGCATACAAGGGGACGATAAACAAGCCACCGCTAACGCCAATCATAAAGAAATCCAGCATCACCCGATAATGTTGGGACTCGCCAATAAAGGCTTTTAATCCATAGACAAAACCAGCATCTACGGGCGCAGGTGGAATAGCCCAAAGCAAATCGACACCAAAGATAGTTAATCCCAATACCCCAAACGGCAGCAAACCGAGTTCCACATGGCCGTAGGAGAAACGTTCACAAACGAAGGAGCCAACAGCAATCCCGATGGAAAACATGCCTAATAATAATGACACCACAGTCGCACCAGAATGCAAATGCAGCTTAGCAAAGTTAGGAAACTGAGTCAGATAGGTCGCACCTAAAAACCAAAACCAACTGATAGCGAGGATAGCCATCCAGATTGAAGGCGTTTGACGGGCTTTTTTGATGCTACGCCAAGTGCCCGATAACGGCCTGAAACGTATTTTTTCAATGACGCCCTGCGGGGGTAATGCAGGAATCGCTCGGCTCGATAAATATCCTGCAAAGGCTAATACAGCAACAGTAATCGCCGACCAAAGCGTACCGTTTTCATTAGAAACCAAGATCCCCGCACTCAAAGTGCCCACCAGAATAGAGAGAAAAGTGCCCATTTCAACCCAAGCGTTGCCTGTGACTAACTCGTCCTCTTTCAACGCTTGGGGTAACAAGGAATATTTAACCGGACCGAAGTATGCAGACTGACTACCCGTTAAAAATAATAGTAATAACATCATCATGTAGCTCTCGCTCAGAATCGCAATCGCGGCGCTAAACATGATGATGACTTCGAGTAGTTTCAATCGGCGAATGAGTTTAGCCTTATCCATATTATCGGCGACCACACCCGCATGGGCCGAAAAGAGGAAAAATGGCAAAATGAACACCCCAGCCGCCAAGTTCACAAACATATCGACGCTTATGGGTAGGTCTTTCACTTGGCTAAAGGTCACTAATAACAGCAACACATTTTTATAGATGTTGTCATTCAATGCGCCTAAGCACTGAGTCGCAAAATAGGGTAAAAAACGTTTTGTTAGCAGCATGATAGTTCCTTCTGGTAACCCATTCCTTGTAAATAAGCTTGTACGTGACTCTTGAGTAAATCCCGCAGTGATAATGACTCAGCGAAGAGCTTATTATCGAGTGACAGAGAGGTCAGCCCATGAATTCCCCCCCATAATACCCGGCTCATACTGAGATGCTGCACCGGCGTAACCTCGGGAAATAGTTGCGCCAATTCACGCTCAATCAGAGTAAATAACCCCGCAATCAATTGCCCTTGCGATTCAGGTAAGGGTTCAGAATCGAGTAATTGCAGCTCAAAAACCAGCTTGAAAGCTTGGCGCTGCTCATGGGCGAATTGACTATACTCCCAAGCCATTGCAATAATTTTACCTAAACTGTCGGTCGCACGAACACCCGTCAATCGGTCGTGCAAAGTCCTAAGCGTTGACTCAGAAACCGCCAGTAATAAATAGTTGTAGCTGCCGAAAATATTGATCAAGGTACTAGGGACATAACCAATTTGGCTGGCCACTTTGCGTAAGCTGAGCCCTATGGCACCTTTATCTATCAGTAACTCAGTTGCTGCTTGTATTGCCATCGCGCGAATTTCATCATGGCTGTGTTCTTTTCGTCTGGCCATAGGTCTCATCCCCTGTTGAATAGCAAGAGACTAACAGCAGTTAAAATAAAAAACAACGTTCAAAATAAGTTTGTTTTACGTACAGAAGAGGGTAAATAATGAAGGATATTATTGAGGATGATGGATAAAGATAGACACTCGAATTAGATTCCCTCAGCAAGCATAACGGGATCCGTGGGATGACATCGCCTAAAAGAGCATAAAAAACGGCGCGCTCTGTCAGCACACCGTCCATTATTTTGATTTAAAAATCACTCTTAATTCAAAGGTGATTTTTATTTGAGGATAATCTTTGGTTCAAAGATAAGCGCGCGATTTATGGCCTGCGATAAGTCATCACAACCCTATCTGCGCCATCGCCAAAATAATCGGCCTCAAAAGTTGAATCAATGAAACCTAAATGCTGATATAAGCCATGGGCAGGGTTACTCGGATCAACGGTTAAACACACCCGCTCAACTGACACGGGCAACTCGGCTAAACATTGTTGCATCAAACGCTTGCCGAATCCCTTCCCACGAGCATTTTCACTCACTGCGACAGATAATATCCACATGCAGTTAGGATCGCTACTCTGGGCACTGAGCAAATAGCCTTGTAGTTGATTATCTGCATCCACGGCCACTAAAAATTGCTCTGGCCAACAATCAAATCCCTGACGGAAGAAAAAATCAGGATAGCTGTGCTCGCCAAAAATGGCCTGTTCGAGCTGATAAACTGCGAATAACTCAGGCTTTAATACCGGACGTATAGACTGCATTTGAAAATCATTCACCTATTAAAATCTTATCCCACTCTAAGTTGGGTGCGCCAACTACGATGAAATTAGGGTTCTCTAAGCTCTCGCGCTCATTGTAGGTTAACGGTTGCAGCTCTGTATCCATCAACTGTCCACCCGCTTCCTCGACGATAATTTGCGCGGCTCCCGTGTCCCACTCACCCGTTGGTCCGACTCGTACATAACAATCAGCACGACCTTCGGCGACAAGACAACTCTTTAACGCTGCGCCCCCCATCACGACTAACTCGCAGTGTTTGGGATGGTTGAATAGGGTCAACACAGATTGAGGGTCCTGACGGCGACTTACGGCCAATCTTAGGGATACCTTTTCACGGTGCTCAATTTGGCGACTGCTAATACGCACTTCTTGTTTATCCGTGCGTTTGTACGCCCCTAAACCAGCAATAGCGTAATAACACACTTGCGTCATCGGCACATAAACTACGCCCATCACGGGACGATTGTGTTCCACCAGCGCGATAATGACTGAAAAATCACCACTGCCGGCGATAAACTCCCCCGTACCATCGAGCGGATCCACCAACCAATAGCGCTTCCAAGATTCACGCACACTCAACGGAATGTCAGCGGCTTCTTCAGATAACACAGGAATATCAGGCGTTAAGGCGGTCAATCGGTCACAAATGATCTTGTTCGCCGCTAAATCTGCGGAAGTGACAGGGGTATTGTCAGACTTCATTTCTCGCTCAAAATTACCTTTGAGATAAATGTCACGGATAGTTATCCCTGCATCGGTCGCAATCGCAATAACTTCGTCGATCAACTCTTCTGGCTTCATAACAACTCCAATCGCCTGCTGAGCGAATGTTTTGCAAGCGTGCAAACTCTGAACGCTTAAAAGGAAAAAGATTATTTAAGTTATATACCCAAGCTACCTGAAGATACGAGTTTCAGAGCACCTAGGGTGCTTCAATTCAAGGCGCATCAATGACAGAATGTCGGCCACCTTTTAAATTGATGCAACGCCGAAGTGGAGTGCCCTAGGCGCTCCGTCCCGGCGGGTTTTAACGCACTTTATGCTGTGTTGGTTATTTTTAACTTAGCCCGCTAGGTCTGCAAATAACCGCCTTGCCTAAAGTGCGTTAAACTCCCGCTGAATCCTGCATCTTCAGGTTGTTTGGGTATAAATATTTTTGCGCCAAAAACAACGCGCTCACACTACGGGATTCAGAAAAATCGACATCATCGAGCAAGGCTTCCCAATCGGCGAGCGCCCAAGGCACCACATCAATTGGCTCAGGTTCATCACCTTCAAGGCGACTCTCATACAGATCTTCTGCAAGAAAAATTTGCATCTTACTAGAGAAATAACCCGGAGCTAGGCTGAGTTCTTTCAGTAAGGTGAGCTTATTCGCTCCAAAGCCAATTTCTTCCTGTAATTCACGATTAGCAGCTTCTATTGCTGTCTCACCGGGATCGATCAAACCTTTTGGGAAACCGAGTTCGTAATTATCAGTTCCTGCAGCATATTCGCGTGCCAGTAGCATTTTCCCTTGATGAATAGGCACTATCATCACAGCGCCACGACTACCGCCTTTCATGCGCTCATATTGGCGCTCTACACCATTGGAGAACTTAAGATGCACTTGCTCAATTTGAAATAATCGGCTTCTCGCGACAACTTCGGTATGCAATATTTCCGGCTTATTCTGCCGTTGCGACATAACTGCCTCTGGATAAAAAAAGCGATAAATTAAATAAGGTAAGTGACAATCTTACTATCCTGTCTTTAATCTACAACCTGAATTTATTACATGCTCCTAATGGTAAGCCACAAATCCTTTGCGATATGCATCACAAACCCAGCCCAGCCTTAAGTGAACACCTTCAAAATATTCTCAAATATGATGTTTTTATTGGATAGTAAAAAGGGGCGAATGCCCCTTTTTACTATGCTAACACTTACAATTGATATCGTAGATTGAGCTGGTAACTGAGGAAATCATTAGGCTCGATATCCACATATTGATATCCCAAACCTACAGACCATGACTCAGTAAATTGATAGCTAAAACGCACCCCCGCATACCAATCTGTACCATCAAGCTCTGTAGTTAAACGACTATTGCCCATAGTGCTACTGATATCCGCTTGCCACCTAAACAATCCGATGGGTACTTCAAACCGCCAAGCTTCATGTTGGAGTAAAGTGAAGCGTAATCCCAGCATGACACCATCGGCCAGTACTGGCGTCACGGCTTTGACCTGCTCATGATATTGCTCAGGGGTGAGACTTGCGCCCTCAATCCTCGCAGTCCCATTACCAAAGTCGGCATAGCCTAATTCGATGGCAACAAAGGGAGTCCATTGATAACCGATACTCACACCCAAAGCAGTATCTTTATCATCAACCGATGTTACAAAGCCTGTCCCCGCTTGTGGCTGTAGATCTCGCCTGCTGCTATCAACCTGAGCTTGCCCGACAAATCCCTCGACATACCAGTTATCAGCCGCATTTGCTTGATTAACGGAGCCTGCGAGCAACACAGCGCCCAAGACTAATTTATGTAATTCCTTACGGCGAATTAACCCCATTGTAAGAATCAAACCTAATGCCCATAAGGACATACTGCCTCCACCCGACTTGTTATCTATCACCACATCTTGGTATGCCTTAACTGTGATTAACGCTTGCCCAGTTGCTTCGCCGCCCAATCCATCACTAATCTGATAACTCACAGTATCTACTCCATCAAATCCAGTTTTAGGGATATAACGTAGTTTATTAGACTCAACAGAAACCGTTCCTTGCTGCGCGGTTACGCTGACTAAGGTTAAAACGTTGCCATCGGGATCACTGTCATTACTCAACACATCGAGTAACAAGCTCGTTCTGTCATCTATGGCAGCACTATCATTCACTGTCGTAGGTACCGTATTGCCATTAACAATCACAGTCAACTCACTACTCGCAGTACCACCTTTACCATCGGTAATGCTATACACCAGCACATCTGTACCGATGAAATCGGTTGCTGGCGTGTAACTTAACTGCTGATTAGCCAAGATAACTACGGTTCCGAACTCGCTGGTGACTTGTGTTACAGTCAAGGCATCACCATCGCTATCCGTATCATTGGCGAGCACATCGACATCGAGACTCTGATTCCAAGGTAAAGAAGCCGTATCTGGGTTCGCCACAGGTAAATGGTTACCATTGAGTATTACTGACACGCCACTTGGGTCGACAATGGTTCGGTTAGCGACGCCATCGTCATCGTTTAGCCCACCATCTTCTATGGTTAACTGAACACACCAATGGCCTTCAGTTAATCCAGAAGTCCAACGATTATCTCCAGGAGGAGGGCAGAAACCACGCTCGCCTTCACTACTGGCGACACTATTGCGCGCATCAATTACAAAATCCTTCCAACCATTTTGGGCTTGATACTTACGATATACTGCATTGGCAGGAACTGGCGAACGTTGTGGTATCACCAGACTGTAACTCTGCCCTTGTTGCGGTAGTCCTGTAGCAATGAAGTCAAAAATCCCCCCCACATTTGCCGCGATACTGTCTTCAGGAACCAGATTAGGTAATAGTTGAATACCACTTTGCTCTTGCATCAGTGCAATATTACCTAAGCGTAAGCACACGCCCGCTTGCCCCTCTGCCAAGAAGTACACAGGCTGCAACTCACCTTCAGGCATCACGTTACAATCATTGATTGCATCCAAGTAATCTGGAATGCCATCGCGGTCTGTATCGGTAAATCCCTCTTGGTTATCAGGGATCAAATCACCGTCGGTATCAGTCCCAGTCAGAGGTGGCAAAGATGGGCGCACAACAATATAAACTTTCTCCGTGGTAGACAGCGCGGGTAAGCCGCTATCCGTCACAGTCAGGCTCACAGGATAAATGCCCGGCAAGACCTCTGTCGGCAAGAAGAACATCCCCGCATCATCGGACTGCAAGTTCAGCGCGCCACTCGACCATACAGATGTCAAAGTATCGTTCATGTTGGCATCGCTAATCTGCGCATGAATATGAACCTCGCCACCATTTTGTGCCACGATAAACTGACGTTCACCCGCTTGAGTCACCTCAAGAGTCACACTCGGGGCAATGTTAGCCTCAGTGATCGACACCTGTGTTTGCTTCTTACTGCCTAAATTCAAACTTGGATCTAGGCTGATCAACACCTCTTCTTCAGCCTCAACTTCCCCATCCTCTATGGTTCTAAAGTGAATATGGGCCAATGTACCCGAAGTAATCTCCACTACCGCATCGACTAAGTCATGATCATTGCTGTCCGCGGAACCTGCAACAGTATAAGGAACTGATATTGGATACTCAGGCGCTACACCGTTTAAGTGAATACTAACAACAACCTCATTGCCCTCACCCACAACTTGATCTTTACTCAAGGAAATTAATGGATGCACTTTTACTTTCTGAGCCTTAGTCGCTTTGTTGCCATCACGATCTACGGCTTGCCAGTAAGCAAGATAACTACCAGGGGCAAAGAATAAACGCTTATCGACCAAAGAAACGGGCAGTGGATGACCATTACGATCAACTGCCTTCGCAAACCCTAGATCCACCCGAGTGAACAAGCCTGTTGAATTAACCTCAACATCACTAGGTACAGTAATAACAGGTAAATTGTCAGCCTCCCCACCTTCTACCAGTAAGTTGACTTTTGCACTTGCTCGCCCTTTCTGACCATCACTAATGGTATAACGAAGTGCAACCGGACCAACATAAGCTGCAGGGGCAGTAAATATGAGTCCATCAGCAGTAATCAGCACACTACCTATGTCTGCTGCCGCGCCATCGATAGTCAAAGTATCACCGTCCACATCAACATCATTCTCTAGCGCAGGTAGTGTGTATTTATCATCCGCGGTGCTGGCTAGAGTGTAATTATCATCTACAGCTTGTGGGTCATCATTCACTGGCGTGACATTCATGGTGATAGTCGCAGGCTCAGAACTCAGTTCAGCATCCTTAGCAATAAAGCTTATCTGATCTGCACCGTTGAAATCTTTCTCCGGTGTGTATAACCACACAGTTCCATGCTGCTCCAAAGTGCCCGATTCAGGTTGGCTCACCACTTCATAGGTAAGAGGATCACTATCTGCATCCTCCCCAGTAAGCGTGATCATCACAGAGCTATCTTCCTCTAAGGTCACACTTGCACTCGTCGCAACAGGCGCATCGTTAACGTTAGTCACTGTGATACTAAAGCTTTGCTCAGCCGTTAAGCCATCTGTGTCCGTCACTCGTAAGGTGACCGGGTGACTGCCCACATCAGCATTGCCAGGCGTGCCGCTGAGTAAACCCGTCGCCGCGTTGAAACTCAACCAGCTTGGTTTGGTCACTGCGCTCAAGGTTAAGCTGTCGCCAGTATCGGAGTCGCTGGCCACTAAGTTGTAACTGTAAGCGGCATCTTGGGTCGCTGCCGTCACCGCCGTTGAACTAATGGTCGGCGCATCGTTGACGTTCGTGACCGTGATACTAAAGCTTTGCTCAGCCGTTAAGCCATCAGTGTCCGTCACTCGTAAGGTGACAGCATGACTGCCCACATCCGCATTGCTCGGCGTGCCACTGAGTAACCCTGTCGCCGCGTTGAAGCTCAACCAGCTCGGTTTGGTCACTGCGCTCAAGGTTAAACTGTCACCGGTATCGGAGTCAGTTGCAGTCAAGGTGTAGCTATAAGCCGCATCTTGAGTTGCTGCCGTCACCGCCGTCGAACTAATTGTTGGCGCATCGTTGACGTTTGTCACTGTAATGCTAAAGGACTGCTCAGCCGTTAAGCCATCTGTGTCCGTCACTCGTAAGGTGACCGCGTGACTGCCCACATCCGCATTGCTCGGCGTACCACTGAGTAACCCTGTCACAGCGTTGAAGCTCAACCAGCTCGGTTTGGTCACTGCGCTCAGCGTTAAGCTGTCGCCAGTATCGGAGTCGCTGGCCACTAAGCTGTAACTGTACGCCGCATCTTGAGTTGCTGCCGTCACCGCCGTCGAACTAATCGTCGGTGCATCGTTGACGTTCGTCACCGTGATACTAAAGCTTTGCTCAGCCGTTAAGCCATCCGTGTCCGTCACTCTTAAGGTGACCGCATGACTGCCCACATCCGCATTGCCTGGCGTGCCACTGAGTAAACCTGTAGTCGCGTTGAAACTTAACCAACTCGGTTTATTGATGGCACTCAGCGTTAATACATCACCCACATCAGAATCAATTGCAGTCAAGGTGTAGCTGTACGCCGCATCTTGAGTTGCTGCCGTCATCGCCGTCGAACTAATCGTCGGCGCATCGTTGACGTTAGTCACTGTAAGATTGAAAGCGGGCAGGCTCGCACTGAGCACTCCATCACTCACACTGATCATAATTGCCGCCGTCGTACCAACATCTGCATTGCTCGGCGTACCGCTCAATGCCCCCGTAGCTGTATTAAAGCTCGCCCACGAAGGTCGATTCGTAATATCAAAGACTAAACTATTACCGTCCGCGTCTGCTGCGATGGGCATAAAGTTATAAAGTGTACCTTGAGCCACATTGGTCGCAGGTGTCCCTAAAATAGTGGGGACACTATTCACCACAACATCGAAGGTCCGAGAGCTAGAATTACCCGCAATATCTACTAGCGTCAGGGTGATGGTGCTCGTGCCCGATCCCAGCGCAGTCACAGTCACACCTCTATTAGCATCGCTTCCTGCCAATACAACATCCGCAAGTGGAACCACAGAGGTATCAGAACTCGCTGGCGTTACGAGGATATCCGTTGCAGCGGTTACATCATCGGCAATAGTAAATGCGAGCGTAGATGAGCTCTCGCCAGGTTGAATGTTTTGATGAGCAATTGCCGAGGAAGTGGGTGCACTCGTATCAATAGTCACAGAAAGGGCGCTCGATGCAACACTGCTATTTCCTGCAATATCAGTCACAACTGCTGTGATGTTATGGGTTCCAGGGCTCATGCTGGTCGCGTTGACACTCCAGTTACCACTCCCATCCGCATTGACTGTACCAAGCTCACCATCAAGATGGCTGCTAAGAACAACACTGGCGCCGGCCTCTGCAGTGCCCGTCAGTACGAGCGTCGTATTCTTGGTGATATTATCCGTTGAACTCACACCTGAATCACTTGCCGCATCGAGATCAGGCGCAGAAGGTGCAACAGGTACAGTGGCGTCTTGAGTAATAGTAGGGACATTCTGAGGGGCAGAAACATTACTCGCTGCATCGCTGGCAACCACAACAAAATTATTGTCACTGTCGGTCGATAATCCGGCGCTCAGGGTCCAAGCGCCCGTCACCACAATAGTATCATCCAACACAGTCGCATTATCGGCAACACCATCATTGTTCATATCGGCATAGAGGCTGATTGTCACCCCATCTTCAGCGTGCGTACCGCTGATCAATGTCGTTACCTGATTGGTACTGATGGCGCCAGCAGGTGTAGTTACCACTGGAACGACGGGAGCTGTCGTATCGACAATCACATCGATACTGTTCCACTGACTGTAGCTTAAGTCAGCATCGTTGCTGCCCGCATCTCGCATAGTGTCGCCATTAAGTGCGATGCCATTGGCATCGACAATTAAACCGCTCGCCCCTGTGTTATCCCCTGCTTGGACTATATATCTATAGGTCAGCACACCACTCGCCGCAGACACAAACACAGCCTGACGAGCCACACCATCGATATCGAGCGACAGCTTAGAAAGTGTGCCAGAAACAGTTACATCCTCGGTCAGAGTAAGAGTGATATCAATAGCACTGCCGACCCCATAATGGCCATCGTTAACATTAACCACATTCACTGCGGGAATTACAGCATCCTTCGATATGGTATCGGTCACTGCGGGACTAGAAACATTACCCGCCGCATCGGTCAGGGTAAGGCTCACAGTCAGAGTGCCATCCCCTAAGCCGCTCACGTCTATATTGACTATCTGTTGTGACGCACTTGCGACCGCAATAGATCCTGTAACAGGCGTGCCTGAACTGCCAGTAATAGTGTAATTCGCGCTGGTTCCCACCTCCGCACTTACTAAAGTCAGGCTAATCGCACTTTGATTTGCCTGAGTAACCGACGTCTGGTCAAAACTGACACCCGAAATAGTTGGTGCATCCGTATCGACAGAGTGTGCAGTGCCAGCACTATAGGTACCGAGTGCATTACCCGCATCATCAACAATATCACTCGTTGTGTGGCCTACCTTCAGACTACCCGTACCCGATATGCCATTAACAGTGACGACAACACCAGTTCCAGAGCTAGCAGAAACGCTCGAAATAGTGCCAGATGCAGTGCCAGTGCTCGCCAGAGCAAAATCATCCGTCGTCAGACTATTCACAGATTCGCTAAAGGCGAGGTTGAATATCACACTGGCATCCGCGGCCGCGGCACCTACTGCAGGAGCCGAGCTGGTTATCGTGGGGATTTGTGTATCGAGCGTAAGCGCAAGTGCCGTCGACACCGCGCCAGTATTGCCGGCAACATCGGTCGCAGTGGCCGTAATGTTGTGCGCGGAATTGCTGGTTAATAGTGGCGTGGTAAACGACCAATTTCCAGAACCATCTGCAGTTGTGGTACCCAATACACCATCGATACTGCTCATGAGCGTCACGGTACTATTCGCCTCAGCGTTGCCTGTGAGTGTCGGAGTGGTATCGCTGGTTAAATTATCTGTGCTGCTGATCCCAGAATCGGAAGCCGTGGCAAGATCGAGTCCCGAAGGTGCTAAAGGCGCATCGCGATCGACTGTGTGACTTGCGCCACCGGTATAAGCGGCAGTATAGCCATTGGTTCCATTACCGTTACCGGAAGCATCTTGGATATTGGAATTCGCCTTGACATCGAGTCTCAGGCTACCAGTGCCGCTCACAGTATTCACCGTCACATCAACACTTGTTCCAGATGCCGCAGAAACGCTGGCAATACTGCCACTTGCCGAGCCTGTTGCCGTGAGCACAAAATCATCGGTAGATAGATTGCTCGCTACCTCATCAAAACTCACAGTAAATACTAGACTAGCCCCATTCGCTGCTGGCGATCCCGTCACGACAATCCCAGTAACCACTGGAGGTGTAACATCGGCAACGGTAAAATTCCAATCGGTTTTATTGCTAATTCCGGCGTAAAGATTACCCGCCAAGTCGGTAATAGCCCCATTAGCGATTTGAATGTAATAACTGGTATTTTCAACTAGGTTAGCGGCTGGATTAATAGTCAACACACCCGCCGTTATCGTTAACTGTCCAACAGGTGAACCCACATCAATCGTCGCTACGGCCACATCGTCGGTGTTGTAAATAACGATATTACCGCTACCGAGTTGAATATCTTCATTCATGGTCAGCACAAAATTGGCACCAACTGCCACCCCAATAGCGCCATCTAGGGGGTTAAAACTCTGTACTGTTGGCGTGGCTGTATCCACGAGAATTGCGGTAGTTGAACCAACCGAGTTCAGCGTAAGCGCTAAATTATTACCCGCGCCGTCAAGCAAGGCGCCCCCATTGGCATCAATACTAGATGCCAAGCCAATACCATCGGTATCGTTATCACCGGCCTGCACTGTGTAGCTAAAGACTAAATTTGAGGTTCCGGAGCCACTGATATATGAGGCATAACGGGTTGTTCCACCAATAGTCAAGACGATACGCGGCGTACCCCCGCCCGTATTAACAGTCACATTTTCAGTGCTGCTCACCGTAAAAATCAAGGTATCATCAACTGCATAAGTATTATCTGTGGGCACTGTAACGCTACTCACAGTTGGTGGTACCGCATCCACTAATACGGCCGTCGTGCTGCCAATCGAATTTAACACTAAGTTCAGAGTATTACCCGAGCCCTCTTTTAAAGTGCCGCCATTGGCTTCTATCGATCCCGCGATCGCTATTCCATCGGTATCGAGATCGCCACTCTGCACTGTATAGCGGAAAGTCAATGCGCTGCTGCCAGTACCTGAAAGATAGCTTGCATACACAGTGGATGCACCGAGCGTCAATGCAATACGCGGCGTGCCACCAACAGTAATAGCTTCGCTAGTATTGACGGTAAAATCGAGGGATTGCCCGGTAATATAAGTCGCATTGGCCGGAACGCTAACACTCGTTACCGCTGGCACCACATTATCCACAGTGGCGTTACTGCTATCTGCCTGAGTTCTGGTATTACCTGCATTATCCGTTGCAGTGACTGACACATTACGATTAGTGGTATTAATAGCGCCCGCAACTAAGGTATAAATCGCCGTCCAAGTACCGCTGTTATTGGTTGCCGCGACAGCGCCACCACCAAACTGGCTGAAGTCAGCCGTCGCAGCACTGATGGTATCGCTGTTATCGTCCCCAATGGCGCTATTGTCCCAGCTGGCAGTGACTGTATCACCAGCGATAAAAGTGCCAGCAGTACCAGTACCGCCGGAAATGCCGATATAAACATCGGACACAAATGGCGCAACGTTATCGAGTGTCGCGTTGCTGGTGTCTGCCGTTGTCGTATTGTTGCCCGCGTTATCGGTTGCGCTGAAGGAAATATTCCGGTTGGTGGTGTCAATCGCACCAGCCACTATCGTGTAGGTTGCAGTCCAAGTACCACTGCTGTTAGTTGCTGCAACAGCGGCACCACCACCAAATTGTGAAAAGTTGACGGTAGCTGAACTAATCGTATCACTGTTGTTATCACCACCGGCCGTGTTGTTCCAGGTCGCGGTGACGGTGTCGCCAATTTTATAGGCACCTCCGGTACCAGTGGCTCCGCTGAGGCCAAGACGGTTATCCGTGACAACTGGCGCAACGTTATCCACAACAGCATTAGTAGTGTCAGCAGTAGTAGTTCCCCCCTGGGCATTGGTTGCGGTCACACTGACATTACGACTGGACGCATCAATCGCACCTGAGGTGATAACATAAGTTGCCGTCCAAGTTCCGCTGCTATCCGTTGCAGCCACTGCGGCGCCGCCGCCAAACTGAGAGAAATCAACAGTCACCCCCGTCACACCTGAGTTATTGTCGCCTCCAGCTGTATTATTCCAAGTTGCGGTAACTATATCGCCAATTTTATATGCCCCGCTCGTACCTGACGCGCCGGAGATACTGATACGGGCATCACTTACTGTAGGTAGAGGAGGAGTATCTATTGCATTCGCGACTGTGAAGCTACGAAACTCAAAGTTCTCCGGCCCATCATTTGGCAAAGTACAAGCACTTGCACAATCAAAAAATAATTTGAACCCTTTTAGCTTAACGCCAGAAAAAGATCCTAACTGCCCAGCACCAAAGGCGAAGTTTTGAGCACCTGGGACTCCGTTAACAACAGATGACGTAACCGTTCCGCCACTCTGCAGGTAACCGACAATACGCAGATTAGTAAATTCACTAGAGTAGCCAGCGTACTCGCCTCCCGTTAATCCCGTTAACTCAAATGCAGTAGTATTGGTACCATCGGCGCGCAAATAAAAATAATGGTTAGTGCTAGTCGCACCACCATGCATGTAAGCAAAATTGCCAAGGCCATTACCTAGATTTTGAGTGACTCCATCCCCCCCCTTAGCTGTTAATCTGAAATGGGTTGTGCTGAGCTGTGCAGTTCCCTGTCCACTCCAACCTGCAAAATCATAAGTGCCATCTACAATTGGCGCTAACACCTCTGAAAAATCCCTTAATGCTTTTTCAGAAAACACCAAAGTAGATTCAATATTTCCGCGGGTAACTTCTAAATCCCAGTCGCCCTGCAACTCGGCATTACCGGTTAAATTATTGGAGGCGGCAACATCCAAACCCGTGTTATTGCTAATGATATCCAGCAGCGCTTCACCGCTTTCATTCGCGGCCAAATCACAACCATAAAATAATAAATCGCCACCTTCACGCACCGCGCCTTTTAGCGCAGCAAATGCCTGCACTTCTTGCTGGATTATCTCTGGGGTAATACGTGAATTGCCTAGCAGTATCACACCAGCTTGTGCGTGGGAAACCACATGAATAGCTGCGAGATTTTTGTGACCATCAAGTACATTAATTAATTGCGGTAATCCAGCGATAGAAGAATCTAACTCTACCAATTGAACACTAGGTTTAAGGGCGCGACGCAATACCGATTTATCAGCTTCAGCCACTGCGCCATCAACAATCACCAGCTCACGCACCGGATGTGCACTCTGGATATCCAGTTGATCGCCAGATAAATCAATTAGATCCTGTGGTAGAGAGGTGTCTGAACGCAATAATAGATCGGTCGATGCACTTATCGATGAACTCAAATAGGATCGCTGATAACTCGGCGCTGCAATAGCACCAGCACCATAGAGTCCGAATGGTAATAACAGCGAGGAAAGCCCACTAAGCAGTGCGTGTCTCATGATAAGTGATTCCCTTCATTTTTTGCGTTAGGTGCTACAGGTTTTTTACTTGCAATAATATTGGCTGCAGTGCCAGTACTATCTAGCCAGAAGTCCATTTCTTGATACTTCATAAATAAGTCAGGCGGTAAAATACTGCGCCTACTTTTGTATTCCACTTTCCGCTTAACGCTATGCAAACCTTTGACCCCAAGATTGTGGTCAAACTCATTTTCAGCATAGTCGACATTATTAAAATCGTGTTCGAATTGCGGTTCGCCAATAAAACGATAGATTAACTCCAGCGTGCGTGCCGGATGCTGGGTAAGCAGATCATAATCCACTAATAGCAAGCGATCAGAAAACTCGCCGTAATAGGCTTCCTTGAGTGCGGTCCATGCACTTCCAACCGCACCACCAGCATTGATTAATGACTCGCAACGGCTATAAACCGTCTGACGCGAGGCCGCATTGAACATACGGCTGTAATCAAATGGGTTTTTACGGTAAATCACTTCAAAACTATCCATAATCCAAGCCGGATTGCGCACACAACAAATCACTTTAAAATCATCAACCAACTCTACCAATTGATGTAGACGGGCAGTCCAGTGACGGTTTGTGTCGAAAATAACCGGATGATTTTTATCTTGATAATAAGCATCAATTAATGCCCGACAAATGACCTTACGTTTATGTTCATCGAAAAATGAATAGGACTCACTACCAGCCCCCATTTGTTCGAGGGCACCATTCACAAGCCCCGCTACAGGGCTACTGATAGCCGCATGAAAGCGTGGATTTTGCCGAAGTATACCTGCGAGCAGCGTCGAGCCAGCACGCGGTAAACCTGAAATAAAATGTAATTTGTTTGGCATTAATGTGACTTACTAATTAAAAATATTTATTAAAAACTTCCCGACAAACATGCCGGGATCATTCATCAATTAATTGCGTGCCGGAAATACACCATAAAGGGCAATACAATAATTCAATGCGATAAATGGCTGACGGTTTTCATGGGGTAGACCACCACCATTTAGACCTAAAGTCTGTGGTGCCATAGTGGTATTTAATGTACCTGGTGCTGCCTGCATATAGTTGACTATGCCACCACCACGTCCATCCTTCGCAAGATAGGTATTCGCTGCCGGAGAAGGCAAAGTCCCCTGATTATTCAAACCGGTCAGCGTGTGGTTGTGTGCTGGCATTTCAGTGGAGATCAGCGTCACCCCATTTTCACCAAACTGTTCGCCCCAATCCCAGGTTCTCAGCCCGGGGCCCTGACCTACACCAACTACGGTCTGCCCCTGCAAATTAGGCAATTGGAACGTGGTTGTACCATTGCCACCATAAGTAATTCCGATAATTGAAAACAACGCGGTATTACTTGCGATTGACAATATTTGGCCATTACACAGCGCCCAATTGTGGGGAGCGAAGCTGAATGGCAACAAACGGATTTCACCTATAAATGGATCCATAATTTCGCTCCTTAATTACGCGATGGGAAAATGCCTTCAATACATATGATGTAATTTATCGCTGTAGTAGGCATGATGTTATTGTGTGGTTGTGTTCCCCCTGAGGCTTGCACACTGAGTGCATTCATAACTTGAGGATCGGCACCGCTAGATGGCAAAGGAGCATAAATACTATCGGTATTACTGTGGGCAAAGACATTACCCATAGGGCTAGGTGATGTGGAGGGACTTGCAGTACTCGCCGACAAACTATGGCTGTGTGAAGGTATTTGCGGCGTTAATAAGGTAACGGATTCAACACCAAACTGCTGACCGATAACACGGGGAGTCAGACCAGGGCCATTACCCTGCCCAACCGGAAGGCGACCGCGCAAATCCGGCAATTGAAATGTTGTTACCCCATCACCACCATAAGTGGTTCCGATAATTGCGAAAAGAGTGCTTTGCTCACTAATACTTAATAGCTGACCAGCGCACAACATCCAACCTCTAGGTGCAAAACTACCCGCAAAAAGACGGATATCACCGATATAAGGATCCATAGTGATTCTCCTCTAGTTACGTGAAGGGTAAATGCCTTGAGTGGCAATGCAATAATTCATTACCAGTGAAGGCTGACAATTTTCATGGGCTTGATTGCCGCCGGTACTGGATACAGTTGCAGGGTCCAACGCTTGTAAACTTGCAGCGGACCCATACAAATTGACCTCACCTGCTGTATTTTTGGCGGCGGCAATATTATTGCCTGCAAGCAACGTGGTATCGCCCGCCGTAGAACTGGCCATCACAAGGTGATTGTGTACTGGCAGGTTGTTAGGTACTAGGGTTACATTTTCAACACCCGCCTTACTGCCCTGAGGCAAACCTGCACTAACATTAGGGTGAACTGGTACGCGACCACGTAAATCCGGCAACGCAAAAGTATTGATACCGTCGCCACCGTAGGTCGTACCCAAGAGTGAAAAAAGCGCTTGGTTGGTGTTGATGGGCAATAATTGCCCTGCACACAAAGTCCAATACTTAGGTGCCCAGTTGTATGGGAGAAGCTTAATTTCTCCGAGAAAAAAATCAGACATCCATGACTCCTTAATAAAAATAAACCTATCTATACATCATCTGTTTGATTACACACGCTTTCCTCTTCCCTCAAACAACACTACCTATGGTGATGGCCACGATAGCCACTCTTGAGTAGGTGATATTTCAAAAGGTGAGAAACCCAAACGAAGATATAACTGTTTCGCACGCATATTTTGTCGATCAACACTCAGACTCACACTCGCCTCTTTTGCTTGGGCATAGGCTTTTACCGAGTCCAAAATGACTGAACCATAACCATAGCCACGAAATTGCGGTGCGATGACAAAATCGACGATATGGACACCGTTAGCAGAGGGATTAAGTATGATTTTGCCAATAGAAATTGATTGATATTCAATGATTAGAGTCACCGCTTGAGGGTATTGGGCAGCGTAACTCGCTTGCTGTAAGCGGTATTGTTGTTGCACTAACAGCTCTCGTTGCTGTGGGGGAAGCGGTAATAGAGACAATTCCGTCCTTGCAGAACAAAATAGTGCAAATACAAAAGCATCGTCATTTTTATACGCATAACGCAATGAATAGGCTTTAGGTAATACGATGTCTTCTACCATCAAATACATTCCCTGTAATAAGTAACTCTAACAGCGCTTTATAGTTCTTTAATTCGTCGTGGCAGCTCGGGGTTAACGGGCAAAACTCAACAAATCGAATGACAGGTTTAAAGAGTGACTCAGGGAAATGCGTTCGCAGAATAAAAAAGGCTAACGACTTGGAAGTACATGGTTGCATTTTCCATCCCTAGAATAAAAACGTTAACTTGCTGATATTTTTTAATATAGATAGTTGGCTAAAGCTAGTTCACATCACACAAAAATACAAGATTTATGTTAACCTTTAGTTTCAAAAAGGTGAAGATTAGACCAGTTACAATAACGGTGGATCTGTTCTTTTTGCTTAGCCGAAAAAAAACTTTGTTTAGATTGTGAATCTGCTACAAAGGGCTGCGTGGCTGTTTTAGAGTGTATTAACTGACATTGTTCGACTTGGCTGCACTCTTCTTTAGAGAGAGCCAACGAAAACCAGTTTGCGATTTTATTCGCTATCGCGGGTAACAACTCCTGATAATCCACGACCATCACTTGGTTACGCTGACTCATCTCTAACCCATAACCCAATAACAAGCGCAATACCTTACATTGATAATCCAGTATCGACTCCCCCTCCTCTGGTACTGATAATTCACGGAATAAAGGTCGAGACGGTTGTCGCACCATATGATATCCAGCAGACTTTTGCTGCGAGGCTAAGATCTCGACGGGGTCCCTAAGTAGCAATAACACGGGAACTTGAGGATAAAGTGATAGGATCGATGGCCAAAACTGCAAATCCCACGCATTCCATTTAATCAACAAATGCTGTTCAGGATGAAACAACTGACCTTGGGTATTAATGCAAAATATTAAAGCTGCGCGTCTTTCAGTGTCTGATAGGTTCCTATCCAATAGCACTTGAGTCAGCAAAGGCGATTCAGATAACGCCCTGCATTTAGATAACCCCGCAAAACTGCGCGACACTAAGGTAGATCCACAGCGAGAGAGGTGAAATATAAATCCGGCAGGCTGCACTTGTTCTACTAGCCCAGAAAGATTTGGCGCAGGTAACAGAGCAGTTTGGGGTTTGATCAAGGCGGACAATAACTGACCCCGCACGGCAGAAATATGCTCCGAGTAGAAAGGATGAATCGGTTTTTCTGCGGCGGACATCCACTCTAATACTCTGCGTTTAGGGTCATAGTCTGCTGGCGCCCAAAACTGGCAGAAGAGTGAATAATCCGGCTCTATCCTTTGTCGATTACCAGTATGCAAGATGGCCAGTAACGTATCATCACCACAGTCTGGTAAGTGCCAAAAAAGCCGCAAATATTGGCAAAAGTTGGTGAGAGTCATAACCTTGCCAAGCTCCCTCAGGGCGGCTGGATTATGAACTAACAACCAATAGCGTTGCTGTTGTTCTTTAAAATCAACCATTAGGAAGCCATAGGGTAAAAGTTAATGTATTGCACCATACGCGGTAACGTCCCACAATTAGGACTGGCGCCGTGGGGCAAGGCATGGTGCCAAATGATTAAATCGCCCGCTTTAGCAGCTATAGGTTTTACTTGCCAGCGATGCCAATCCTGTTGCTGAAGCTCAATATCAGGCTTGTTCTGTTCGAGAAGCCACTCCTCTATCTTGAGATGAAATCCGGGGACACAACAGAATGCGCCTTGTTCCGCACTGGTATCGGTTAAATAAATTAACCCTTGAGTCGCAAACTTAACGGGTAGCTGTAGCGGCATATCCCAGTGCATATCAGGACCGGGGAAATGCCAAGTTGGCGTTTCAGGTGGATTAAAGCTGACTCTATCGGTTGTCATGACTAAATCAGTTCGCTGCCACAATTGTTCAAACACTTGACGGATTTTGGGGACTTGTCGATTCGCGTCCAGTTGCGGATGGCGAAACAGTTGCAGCATGATTTTCTGCATAAACTCATGAGGTTGATACCAAGTGGTGGGATCTTGTTCATTGGCTCCTAACTGCTGCCAAATAAAATCTCGTGTTGCGGCGCATTGCTCTGCCGTGAGTACTTGCGGGATCACTAAGTAGCCTTCACTTTGCCAAAAATTGAGTTGTGACTCACTGAGGACTGCCGCCGGATTTGAGTCTTCAACCTCTGCTGAATTTAAGTCTTCGACTTCTGGTACTGTGACCGATGGCATTAATCCATGGGAAATAGCGCCTAATTGCTGATTAATCCCAGCAATATCCGCGGCTGTCAGCTTGGCGATTTGCTGAATGTAAGCAACAAAAGCTGACTGATGATCGTTTTGATATAAAGCTCTTAGACCCGGCTCTAGCCCTATTCCACAAAGATCCAGCAAGGTTTTATCTAAGTGCCATTCATTAGCCAGTTCGGTGAATGACACTCCCCGTTTGCGTAGCTGTATCTTTTGCCAAAGCCGCTGCAAATGATAAATGCCTAAGCAGCTCAGATCGTCACTCGACACAAGCACAGGGTTTTGCTCTATAACATCAAACACAAAATCGGGATGAGTCCCCTGCTCATATCGAAAAGCAAGGCATGAGAGAGGCTTAAGCCAATGCTCGCGTCGATATCGAGGCAGTGTGAGTTGAGATTGGTTTTCGCTCAGCGTGGAATTACCATAGACTTGAATGGAAGTCGTGAACTTAAGCGTTACCGCACTCGGGCTGAAATCGGGCAATAGTAATGTACCAGCCAAGAAACTGCGGTCTCCACTGGCAAGCAAGCGTGCTGTTTGTAGGTTGAGCGCGAATAACGGCCCTAAATAATGCGTCTCCACAAAATCCTGCACAGTACGACACTCAAGCCAAGCTTCTAACTCAATATTTTGCGGGATGAGCACACCATCATCTGCAAGATACGCCTGTAAATGGGTAAAAATTTGCACTTGCGGCTCCTGTTGCAACAAGTGCTTCATGGTTTCGGAAAGAATCACATCAAACTTAACGACTGTATTTGGCTGCCAAAGCGTGGCATCCGCACAAGCACTCTCCACCACACGATCAGCTAAATCAAAGTGTTCAATAAGCTTGGTGACTTTATCTAACGAGGCTTGATGAATGTCGAGCAAGGTCACTTGAATTTGACTCGCAGAAAATAACGGCAACAGAGGTAATAATAACCAAGCAAAAGGCCCTGTCCCCGCATATAAGATGTTCACAGTCTGCCCGGGATGAGCCTTTAGACGATCTTGTATTGCTTGATAAATCCCTTGTATAAAGACTCGCCCCCGCTCGGGATCTTCGGCACACTGCGCCGCGGTAGTGAGTGACACCGCCTTACCAAAAGGCGTATGGCTCGCCTCAGTATCCAAAAAAGACTCGGGGTGTAACTCCACTGCTGCTATTTGGCACAACTGCTTCAGCATGGGATCGATGAGCCGTTTAGACTCCCCCGCTGAGGTCGACAGCAGTAGCGCATTAGCAAACTGAGTTAATACAGCTACATCCAAACTATGCCCGAATTCAAGCTCTGATCTTTGCAGCATCGATTAACTCCCTTAACCAAGTGTTGACCTCGCAATCAATCACTAAATTGATCCGCGCATCCTGCCCTTTATTTTCAACCCAATGAACTTGGTCGGCATTGATATACCAAAGCTCTCCGGCCTGCATGGGTACACGTTTATCGTCCACGTAAAAGTTGAGTTGCTCATTCGTTTGCAGTGGCAAATGTAATCTTGCCTCGCCTTGTTCTAGGCAGAGCCCTTGATCTCTATGGGGTTTGATTTCTGCCCCCGCATGTAAGCGCATCAAACGCACGGATTTCACTGGGCAGGCTAAAGATTGCAGAAAATGGCATAACGCAGGGCTCGATTCGAGTTGAGGCAAATCTTGCCAGTGCTGACCAGTAGAAATTGAGAAGGCTTGCAAGATAGGATGAGCACCGCGATACTCTGCAGCACAGCGTAAGACGAGAACATCCCACCCCCCCATATAATCACGCTGATTTACATGGGGTAACCAGTCTTGTTGCAGCAAAGCATTCAACTCTTGCTGTAAACTAAGGGAGTTTGAAACTTGAGCTAATAGGGCAAAAGAACAGATATCCATATCCAACCGCTTAATTTTCAGACTAAAAATAATTAATCATCCAAGACTAGCACAAAGATTTGAGCATACAAGTGACTCGAATCATCGTCATCACTGAGTATTACGCAGTGCAACAATCAATGCTAAGCGTGATTCAGTTTTGCAAAAATAGGAAATACCCATGTTTAACTGGAAGACTATCGATACGGTTCTGCTCGATATGGATGGCACCCTATTGGATTTGCACTTCGACAATCATTTTTGGCTGAATTTAGTACCGCAGGAATTGAGTCGCCAACAAGGTTTGAGCCACAATGAAGCGCAGCAATTAGTTGTGAACGCCTATGAGAAAGTCGTCGGCACGCTCGATTGGTACTGTCTCGATTATTGGCAGGAGCAACTGCAGCTCGACATTATGGGCTTGCACCGCACTTTAGTGGATCGCATTCAACTGCGCCAAGACAGCATGCCATTTTTAGTGGCCTTGGCCTCTGCGGGTAAACGGCGCATCTTAGTGACCAATGCGCATCCCAAGAGTCTTGCCCTAAAGCTTGAACATACCGAGCTATCAGCAGGGCTCGATGACATGATTTCTAGCCACGAGACAGGTTACCCTAAGGAACACCCACAATTCTGGCTGACCTTGTTTAAACAATTCAACCTTGAACCAAGTCGCTGTCTCTTTATCGACGATAGCGAACCCATACTCAAAGCCGCTAAACTTGCTGGCGTGGGCCATCAATTGGGGATTGCTAACCCTGACAGTAAAAAACCAATCAAAGTCTTTCACGATTTTCCCGCAATTACCGACTATCACTCACTACTGACTGATCTAACGCGATAAAAAGGCTATAAAAAAGGCACCTAAGGTGCCTTCGTTTCTATTCATAGCGTTGTTTTATGATCGAACGTTTAGTCACAACCCTCGCATTACGGCCTTCACATCTGAGCACTCACATTAAGTTTAAGTGCTCATCTAAAACAGTGCTATAACCCTGGAATCCGCCCCTGATATACCACAGGGAAATAACCATCCGCACCACGCTTACCTAAAATATTCAGCGACTCACGCATATCTTCCGGTTGCTCTGCCGTTTCTTTAATCTTAGCCTCAACCTTCACCATATTGCCTTCATCTAACTGTAAAGTACCAACAATACCAAGCTGGTTCTTGGTTTCATCTGTGGCCAATTGCGCTTTGCCTTCGACACAACTCAGTCCGAGTTCAATATTACCTAGAGGATAGTTACCAAACTGATTCTTAACATTGGTTTGATTCAAAAACAGCTTACCAGACAACTGTTCACACCAAGGCTTACCTTGCTCTAGCGTCTCAACCAACAAACTGACTTCACCGGTGATTTCGGTTCTAAAGGGCAGTTTTGCATTGCCGAGTAAAAAGCTATCAGGCGCTTCGAAACGTAACCCCTTCGCACTTAAGCCTCCCATGGACCAAGAGATTAATCCCTTAGCACTGACAGGTGTTGCGCGGCTACCCACTTGAAAATCAACTTTCACTTTACCTAAAAATAGCGCCCAAGGACTCAGATCCCAACGCACTTGCTCTACCTGACGCTGCGGCATACTTAAGGTTTCTATGCTGCCAGACCAAATACTGCCACTCACACCCGAAACACTGATATTCGCGGGCAATGGGGCTAACGCTATCGCAATCTTAGCGGGGAATAGGACGACTAAAAATATTAAATAAATCAGTACGCCTATGATGACTTTTTTTATCAAACTCACAGCTACACCTTAATTTATTGCGCTAATTGGATACGTCTCACTTTGACATAGCCAGGTACATCGGCCTCAGCCAAATCAACACTTTCGAGTGAAAGTCCTTTCTTCTGCACTAACTCACTCAAATAACCTAACAAGGCATCAAAAGGAACATCGTCCATCCACACTTGGATTTTATCGCCTTGAGGCTGCATGCGAGTAATCACTAACCCATAATTGCCCGCAGTTTGGTTAACCACTGAGCTTAAACTGCCCGACGTAGTCGGCTTAGCACCGTTCTGCTTAAGACTCGCTATTTTATTCGCCGTTTGTTTTACATAGTTCAACGTCTGTTGCTGTGCATTGAGGTTACGTAATGCATCGGCTTCAGCATTGGCAATCGGCGTCCAAACACCCCAATAAAAAATACCTATAACTAAGAATACCGAGCAAAAGCCCACTAATTGCTGCTCGCGCGATGCGAGCCCTTGCCACCAAGTCCGCAAATTATCCATCTTATTTGCTCCTCAAGGTTAAGGTACTGGTGACTTGCTCTTCACCGCTATTCATAGTGCCGCCATCGAGTTGAAAACGACGACCGACAATCTCTTTAAACTTCTCGATCTGCGCGTAATTTTTCGCACTCACTTGCATGCGGATCTCGTTACGCGCGCTTTCGAATCTTAAGCTATTAGGTTTAAGTTCAGGCACTTGCTTAAAGGCATCCTGTAAACCATCGAGCATGGCAAAAAACTCGGCACCACTGCCCTGTCCCTGCAATGCACGTAACTGACTTTCCATCTGCGAACGTAGGTTAACAATGCGCGAATTTCCCGGGATCACTTGCTGATAAATGGATTCACTCTGGGCTTTAAGATCGGCAATCTGACCATTGACTTGATGTATAGTCAGCCCTTTATTCACTAAGGCCAGCACGCACGCGATGGCAATAACGATGGCCGCACTTTTCCACATCATCAACTGTTTGCTGTATTCACGCTTCGGCGTGTAAACGCCGCTCAGTAAGTTCACTGGCGCATGCAAAATACCGCGGGCCAACACTAACATAGGTAGCTCAAGTGACTGCGGCTTAAGCTCGACACCCTCGAGTTGCATCTCGGTATAACTGGCGACAGAGACTTCGCCCTGTGCAGGCTTAAGTTGTTCTAACGCAATTGGCAACCAAGGCAGAGGTAAGCTCTGGCCCGAAGCTAATCCGGTACGCAGCAATAGCTCATTGCCAAAATTCATTGCCGCCCATTGGCACTCTTGCAATGGCAAGGCTAAACAATCAGGCACAATGCGCTTCACTTTTAAACCCGCTTCGGTCAAACAACTCAACCAAGTCTGCATTTGCTCATGTGCCACTGCGACCACACTTAAGGCGTCACCGTCACGTGGACCAACAGTAAAATGCATAGCATCGACATCATCGGCTAAGGCTTCTTCGAGCATAAAAGGCAAGGCTTTCAAGGCTTGGCGTTGGCCTTTTTCGGGCAAATGCACACTAGTGAGTGTCATCGCCGCGGCGGGCACTAACACATCGACGGGACGATTGCCCGCACGCTCGGTTAAGGTCGACAAACCTTGGGCATTGGCGAGCTCGCCAGAGGCGATAATTTCCTGTTCTTGCTCAGACCAAACGAGCCATGAGCATGCTTGCTCTGCTGTTCTGCCTAAGCGAATAAATAGCCGTTCACTCACAGTTTTTCTCCACCAGTCCCAGTCAAGAAAGCGTGACTGAGCTCGTTGCTATTATTTTTGTCCACCAGATTCTGCCGGGTGAGCACTTCCATTATTTTTGGCCACCAAAATCAAACCCTGACGGGTGAGCACTTCCATTATTGTTGGCCACCAACATCAACCCCTGACGGGTGAGCACTGTCATTATTTTTGCCCACCAACATCAAACCCTGCCGGGTGAGCACTACCATTATTTTTGGCCACCAAACTGACGGGTGAGCACTTCCATTTTATTGCCGCCGCTCTTTTTGAGCACACTTTCCATTCTAAATACGGCGTTATCAACCTTCGCCCCCGAGGCCAATAAAAAATATTGGCTATCGATGACAAAGCTCGACTTCATGGCACCTTCCCACTTGATCGATCCCATGGATGAGCTTTCATAAAAGTCATCTATCTTGGCAAAGCCATCGCCGGGGCGTTGGTTGATGATACTTTCTGCTTCGCCTACCGAAATCTGATTTTCGAGCATGCCAGCTAACAGTGCCGCTTGCTCGACTTCCAAGGTATTCACATTCAGTAATTGCCTGTCATTGCCAGGGATAACGCATACATAGGGCAAGAGTTTCAAATAGATATCTTGGGTGTATCCCATCACTGCCCGTAACTCACTGCGATGATTCATTAGCGTATTGGCCGCACGGTAAGGCACATTTCGCGCTTCGTATTCCGCATCTTCGGCACCATAAGGGCTAGCAGTGGTGTCTTCGTCGATATAATCTTTTAAGGTCTGGGTCAGACGGTCCGCACTAAAGTCGTCCATCCCTAAACTCACCAACAAGGCCTTATATTGCTTCGCCGCCAGCGGCAGCTTAGGTTGACTGTTTTCCACCTCTTTCGTGGTCACAGACAAGGCATTTAAGTTAAAACAGGCGCGCATATCAGTGATCTTGCCAGCAATTTCACCGTATTCCGCCGGAAACACAACATCGGCCATGGCCCAATATTGTTGCCTGTGGACTCGACCTTCCGAGTCGTCTAAATCTTGTTTTAAAATCTTCTTCGCCAGTTCTTCGGCAGAAATAGCATACCAATAGGCTTGATCGTACTGGGCCAAGTTCAACGTTCGACGCATGGATAACTGATTACGGCCTGTGATATTTGTCGCGATGATCACCACCATGGCAACTATCAAGAGCACAACTATCAGTGCGACACCACGCTGTTTAGACCGAGATTGGGTTCTCATTCGCGGCCCTCATCTTCAGGGTCGCCATCACCTGGATCACCAGAACCGTCACCTGGATCGTTCCCCGAGCCATCATCGACTCCATCACCATCTTTGTCTTTATCTTTGTTCGTATCGTCAGGATTTTCGTCTTTATTATCGTCATCCTTAGACTTTTCTGGTGCAACAGCACCCAGCGGCAACAAGAACTTACGTTGGATCTTGCCTAAACCTTCAATCTCAATCTCCATGGCGATCGCTTTAGGCAACTTAGTCGCCTCGACTTTGCGCTCCCACTTGTCTTCCATAAAGAAGGAATATTCCACCGACAGCACTTTGTCGATAATCACTGTCTTAATCGGCTCGGCGCCAAATTCAGGCTCAGGATAAGGAAAATACCAACGTTCCAGCCGCCCTTCATGCACCACATACGCCACAGACTGTAAGCTGCCCCGCGGTAATAAACCGTCGGGATTTAACCAGCCTAAACGGTAAAACACTAAGGCTTCCGATTCCGAATCTAAGATATCATTGCCCGTTTGGAAGACGGTCGAACCTCGACCACCTTCGAGTAATCTTGGCGTGCGCGCCACCATTTGCGCGAGATCACGCTCAATCGCACCAAAGCCTTGTTGTAGAGCTTTAAGCCGAGTTGAAAACGCGCGCGTCACTTCATCGTTAGTCAGCACTGTGCTAAGTACCGCATTAGAAGCCAAACCTATCATGGCAAAAATCGCAATGGCGATCAGCATTTCCAGCAGGGTGAATCCCCGCTGCGCACTAGTTAGTTTTAAGGACATAACTGCTCACTTGTGCGGCAATACGCTGATAGCGTTCGTCTTCACTCACACTTATGCGGATCATACGAAAATTATCGTCCGTCGTTTTCACAACTTCTTTACGCCAATACCAATCCTTTCCTGCGAGCTCAACTTGACCTTCTTTTTTACCGATTTCAGGAAACTGTGGATCAAGTCTGGCATCGACCATCTGATTATCAGCCACCCATTGTGCCAAAGTGCGCGATTCCAGAATCGGCATGTTTGCCATCTGCTCGCCCAAACTTTTAGTGATAGACACAGCTGCAATCGAAAATACGGCAAGGGCAACAATCACTTCGAGTAGGGTCATGCCCTTAACGCGTTTCATCGGGGCGCCCTATGGTTAATCTGCCCAGCGCATCACCGACCACTAACGTTTCGGCCTGCTGGCCTTTGTTAGTTTTAGCGATAAACGTCAGCTCAAAAGCGCTCATTTCACCGCTCGGGAATAGCATGACCTGTGGCTCAGGGTGTTTCTTCTTATCATCGGCAGAGGGTTCAATCAGCGGTTCTTCGAACCAAGAATCGTCTTTCTCATCCTCTTGTACCAAAGGTAAACCATCGAGCACTAAGTTCAGTACAACCCCTGGCTCCATTTGCTTTTCAGATAAGAGTCTGTCTTTATCCAAAGGCTCCCACTTACCTTCTTTATAAAAAACAAACTGATAACTGGTTTTCTCAATCACAATACCAATAAACTGGCCACTTAAAACGGTTTCATCAAGCACCATTTCAGTGGCCGCAATAAACTGCCGCGCCGTTCTATCTAAGGCCTGTTGCGGCCCAGAATTGCCGATAGACATAGTCACAGCCGCAGCCGTGAGCCCCATCAACAAAATCACTAGCATCACCTCCATTAAGGTGAAACCAGCGTGACGCAGCTTTAGCATCTTATTGGAAATTCTGTAAATTCCAGTTACCGATGTCATCTTCGGTACCTGGTTGACCATCGGGGCCTGCACTGAAAATATCTAACTTGCCGTTTTCGCCAGGGCTTAACAACAGGTAGTTATTGCGCCATGGATCTTCTGGCAAACGTTTTACATAACCATCTTCACGGTAGTTACGTGGCTCAGGCGAAATCGTAGGCTTTTGCACTAATGCTTCTAAGCCTTGTTCGGTCGATGGATAAACACCGTTATCTAACTTATACATATCTAAGGCATTTTCGAGTGCAACTATGTCAGACACGGCTTTTTGTTGGTCAGCCTTGTCTTTGTTACCCATCAAGTTAGGCACAACCATAGAGGCTAAAATCCCTAAAATCACGATAACAACCATCACTTCGAGTAAGGTAAAACCTTGATGTTTCTTGTTCATTTGCATCGACTACTTCTCCTAAAAAATCCTATGCCAATCGACTTGGTCATAATCCATAAATTCAAAAATTAACCGCTAATCAAGTTATTCAAGGCTAAAATTGGCTGCAAAATTGCCATCACGATAAAGAGCACAACACACGCCATACTGACCACCAGCATAGGCTCGAATACACCCAATGCTATGTTGACGTTACCTTCGAATTCCCTGTCTTGGTTATCGGCGGCCCGCTCTAACATCTGCTCAAGTTGACCACTCTTCTCGCCCGACGCAATCATGTATAACATCATAGCCGGAAACAACTTAGTATTAGTCAACGCTGCACCTAAGCTAGTTCCTTCCCGCACGCGTGCGGTCGCATCGTCAACTGCGGCCCGCACTCGCATATTCTGCAACACTTCACTGGCGATACGCATACCATCGAGCAAAGGCACTGAACTGGCGGATAAGATACTTAACGTCCGAGCAAAACGCGCCGTATTTAATCCCTTACTCACGCGGCCAACAACTGGCATGCTCAATAAAAAATTATCGTACTTCATCCGAAACGCAGGTGACTTTAACATGCGCCGAAAGAGTGCGAACAGCAGCACTAAGGCGATGACCACAAACACACCATAGTTTTGCACAAAGTCAGAGGCCGAGATCAAAAATCGGGTCGAGGCGGGAAGCTCAGCGCCCATGTGCTCAAACTGTCCGACCACTTTAGGCACAACCGCTGCTAGCAGGATTGAAATCACCCCTATCGCCACAGTGGTCAAAACCGCGGGATAAATCATGGCTTGGGTCAGCTTAGATTTAAGCTGTTGGCGTCGCTCTGTGTAATCTGCTAACCGATTAAGCACCACTTCTAAGTGACCGGATTTTTCACCCGAGGCCACCATGGCACGGTATAAATCATCGAAAATATGCGGAAATTCAGCCAAGGAATCGGCCAGACTATAACCTTCCACCACCCGAGAACGTACCGCCATAATCATGCTCGCGAGACGATCTTTCTCGCACTGCTGACCAACGGCTTTAAGGGATTCTTCAATCGGTAAACCCGCGGCCACTAAGGTCGCAATTTGGCGGGTGATCAAAGCTAATTCAGCAACTGAAATGCCACGTTTGAAAAACGAAAAACTGCTGCTCTTAGCTTTGGCTTCTTTTTCAGTAACAGGCAGTATTTCCAAGGGCATCATGCGCTGATCGCGCAGTTGGCTGCGGGCGTGTCTGGCGGTATCCGCCTCAATCACGCCCTTAAGCTGCTTTCCCTTGGCATCCAGTGCCTTATATTCAAATGCTGGCATAAATTACTCCTCGCGAGTCACACGTAGCACTTCTTCGAGAGTGGTGATGCCTGCGAGCACTTTGCTCATGCCATCGTGACGAATGCTCGGTACAAACTGACGAATATACTTTTCGATGGCTAACTCTCCGCGGCCGCCATGGATCAATTCACGCACATTATCGTCAACCAGTAACAGCTCATGAATACCGGTTCGACCACGGTAGCCATTGTTACCACAGGATTTACAGCCATTGGCACGGAAAATACGTCTGTCGTCATCGGCGGCTATGCCCAGCAACTCACGCTCACGCGCATCGGGCACATGCTCGATTTTACATTTAGGACAAAGGGTTCGGATCAAACGTTGAGCCAACACACCGAGTAAACTTGAAGACACGAGGAAAGGCTCTACGCCCATGTCTTGCAAACGTGTAATCGCGCCAGAGGCTGTGTTGGTATGTAGGGTTGAAATCACCATGTGGCCAGTGAGTGACGCTTGCACCGCAATTTGCGCGGTTTCGAGGTCACGGATCTCGCCTATCATTACTACATCGGGGTCTTGACGCAAAATAGCGCGCAGACCACGGGCGAAGGTCATGTCGGCCTTAGTGTTAACTTGGGTCTGACCAATACCGTCTAACTCGTATTCGATAGGGTCTTCTACTGTGAGTATGTTGGTGTCTTTGGAGTTGATCTCCGTCAGACCCGCATACAAAGTGGTACTTTTACCCGAGCCCGTTGGGCCAGTCACCAAAATGATCCCGTGAGGACGACGAATAAGATCTTCAAACTTAACGCGAATACTGTCTGTCATCCCCAATTGTTCTAAATCGAGGTTGCCAGTATTTTTATCCAGCAGACGCAGTACAACACGTTCACCGTGGCTCGATGGCATGGTCGATACCCGCACATCCACCGCACGACCTGCGATACGTAGCGAAATACGGCCATCCTGCGGCACACGTTTTTCGGCGATATCGAGGCGAGCCATAACCTTAATCCGCGACACTAACAGCGACGACAGTTTACGGTTTGGCTTGAGGACTTCCTTAAGTACACCATCGATACGGAAACGCACCACAAGCTGTTTCTCGTAGGTTTCGATATGGATATCCGACGCTTCTTCTTTAATCGCTTCAGATAACAAGGCATTAATCAGTTTGATGATAGGCGCATCATCATCACCTTCGAGCAAGTCTTCGGTCTGCGGCAGCTCTTCGGCAAGGGTGAATAAATCCATCTCGTTGCCGATGTCTTCCATCAACTGCTGTGCTTCAGACGAGTTCGCCTGATATGCTTGAGTGAGTTTGGCCTCAAACTTCGCCACTTCGAGCTTAACCAAAGGCAAATCAACACCCGAATAACGCCGCGCTTCGAGCATAGCCGTTAACGGTGTTTTACTCGTATAAAACAAGCTTAACTCGCCCGTTTCACCCAGCGCGAGCACCACATCGTGGCGGTGTGCGAAGGCAAAAGGCAAACGCTCTTTACTGCTCGAACGAAATACCTCATCACCTTCAGCTTCAAGGCCTAGCTCATTGGAGACTTGGCTGAGGTCATCGACTTGGGATAGTTGAATTTCACTCATTGGTTTTATCTTTGTTTTTGTTTTCATCGAGCGTTTTGAGCGTTGGATCCGTTTTACGCATCTGAGTATCTAAGCCTTTACCTTCTTTATAACGCTCTAAAATCTCGTTAACTTCAGGAGGTAAATACTCAGACTGATTCCATTCTTCCAACACTGGCACTTGAGTATTTGGCATTAAGTTCACGCCACGCTCTTGCTGCTCAAGCTGTAATGCTCTGAAATAATTATATTTACGCCCAGCAATCCCTTCCATCGTGATGCCATCACGTATGATCGTTGGCTTGATGAAGATCATGAGGTTTTTCTTCGTTTTTTTGCTCGAAGAAGATTTAAACAAATGTCCTAGAATAGGGATATCACCCAAGAACGGTACTTTTTGTATACTTTCTTGTACTTCTTCGTTGATCAAACCACCGAGTACCACAATTTGACCAGAATCCGCCATAACAGTAGTGGTTAACCGACGAGTCGCGAAAGAAATATCCACACCTGTATTACCGTTAACCCCAGAAACTTCCTGTTCAATCGTCAGCTTAACTGAGCTGCCTTCGTTGATCTGCGGCACCACTTTCAGTTTAACCCCAACCTCTTTACGCTCAACGGTTTGGAATGGGTTGCTGTTGCTCGAGCTGGCGGTAGAACCTGTCAGAATAGGCACTTCGTCACCCACAATAAACGAGGCTTCTTGGTTATCTAAGGTCGTAATAGAAGGCGTTGCCAGTACGTTTGAGTTAGTGTCACTCGACACGGCTTGAATTAAGGCGCCAAAGTCGCCCATGGCCACGCCCCAAGCCATCCCATTCACTTTTCCTAAGGCTTGGGCGAGTAAAGTAACATCGCCTTTAGTGTCAGGGTTATCTGTACAGGTCTGATTATCACCCGAACCTGTACAAGTTTGGGAAGCTTTCACATCCTGCGCCTGCCAAATCCCCGCGCCAATCTCACCTATGGTTGGGCCTAAGTTATTAAACTGAGTACCACCACCCGATTGCGATGCCCATTGCACCCCGAAGCCAACGTTATCGCCCTCAGCCACTTCCACGATAATCGCCTCAACTAACACTTGAGCACGGCGGATGTCGAGTTGATTAATCACGCTCTCGATAGTGCGCATCTGATCGGGTTCAGCACTGATCACTAAGGCGTTGGTTTCAGTATGCGCCATGATATTAATTTCATTACGGCGTTTACCACCACCCGCAGCCTGAGCGCTCGGATCTTTCTCGCCTTCCAACTTTTGGGCAAAACCGGTCAGCACTTCAACTAAATCTTCTGCTTTGGCATAACGTAGATAACGGACTTTTGTGTTACCTGTGCTGGCTTGTTCGGCATCGAGACGATGGATAAGCTCGACCACACGTTGACGACTCTTCTCATCACCGCTCACGACCACGGCATTGATACGTTCGTCAGCAACCACTTTTGGTGCTTGGCCTGGCAATTGGGATTGGTTAGCGGTAGCACGATAAAGGGTATCGATAATTCGTACCATTTCACCCGCAGAAGCAAATTCTAACGGCACGACTTGCACCGAGGTATCGCCTTGCTTATCCACTCGACGGATAATTTCGACTAACTTGTTCACGACAGCGGCACGGCCAGATAACATCAAAACATTGGAGGGGTCGTAGTTTACTACGTTGCCGCCACCCGCATTATCATTAAGTTGACGCAATAACGGCGCTAATTGCTTAGCCTCAGTGTTATACAAGGCCACGATACGCGTCACCATTTCATCACCAAGGCCGGGGTCGTTATCGTTAGCGACTCGAATTGCAGCGGTTTTGGCATCTTTGTCTTTAATGACTTTAATAACGTTATTTTCCATCTCGACGATGGCATAACCGTAAACTTGTAAGACGTTGAGGAAAAACTGGTAATACTGTTCATCGTTCAACAGATCATAACTGCGAACGTTGATTTTGCCGCGAATTGTCGGGTCAACTATGATGGTCTTATTCAGGTTTTTACCAACTATATTGATAAATTCTTGAATATCCGTGCCTTTAAAGTTGGCCGCATACTGTTCAGACCAAGCGAATTGGGAGGAGAACATGGCTGCACCCGCAACAACCCCAGCAATCAGCTTGCGTCGAATCCTTTTGTTATTCATTCTTTTTCTTTCCTCTAACGCGTGTTATTGCGGCAAACTAAACATGATTTCAACCAATTGTCCTTCCCGCTCAACCATAATAGAAACTTCGGTTAACTCGGATAATTGGCTCATCATTTCTAACGCTTGACTCATTACGGTCAAGTCGTATCCATTAATCGATTTGGCTAAATCGTTAGCTTTAAAACCCGCCTGCTTAAACAAATTGGCGTCTTTCCCTGGATTCAAGCGATATCCCGCCACAGCGTCACCCTGTCTGACAGGTGAAATGGCAATATAATCGGTGATCTTGCTAGGGTCGGCTAACAATTCGGTGCGGGATTCGGCGAGTTCTTGGGAGATTTCGGCATTTTTACGTTGATCGACACGGCTCACTGCCGAGCCAGTCTTATTAGTCTTAGCTTGTTGTAACTGTTGATTGGCTGGGCTTTGGCTAGTGTAAACTAAGCCATCGAGCATTAATGTCTCGTAACGGCCAGCGTTAGTGATGATAATACGGTCGGCATAGACTTCTTTCAGAGATGCCGAAGTGCCCTTGATTTTATCGCCTAAGCTGTAGGTCTCTTGGCTGCCGTTTGACTCAATGATCGCTAAGCCTTTCTGATCTGCTGTCGATGCAACAACGCCAGTGAGCTGAATAGAGAGCGTGGTCTTAGGCGCGTCGGTCACAGTCTCAACAACCTCAGTTTTTGGCTTTTCAGATTTAGCATCTGCCTTACCAAAGAGACCAAGCTGCTGTAAACCCGCAAGATCAACCTGCCCAGCACCTTTACCCGTCAGGTTAACGGGCGTTGGTGACCAAGCACTGGGTGATGAGCTAGTAGGCACTAATTTCCATGTAATTTGCGCGGCTAACAACATGATCACAATAAAACCCAACCAGAAGACTATCCGGCTTAAGGGCTTATGGGGCATGCCAATGGCTTTTGCGATAACTTTATCTAATAAATCCATATTTTATGTGGACCCTCGATACAGGTCTCTGTTCTGATTATAATAATTAGGCGATTACCGTCTCATGCTAACCTAGGCAGCATTTGGCAACAAGCCCATAACAGCATTCAAATTGGCGAAAATAGGCCAATTATGCTAACTTTGCCCGCCATAAAAGGGTGTGAAGCACGCCACCCTTTAACATAATAGAAATGCTCTTGACGCATTTTCTTGCTCGGCATGTGAACTCATCGATCTTTTAGCTGGAGACACTATGACTCAAAGTCAAAGCGATAAAACAGACATTCGACTCGATAAGTGGCTTTGGGCTGCACGTTTTTATAAAACCCGTGCCATCGCCAAAGAAATGATTAACGGCGGCAAAGTACATTACAACGGCCAGCGTGCCAAATCTAGTAGGAATGCCGAGATAGGCGCCGTCCTTAAGATACGCCAAGGATATGACGATAAAGAGATCGTCATAAAAAAATTATCGCAATTACGCCAAAGTGGTTCGATTGCACAAGAATTGTACGAAGAAACCGCGACAAGTCTGGCTAAACGGGCCATTAATGCTGAGCAACGACGCCTCCACATGCTCAATAACCCGATACCCGATCAGAAACCAGATAAAAAGCAACGACGCCAGCTCATGCGCTTTAAAGACCTTTAACAGTGAGATACACGATGAACCAAGATACTTTACACCGCTACTTGTTCGATAATGCCGATGTGCGCGGTGAACTGGTGCAGTTACAAGACAGCTATCAACAAGTGATCAGCGCCCAAGAATACCCAGCCGTACTGCAAGTGCTACTGGGTGAATTAATGGCAGCCACCTCACTATTAACCGCTACATTGAAATTTAGCGGTGATATCAGCGTACAGTTACAAGGCAACGGCCCTGTATCTTTAGCGGTGATCAACGGTAACAATTTACAAGAGTTACGCGGTGTGGCTCGCTGGAATGCTGAACTCGCCGATGATGCTAGCCTCACAGAACTCTTCGGCCAAGGCTACATGGTCATCACCTTAACACCCGACGAAGGTGAACGCTACCAAGGTGTCGTTGCACTAGACAAGCCAACACTTGCGGCCTGTGTTGAAGAATACTTCAATCAATCTGAGCAGTTACCTACGGGAATTTGGTTATTTGCCGACGGCAAACAAGCGGCGGGCATGTTCCTACAAATTCTGCCAAGCCAGCAAGATCACAACGCCGACTTCGAACACTTGAGCCAACTGACGTCGACCATCAAGGCCGAAGAGCTATTTACTCTTGATGCAGAAAGCGTGTTACATCGCCTCTATCATCAGGAAGAAGTACGCTTATTTGATCCTATCGATGTGAGCTTTAAATGCACTTGTTCCCATGAACGCAGTGCCGGCGCGATCAAAACCTTAGATCAAGCAGAAATCGAAGCCATACTCGCCGAAGATGGCAAGATAGAAATGGGTTGCGAATATTGCCACGCTAAATACACCTTTGATGCCATAGACGTAGCAACCTTATTTGCTAACGGTCAAACATCAACAACCCAGCAGTAAAACGACTCCCGCTAAAAAATGGGCGCCCTATTTGGCGCCCATTTTTTATTCATACCTATAATCCCCTCACACATTGCACTCGGCTTAGGCTACAATCGCCCTCACTTTGTCACCTAGCACGACTCAGGCGATAAATAAAATTAAATCGGCAGACGATCGATATTAAAATAACCTTACAAATCAAATGGAGACCTCACTATGGCGGATGGATTAAACCGCGTTCACTTTAACCCCTCAACAGCACAACTTGTCGAATTTGCCCTGCTACGCGGCGAAGGTGAATTGACAGCCAATGGCGCATTAGTTGCTAAAACAGGCGCTCGCAGCGGTCGCTCACCTGGCGATCGTTTCATTGTAAGAGAACCCAGTTCAGAAGCTGATATCGAATGGGGCCCAGTCAATCAAGCTTTCGATCCAGGTGCTTTTGAAGGTTTATGGGCACGGGTTGAAGCTTACCTAGCCGATAAAGAACTGTTTGTATCTGATCTCGAAGTCGGTGCCGATACTGAACATTACCAACCAGTACGTGTTACTACACAATACGCTTGGCACCAACTGTTCGCCCGCAATCTATTTATCATTCCTGAAGAATTTAATCGTAAAGACAAACCAGTGTGGCAGATCATCAATGCCCCTGACTTTGTTTGCGTACCAGAACGTGATGGCACTAACTCAGATGCGACCGTGATTTTAAACTTCGCTGAACGTAAAGTGCTGCTTGCCGGCCTGAAATACGCTGGCGAAATGAAAAAGTCTATGTTCTCAGTGCAGAACTTCCTACTGCCAGCCCAAGGCGTGCTACCTATGCACTGTTCGGCCAACGTAGGTAAAGATGGCGACACTACGCTGTTTTTCGGTTTATCTGGCACAGGTAAAACCACACTTTCTGCCGATCCAAAACGCTTCCTGATCGGTGACGATGAACACGGCTGGGCACCCGGCGGCGTATTCAACATCGAAGGCGGTTGCTACGCCAAATGTATCGACTTAAGCCAGAAGAATGAGCCCGTGATTTGGGATGCGATTCGTTTCGGCACTGTGCTTGAAAACGTCGTTATGGACGAACACCGCGTACCTAACTACAAAGACAGCAGCCTGACGGAAAACACCCGCGCAGCCTATCCGCTGGAGCACATTGCCCAACGTAAAGAAGACAACTGCGGCGCTGAGCCACATGCGGTTGTATTCTTAACCTGCGACGTATCTGGCGTATTACCACCGGTTTCTATCCTGACCAAAGAACAAGCGGCATACCACTTCTTGTCTGGCTATACCGCCAAAGTAGGTTCGACTGAAATCGGCTCAACCTCGGCGATTCAATCCACCTTCTCAACGTGCTTCGGCGCACCTTTCTTCCCACGCCCTGCTGGCGTGTACGCAGAACTGTTGATGAAGCGCATTGAGTCCTTCGGCAGCCAAGTGTACTTAGTCAACACAGGCTGGACTGGCGGTCCACACGGTGTAGGTAAACGTTTTGACATCCCAACCACCCGCGCCATCGTCGATGCGATTGTCAGCGGTGAATTGAAAGATGTTGAAACCGTCCACTTAGACACCTTGAACCTCGCCGTTCCTGTGGCAGTCACAGGCGTAGACAGCAATTTACTCAACCCAATCAACACTTGGGGCGACAAAGCGCTATATGCCGAATACGCCCAGAAACTAGCAGAAGCTTTCACTAAAAACTTCGCTAAGTATCAAGTGTCAGACGCTATCCGTAACGCAGGTCCAAAGGCATAAGCGCGTAGCGGCTCTGTTCGGTACGATTATTGAGTCAAAAATATCGTTCTATAAAAAGCGCGGGTTCAGTCATGAACCCGCGCTTTTTATTTGCGGCTAAATTGATTTAGTGACGATGAAATCCACCCGCACTAAAGTCACTGCGATAGATTTTTATGTGTTTTATTTCTTATCGATTAGTTAAACCAAGCTTAAATTAATGCTGCGTTTTTATAATCGCCGATAACAATCATCATTTTTAGGAAGCGGCTCCCAAATGGAAAATCATAAACCTGTCACTGGATTCCAGCGATTTCTCAATGGCGTCGAAGTCGTCGGCAATAAACTGCCTGATCCGGCGGTATTATTTGCGATGTTTCTGGGCTTAGTCTGGTTGATCTCTTGGGGATTATCAGGTGTCAGTTTTGATGAAATCGACCCTCGTACTGGTAACCCGATTCAAGTCGTTAATATGCTCGAAGGCGGTGCACTGACCGCGTTTACCTCGACGATGGTCACGACCTTTGTGACTTTCCCGCCGCTCGGTGTCGTGCTGGTTGCTATGTTGGGTCTAGGCGTTGCTGAACATACCGGCTTTATTAATGCGGGGCTGCGCTCCATTTTATCTGTCACTCCCAAAATGTTACTCACCCCGGTATTGATAGCCGTGGGTATTCTAAGCCATGTCGCGGTAGATGCGGGTTATGTACTCGTTATCCCGCTCGGCGCGGTGATCTTTTATGCCGCTGGTCGCCATCCCTTAGCCGGTATTGCCGCCGCTTTCGCTGGCGTATCCGGCGGTTTTTCTGCAACCGTTGGCGTGCCATCGAGTCTTGATCCTATGTTAGCGGGCTTAACTCAGGCAGCGGCAAGATTATCGGCCGATCCCGCGGCCGCCACATTAACGATTAACCCACTGAATAACATCTTTTTTACTTCGGCTTCTGCCATTTTAATTATCTTAGTTGGCTGGTTCTTAACGGATAAAGTTATCGAGCCGCGCCTAAAAAACACTGCGGTGAATGGCGATCCCAGCACGCTCCCAACCCTAGATGAACTGCAACCCCATGAGCGCCGCGGACTCAAATTCGCCATGGCCGCCATGTTGTTGTGTGCATTAGGATTAGTATTAACCGCCTATGGTGAACATTCTGCTTGGCGTGCTACTGACGGCGCCTTAACCAGTGCTTCAGCGCCATTAATGCGCTCCATTGTGGCGATTATTTTTGTGTTCTTCCTCGTGCCCGGCATAGTCTATGGTTACGTCGCTGGCACGGCAAACAACCACAGAGCCATTATTCAAGGCATGAGCAAATCCATGAGCGGCATGGGTTATTACATCGTCATGGCCTTCTTCTGCGCCCAGTTTATTTATGCTTTTGGTCAATCCAATTTAGGCGCATTAATGGCAATTAAAGGCGCATTGGCGTTAAAGGAATTAGCCCTTCCTATGGGTGTGACACTGGTAGGCATTGTGTTTCTCACTGCGTTCGTCAATCTATTAGTGGGTTCCGCTTCAGCCAAATGGGCATTAATTGGTGCCATTATGGTGCCCATGTTAATGGAACTAGGTGTGTCACCGGATTTGACTCAAGCCGCTTACCGAGTGGGCGACTCATCCACTAATATCATCACCCCACTGATGCCTTACTTTCCGTTAATTGTGGTGTTTTGCCAAAAATACGTTAAGGAATCAGGCATCGGCACCTTAGTGGCACTGATGTTACCGTTTTCAATCAGTTTTCTTTTACTTTGGAGCGGTTTCTTACTGGCATATTGGGCATTAGGCCTGCCTCTAGGGATTGGCAGCTCGCTCTCCTTCCCCGCAATGCCTTAGGGCGTTCAAGAGATATTCAGAGTGCTTGCGAAATTGAATTCATAATAAACAGGCGCTCAATACCTCAATAACCACTAAATGGTGCACAACTTATTACCTCGCCTTAAACACAAATGCCGACGTTAACCGTCGGTATTTTACCGCTAACAACACGTAATTTTATTTTATATAGAAACAACAAAATAAAAATAAACACTTAAATATCTATAAACGCATCTCGCTCATAGTAAAAAATAATAGCTTCAAGTAGTTCCTGTTCACTTGGCAGGGCTTTTTGCTGCATCAGGTTATCGATCACATCCTCAATCTGATCCGTGTTTAGCAGATAACCATAGTCACTCCGGCCTAAGCTATCCTCAAAGGCATCGATTTCGTCATCCGATAGGTCTCTCATATCATTCACTATCGGGAATAATGGAGTGGCCAGTTGCAGGGATTCACCTTCATCAAGATCTTGATAAACAAGCCAATAACTTAATCCAGGTTGTTCGACGCACTTTCTTATCCAGCACTGTAACGATTCGGGCGGGCCGAAAAATGAGGTGATGTTCATAATGTCCTCGAAATGGAGTTGTCATAGGGAAAACTGAGTGAGTCACAGAGTTGAATGGTCATGGAGGTTTTTTAGCTATTAACCACCCTCATGATTCATACAAGTAAAAGATGGGTAACTAACGACTCAAGCCGCCCCAAGAATACGAGAGGATATCTGCGCCCATCAAAGTAAAAATCACAATTCATCAATTCGGCAGTTAAAATTCCACAATTAAATAAGCTTTATTCATTTTTAAGCGCATAAATTTAAGCATTTCTCATTTAACGTTAACGTGATTTAGACTTTGGTTATTTTGAAACCAAGGTTAGTGATGTTTCACAATCCCCTACTATGCAATTGTGGTACTTTACTCGGACAAAAATGTCGGGCATTTGCCTTTAACATAGAGTGAACCTTTAGCCTAGAGTAAGCCTTAATCACTAAAGCTTGAGTCGTCTAGGTTCAAATCGTCTGTGCATGACACAAAATGCTGCGGCAACTGGGGAGTTTCGCAAGAATGAAGAGCAAGAGTTTATTAGGTAACATTGGTGTGCAAGTGGTTATTGCCATGATTATCGGCGCACTGGTGGGTTTTATCATGGGCGAGAGTGCAAGTGTGTTTGCACCACTCGGAACCATTTTCATCCATTTAATCAAAATGCTAGTGATACCACTGGTATTGGTTTCTATCATCAGCGGCGCGGCGAGCTTAGGTGACAGCCCATCGGCGGGTAAGATTGGCATTGGCACTTTCGGCTTTTTTATTGTCACGTCGGGCTTTGCCGTTGTGCTTGCACTCTTGATGGGTAGTCTGTTCCAACCGGGTGCAGGCGTTGATTTTACCGCCCACAGCAGCACAGACTTGATGGAAGTAACCAAGGAACATGGCGCATTACCCGGGGTAATGGATACCTTTATCGGCATGATCCCAACCAATGTATTCGAGTCGCTGAACGGCGGTAACATATTACAAATCTTAGTCTTTAGTATCTTCTTCGGCATCGCACTGACTAAAGTTAAAGGCGATGGCGCTAAGCCTATTTTGGCCGCACTCAACACAGTCGTCGATGCCTTTGTGTGGATGATCAACTGCGTGATGATCATTGCCCCTATCGGTGTATTTGGTTTGATGGCCGATTCTGTCGGCACCTTCGGTTTCGATGCACTAGAAGTCGTGTTTAAGTTATTCGCCGTGTTTGTGGCTGCGATTCTGATCTACGGCTTTATCTTCTTCCCATTAGTGGTACAACTCTTCTCAAGAGTATCGGCGCGCCAGTTTATTTCGGCAATGAAGAAACCGCAGGTAATGGCCTTATCGACCGCCTCTTCAATGGCGACTCTGCCAGTGAATATGGAAACCTGTGAGGAAGATCTTAAAGTCTCTAAGGCAACCACGGCTTTTGTACTGCCGTTAGGCGCCACCATAAATATGAGCGGCAACGCGATTTATTATGGTTTAGTAGCCATGTTCTTCGCCCAAATGTATAACGTTGATCTGTCGATGACAGCCTATGCGGCCATCATTTTCACCTCAACCTTAGGTGCAATTGGTCAAGCAGGTGTGCCGGGCCCATCCTTCTTAGTAGTGGCAGTGCTGTTAGCTGCGGGAATTCCTATCGATGGTTTACCTTTGCTGTTTGCATTAGACAGGGTTTTTGACATGATCCGCACCGCACTTAATATCACTGGCGATGCGGCTTGTGCCTTGATCATGGATAAATACACAGAAGTTGACGTTAAAGCGGATAGTGAGCGCAGCTTAAGCTAACTCAAACACTTTGAATATAGGCTTGAATAGGCAACGCTTATTCAAGCCTTTTTTATATCTGCAGCACGGTATAATGGCCTGCCTCTACACGCATAAGTTAAGCCTATTTAATCTGAGTGTTAATGTGATCTCTCCCGCGCCATCCACTAAGCTCAATTTGCTAGATTTCGCAATTTACATTTCTTTATGGCGCTATGGCCGCAAGTGACACGGTTTTTCTGCGATACTGCCACTAGATTAACATCGCTAAGTTAGCTCAAAGGAATTTTGCCCTATGTCTGTATTTGCCCCAGCCACACCCTTTGCCGACTTTATCTATCGCCATTTTCGCTCAATTCACGCCCTAAAGCTCGGGCTAGCCTTACTCGTTGCTGTCACTATTAATGCCATTTGGGCGCCACCGCATTTTATTTGGAGCATGGTCACGATAGTGATCATTATGATGAGTTTACCTCAGGTAGGCGGCGCGATTGAAAAGTCGCTACAAAGGGCAATAGGCACTTGTTTAGGCTCAGCTTATGGGGTGATGTTAGTTGCCACTGTGGACAGTTATTGGCTAATCATGAGCCTGCTTATCTTAGCCGTTAGCTTGATTTGTTTTATCTCGGCCGGACGTTACAGCTATGCCTATTTAGTGGCCGGATTTACCATCATAATCGTGGTCGGCGACGCCAACCATGACACCTCTGAGGCACTATGGCGCACGGCCAACATCCTCTCCGGCTGCGTGATTGCTATTTTGGTCTCACTGTTCATTTTTCCGATTAAAGCTAAACAAGATTGGCGCTCCCAACTCACCCATGCCATCGACAATATGGCCGAAGTATTAGCCGAGCATCTTAAAGCGCCCGCCAATCATGAGCTCGATTTTCGCGCTAGACTGGAGGCAGCGATGAAAGCCGTACTCACTCAAAAGAAACTGTTTTTCTCCTTGGAATGGGAAAGTCAAACCCTCAAAAAACACAAAGTGCTACTGTCGCAGTTAGCCAATAAACAAGTGCGCTTAATCACCTTACTTGAACTCTTACCCTTAACCCGCTGGCAGGAAGAAGACAAAGACGCCTATCTGCAGATTAATGCGGTTGCCTCTGAGCTTGCCTTCTATTTGCAACAACTTGCAGAATTTGTGGCGGGTAAAGCTCAACAATTGCCGACACTGCCAGAATGCTTAGATCAAGAATTGCAACACAGACTCCAGCTTGCCCTAGTCGCAGCCACTCAAGCATCGACCGCAGATCCAGTGACAGCCGTAAACGACCAAGTGACAGCCGTAAACGACCAAGTGCCGCAGGGATTTGCGCTCACAGGTTATAGCTGGCTAATTTATCGGCTCGCGATTGCCGTCGAAGCACTTTATAAAGACATTGCCATTATCGACATTGCCTATAACAAGCGGCCAGCTTCTCAGATTACGCCCAACAAAACAGCTTAGTCGATTTTACCATTCCGCTTAGTGCTTAAATCCATGTCAGAAATGCCGGATAACCCTTAGCCGCCCTTGCGTTAACGGGGCGTTTAATGAAAAGATACCGTCCTAATAAAAATTCGATATATGGACTCTTTTCATGCGCTTGTTTTCTTTCTCCGTTATCGCCATTGCCTGTCTCTCTACGGGCAATCTCTACCCTGGGAATGCTTTTGCCAATGATGCGAAAACCACAACCCAAACAACTCCGGCAGCCACTATGGCGCAAGCCTCTACCACAGAAACATTGGCAGTTGGCTCCCCAGTAATCACAACGTCACAGGATGCAAGTCCAGCAGCGAATAGCCAAGCGACTGAAACTGCGACTAATGTACTGGCCGATACCACAGTTACGGCACCAGAAGCACAACCAGCGCCCATTCCTGAACGAGCCAACACCTTTGTCAACGATGCGATTTTACCGCCAAACATCACTTGGCATGGCGCCAGCGAATCGCTCATGTTAAGTGTTGATAGCGAGTGGGCGACTCCCTTTGAGCAAAGTGGCGGTATTGAAAGTCCAAGCTACGATGCCACTATCGCTTGGCTCGACAAACTCGCGGGCGAGACAGATAAATTACAAAAGGTGAGCTTAGGTAAGAGCCCACAAGGGCGCGATATTTGGATGTATATCGCCAGCAGTGAAGGCATTAATGAATCGGCACGCCTCAAACAAAACACTAAGCCGACAGTGCTAGTGCAGGCGGGGATTCATGCAGGAGAAATCGACGGTAAAGATGCTGGCATGATGCTGCTACGTGACATTATCCAAGGCGATAAAAGTGCCCTGCTCGATAAAGCCAACCTCTTGTTTGTGCCTATTTTTAGTGTTGATGCCCATGAGCGCAGCGGCGAATTTAATCGGGTGAATCAACGTGGCCCTGTGAATATGGGCTGGCGCACTACGGCTAATAATCTCAACCTTAACCGCGATTATGCTAAGGCCGACAGCTTAGAAATGCAGCATATGCTGCGCGCAATCAACGTATGGCAGCCAGACTTGTATATCGATGTGCATGTTACCGACGGCATCGACTACCAATACGATGTGACCTTTGGTTATAACCTTGCCCAAGGCTTAAGCCCAGCGAGCTACCGCTGGCTCGAAAACAGCTACAGACCTGCGGTTGAAGCCGCATTAACGGAACAAGGCCATATTCCCGGCGCACTGATTTTTGCCGTGGATAACGCCGATATTAACAAAGGCATGTCGCTGTGGAATCCAAGCCCGCGCTTCTCTAACGGTTATGGCGATGCTCGCCATTTGCCCACCATTCTGGTTGAAAACCACAGCCTAAAGCCCTTTAAGCAAAGGGTGCTCGGCACTTATGTGATGTTAGCGCAAACCCTCAAAACCGTGGGTGAACAGGCGACGAAACTTAAGAGTGCGATTCAAGAAGATAAATACCGCGCCTCACCGCTAATCACCCTTACTTGGAAATTAGCACCATTAGAAAAAGGCTGGGATTTTAAAGGCATAGATTATCAACTTGAAAAGAGCCCCATCAGTGGCGCTGAAGTTGTGCGCTGGACAGGTGAACCTAAGCTTTACCCTAACTTACCTGTGATGGCTGAAACAGTGCCCGACATTAAGGTCACTCGTCCAAGTGCTTACTATATTCCAGCGCAATGGACTCAAGTGATTGATCGTCTTAACGTGCATGGCATTCGCATGACCACGCTCAAAAAGCCAACCGAGTTGAAATTGCAGCAATATACCCTCAGCAATCCCGTGTTTAACACTCAGGATTTTGAGGGCCGCCAAACGGTCAAAGCCGAGTCAGAGTTAACCAAAGTCAGCACCACTCTGCCCGCTGGCACCATTAAAATCAGTACAGATCAACCGCTAGGTGATCTGGCGATTTTACTGCTTGAGCCGCAATCACCAGATTCTTTACTGCAATGGGGTTTCTTCAACCCTATCTTCACTCGCACTGAATACATTGAAGATTATGCGGTAGAGCCACTGGCAGCCAAGATGCTAAAAGAAGATCCTAAGCTACAAGCGGAGTTCGACAAAGCACTGACCAATGCCGAGTTTGCCGCCGATCCTGAGGCACGCCTACGCTGGTTCTATGAACGTAGCCCTTACTACGATAACCAATACCTTAAGTATCCGGTTTACCGTAGTCGCTGATCATCGCGATTACAAAAGGCTGTGATTAAGCGGGTTTACGCGCGCTGATGCTATACACCAAGGGCACCTTCTGCCCTTGGTGTGTTAACACATAACGACCATCGGCTTGCGCTTCGAGCCCTTCAAAGCAGTTATAGGGGCTGAAATCAAACTCGTGGAAAAACTCCAACACTAAGCCCGCCTGCAATAACGCATTAATCACTTCAGATAAACTGTGCGACCAGCACATTAAGGTTTGCTGATCATCACCGGTATTTTCGGTATATGTGCCTTCCAGCTCTATGTCTGGCTCACCCCGATTAAAATAGCTATAGCCATCGAACAACTGCTGCGCAGGATGGAACTCGGCCATGTAAAACTGTCCGCCGGATGTTAAACAGTCGGCAACCGTCTGCGCCCACAGAGTTAAATCCGGCAGCCAAACAATGGCACCATAGGACGTAAACACAATATCGTGAGGCTCAACCTTGCTCGCCACACTGTAAACATCGCTACAGATAAACTCGGCGGACAACTGTGTCCGTTCTGCCAGCTTTTGCGCTTCAACAATCGCGACCTCTGACAAATCGACGCCAGTGACCCTGGCTCCCATTCGCGCCCACGACAAGGTGTCTAAGCCGAAATGACATTGCAGATGCAGCAAACTTTTACCTGCAACCTCGAGTTCACCTAGCTCAATTTCCCGCAGCGAAGTCTTACCACTAAGAAAGCCCGCAACATCATAAAAATCAGAAGTTAAATGTACCCGAGTGCGCGCATCCCAAGCCGTCTTGTTCGTCGTTAAATAATCCATCTGCATCCCTTCTTATGTTTTTTGTATTTTTGATTCCGCGTGACTTACGGAGCTTAAACTAACTTAATAAATGAGCAATTTCACTAATCTATGAGTAAATCACCTATGTTGCGGACATGTCCGCACAGTGAATCCCGGACACTTTTTAGCTTAACCAATTGATTATAAATGAAACTTAAAATTGGCATGGGCTGTGCAATGTCTTATTCATCGCAAGACGACTCAGCACTCACCCAAAAAATCGAGTGCCAGATAAACAAGGAAGCTAACATGTCACTACGCCCATTTATATTCACCCTCGCTTTTATAGTGTTTTTTACTGCTGGGGTATCGCTCACTGGCTGCATTCTTAATGTGAACGCTGCAGGCATGCCAGACTTAGACCACCAACAACGCGAACTCACCCTCAATAGCCAAGACTTACAAGGCCTAATTGCAGAAACTGGCGCAGGCAGCTTGGAAATTATCGGTGTCGAAGGCCTCAGCCAAATTAAACTCGTCGCCGACATCTATAGCAATAAGGACGACAACGATGACAGCAAAGTCATTCTCACCCTTGAGAAAAAAGCCAATAAAGCCAAGCTCAAGGCCAGCTTTGAGCAAGCAGATTCTAATAATAACTCGCCCTATATAGACCTAAAACTGCAAGTCCCTGCGCACTTTACACTGGATATCGATGACAGTTCAGGGGCTATTTTGATCAACAAGATGACGTCGGACATGAACGTCAAAGACGGTTCGGGTGAACTCACTATCAACGGTGGTAACAATATCAACATAGAGGATGGCTCAGGTGATATTGAAATCAACCAAATCAACGGCAGCCTAACCATTGAAGATGGCGCTGGTGCCATCAAGGTGACCGATATTCGCGGCAATATCGCAATTGATGACGGCTCGGGCAACATCGAGGTCGCCAATGTGCAAAGTGCTGTGACCATCACAGATGGCTCAGGCAATATTAATGTCTTTAACACTAAGGGATTAACGATTCTTGCGGCAGGTTCTGGCGATGTGACATTTAACAAAATCGACGGCCCAGTGAGCATGCAATAACGCGCTGTTTTACTACCCTACACCCAAAGGCTTTACTAACTTCCCGGCGTAGAGGCTGATGTTGCAACGGTTCCCAGCCAAGATGTCAGTCTTCTACCCACCCTTTTAAGCGTATGCCAGACTTATGCATTTATGCCACTAACCCCTTGTAGTGGCATTTTTTTATGCCGAAATTAAGCTTGAGTTTGCAGAAATGACGTTGATTTTATTCAGACCGTTACGCTTTAACCTTGTGGATTTGCTAAGATTGTCAGCCTTCCCACTTCAATAGTCGAAAAGTCACACTGTATTGCCAGTAAGGTCGAGAATATGGATCCGTTTTCGGAATACCAAAAAGAAATTGAATCGCTTTCCCTATCGGATAACCCTAGGCAGATAATGGAAGGACTAGGGGATATTTGTTTTGATGGCGAATCTTTTTATCGCAACGGCAATAAAGCCCTAGCCAAACACATTTTCAAGCATATTTACGCCTTAGATGCGCACTCAGACTATTTCTCACACGCCAGAACTGTCGCAAAAGCCTTTCTTATAACCTTGGGAGAAATTCCCCCTATCTCCCTAGAAGAGGTTATTTTGCAGATAAATCATGAGCATGCCTCATTAGCCGCACATCAATTAAATCTGCTGATTGCAAAGCGTATTTTTAGGGAATTTAGTCACCATCAAGACGCTATCCACATCACTATGCAATATCTCACCAAAGCCGAGGCACTTACCCCTCTGAGCAAGAGTGACCTTCGCTTTAAAGCTTTAGTCAGCTCAAATAAGAGTGAGTAAAGGGATAGCGTGACAGAATAAATCATCAGAATTTAGAGCCGTTTCTCAAAAGAAATGCAAAAATATACAGGAAGAGATCAACGTTCTGAATTCGACAACCCAATTTTAATTAAGTGATAACATGGACATTTCATCTTTTAAGAAATATATAAAGTTAGCACCAGAAAATGTTTCAGAATGGCAGAGGTGGGAAAATTCATTACCTACCTTCGATTCTATATTACCAATATTGGATTATGTATATAACGCTGAGTGGCAGCGAGATGATTGGAAAGCCATAATGGCATTCATTCGGAAAGGTTATGTTGAGCAAAATGAATCATCTGAATTGGTTGACGGGATTAAGCATGTAAATATATTCAACTCCAAAGTTATTAATCTAAAAGTTGATGTCGCAATTTCATTAAACTGCTCCATTGTTCGTTCATTAGAGTCAATTAATTTATGCTCAGACTCAGTTGAATCATTAAGTGTGTCCCATGCAAGCAAACTCTCTGAAATTACCGGAAACACCCAGAATTTAAGTTACTTATCTTTAAATAAATGTCAAAAGTTAGATTTTGGTTCTATCATTTCAACGCTGGACAGCGTAAAAATGTTAGACCTCAGTGGAAACCCACAGTTGTCCAGTATTGACGAATTGCGTGGAAATAAAAATATTTTTGCGTTGTATCTTGTTGAAACAAATGTAATTAAGACTAAAGAGACAGTAGAAATATTGGCTTCGATACCAAACTTGAAAAAACTTTGGATTAAAGCAAACAAAAAGGAGTTGGAACTTTTAAGAGAAGCCCTACCAGGGATTGTAAATTAAGCATAGAAAAAGGCCGGACATGTAGTTCGAGAGCGCGAAAAGATCTGTGTAAGTGGCATTCTTAGCCTGTTGAATGGAGTTCAGAATACCAATAGCAGACAAACTTATCGCTCAGCAGAAGAAAAATCGACGCTCCCCAATGCAGACCAGTCTTTGGTGGCAAAAAAGTCTTAAACACTTGATTTATTATGGAAGTTAATCGTTAAGCTATTAAGCACTGTCATTCTAGTGACTCGCCGCCCTTTCGTTTAACAAGAAGTGTCCCTATAGGCTCAACGGCGGCATCTGCTGCATACAGAAGTGCAAATACCGCGATCACATGGATGTGAAAGAGCGGACATGCCGCCAACGGTTACTTCCATGACAGTGCTTAATCTCATTAACCTTTGAGTATACCTGTGGCCAAATTGAACAATGAATGCCTTGATAAACTTCACATATAATGTTGCATTCAAGTATGAGCAACATTGCCACTAGCCCCCAACCTTGAACTAAAAATACCAAGCTTTAGGAATCACTCTTAAATGCTTTATTATCTTAATGACTTTCGACCAAACCTCTCATAATCATGGACAATAGCTTCAAACAGTTTTGAACCTACCACTTTATCCACATTATCCACATTATCAATCACATAATTTTCAATCTTTGCAAGCTGTTCTTCTGGGATTTGCTCGTATAGTTCAGATATTTTATTTGCAGCATCCCTGATATAACCATCAAAACCGTCAGGAAAGACGTACTGTCTTGGGGATATTGTTCCACCGCTAATAGCCACACGGCTAGATCGCATTTGTTTCGATTGCTTTGACTTAATTACACCTATAACAATAAACGAAGGTAACTTCGTATAAATGTACGTGCCTTGTGAGTTACCCACAATATCCATGGCAATAGCACGAAGGAAATACCGATTGATGTTTGTTGGAAGATTATCGAAATTTGTTGACTCAATAACATCAAGAGGAAATATGTGTTGCTCAAATTCGTATAAGTTTGAAGATTTACCAAGTAAGAAGTTGGCTAACCCCTCTTCAGCTTTTTCCAACATTTCTAGGTATTCTTGCGGTTTAGTTTCATGACTATTTTTGCTGCGAACATAAGTAAGTGTTCGCCAAGACAAAGAGGCTGCAAATTTTGACAACCAATTTCCATACACTGCTACTAAACTCGAGTTTTTCATATAAGGGTGGAATATTTTAACCGAAAAAGTTCTTTCCCATGTTGAAAATAAATCTTCGCAATCTCCACATAACCAATATTCTTTGGCTATATCTTGCTGTCGTTTACTTACTTGATTTCCATCTCTTAAATAACCCGTAATTGAAGTCTTCTTAAGCCACTTTCCTATAAATTTTGGAATAAAATGACTCAACTCAAGCTTCGCTTCTTGATTACATAATTTGCAAACGCCATGCATATAAAAAAGACCTCCATTAAGATAACCTTTGAATAGTGTGCATGCTCGCTTACCTCATTAGAGCAGAGAAAGCGTGCATCGTTAACTATTTGTATCAAAATAAATTAATCAGATTTCTATCACTTTCCTTACACAACAATCTATCAGACAGAATATCCCATGTGCGAGTTACAAACCTATCATATATTGCAATAGGATCATGCCAACTAAGATAGATAGTTCTGTCTGACATTAGGCTTAAGAGAATGCTCTAGGTAACAGGATACTATGCAGTTAGCCAGATTAAGCACTGACATGGAAGTGACCGTTGACGGAATGGATGCCGTCGTCGAGCCTATAGGGATATATCTACGGCGAGTCACTGGAATGACAGTGCTTAATCATTACTAGTCACAGAACAAGTATGATGCAGTGTTAACGATCTACTAATCCACGCTCTGACTCAATCAACGTCAGCTTTTGAGCGCGACTCAGCTTTTTAACTGCAATCTCACGGCGCAGTGCATCGCCGTGACTGCCAACCTGCTCTTGATACATCAGCGTTAATGGACCTTTACCGCGCAGATACTTAGCGGATTTGATGCCACCCGACTGATGCTCGCTAAAGCGTCGCGCTACGTCGGTGGTGACGCCTGTGTATAAATGCCCGTTGGCGCAGCGAACTAGATACAAATACCAGAGGGGTGCTGATTTTATGGGTGTAGGCTTCGATGGTGCAGGATTTAATGGTACGGGATTCAGCGAAGCTTCTGTAACAACATTTTTGGTTGCGACAGCGCTAGTCACTGGGACAAGTGTGTCTGCCACCAGTGACTCATGTTGCTGCACAGCTTCTATGTCCGTATTGCCTAGGCTGACGGCTGATTCAGTCACTTGCGAATAACCTACTTCGCCATACCTAATAGACTCAAGAAGAACGCATATTCTTGGGCAGTGTCTTGGTACTGGCGATAACGACCACTCTTACCGCCGTGGCCAGCTTCCATATCCACATTGAATAACAACACCTTATCATCCATCTTGTACCACTTATTCTGTACATCGCGCAGTTTAGCGACCCACTTGGCGGGTTCAAAATACTGCACTTGGGAATCATGCAAACCAGTCGTCACTAACATGTGTGGGTATTCTTGCTCGGTGACATTGTCGTAGGGCGAGTAACTCAACATGTAATCAAAGTAAGTTTTCTCGTTCGGATTGCCCCACTCGTCGTACTCATTGGTTGTCAACGGAATCGACTCGTCCAGCATTGTCGTCACCACATCAACAAAAGGTACATGGGCTGCAAGGGCGAAATACTTGTCCGGCGCTTGGTTAGCAATCGCGCCCATTAGCAAACCACCCGCGCTGCCGCCAGAGGCAACTACCTTGTTTTTGTCGCCATAACCTTGCGCCGTTAATGCCGTTGTTACGTCAATAAAATCATTGAAGGTATTCTTCTTATTCAACAACTTACCATTGTCATACCAAGGGCGACCTAGCATTTCTGAGCCTCGCACATGGGCAATGGCATACACAAAACCGCGGTCAAGCAAACTAATAACAGATGAAGAAAAATCGGGTTCTACTGTGTAACCGTAAGATCCATAACCGTATTGATACAGAGGGTTAGTGCCATCTTTCTTGAATTTATCTTTGCGATATACCAAAGAGACGGGCACTTTCGCACCATCGCGGGCCGTCACAAATATCCGTTCGGCACGATACTGGCTGGCATCAAAGCCGCCTAAGACTTGATCTTGTTTTAATAAATCACGTCTATCGGGATTCACCAGCGAATATTCGTATACGGCTTCTGGCGTCGTTAGGCTGGAGTAGAAAATGCGTAACTTATTGCTGTCTTGCTGGGAATTAATCTCTAAACCCATCACATAGGCAGGTTCATCAAAGCTCAACTCGAAGGGCTTTTGACCATTGAGCGGCATCACTTTAATCCGCGTCAGGCCGTTTTCACGGGTCTGAATAATCAGATAATCCTTGAGCACTAACTCGTCTTCGATACGGGCATTGGGATTATGCGCAACCACTTCTTGCCACTTAGATTTGTCCGCCGCATCTTTGATGGCAACTTTCATCAAACGGAAGTTAGTCGCCTGCCAGTTGGTGAGAATGTAATAAGTATCACCCAGCTTAGACACACTGTATTCGTGGCCTTCTTCCCGCGCTAATACTGGCTTGAATAAACCTAAAGGCTCGCTGGTATCGAGAATAGACACTTCACTCGTCGTGGTGCTTTCTTGGAACAACACAATTTGCGACTCATCTAAGGTTTTGCCGAGCGAGATATAAAATGAATCGTCTTGTTCTTCATACACTAAGACATCGCTCGATTGCTTAGTGCCCAGCTCGTGGCGATACACTTGATAGCCCAGCAAGGTTTTTAGATCTTTGGCGATATAGAACACATGCTTGTTGTCGTTCGCCCACACTACGCGACCTTCGGTATTTTCAAGTACATCGGTGATCATGTCGCCTGAAGCCAAGTCTTTAAAATAGATGTGATATACACGGCGGCTGAGGACGTCTTCGCCAAAGGCCAACATGGTTTCATCTGGGCTCACACTCGCGCCACCTAAACCATAAAACTCATGGCCCTTAGCTCGCTCGTTAACATCGAGCATCACTTGCTCAACACCATCGGCGCCTTTACGGCTGATCAGCGGATATTCGCTGCCCTCTTGGTATCTGTGATAATAGCTGTGCTGATGCCATTGGTACGGCACGCTCGACTCATCGGCGACTAAACGCTCGGTTAACTCTTTATAAAGACCATCTTGCAATGGCTTTAATGGTTTGAAATAAGCCGCGGTATAGCGATTCTCAGCGTTGAGATAGGCCAACACTTTAGGATCTTTGCGCTCATCATCACGCAGCCAATAGTAATCATCGGTACGCGTTACGCCATGTAAAGTCATCACATGGGGAATTTTTTCAGCAACCGGGGCAGGTACTTGCCCTTTGGAGGTCGAACAAGCGGATAACAGCATAACAATACCTAAAGTGAGTAGCAGAGAGCGCATTTATACGTCCTTGTGACGTCCATAACGACCGTCGAAGAATGCGACGGCAAGTCAATTAGCTTATGTGTTCAGTATGATAGTGGTCAGGTGTGCACTAGCGCAAACATTGAACGCGAGAAGTTGCCATTCGCGGTAAATAAGAGCAACATAACCGCGTTTTTGAGCGCAAATGGCTCAAAAGCAAATTCTCAGGGCGGGGTGAAACTCCCCACCGGCGGTAAATGGGTAACGACTAAGTGATTATTTTGCTGAGCGACACCCAAAGCCCGCGAGCGCCCGAAATCAATTTCGGGGTCAGCAGATCTGGTGCCTTAGATTTTGCCTAGTGCAAAACTGACTATTCCAGAGCCGACGGTAATGGACTGTTTGCTTTAATGGCGACAGTGCTGAGTCCGGATGGAAGAGAATGTAAGACAACACCTTGCGGTATTTAAGTGCAACGCACTTATGTATTGCAGTGTTAGCCTCATGTTTTGCAATAACTTCACCCCAAGTGAAGTGATATTGCTACAGCAAAATCGAGCCTTTTGGCTTGATTACGTTGTATTTCTGCACGCCCTGATTCTGGATATTCCAATGTCGTTTATTTAAGGATATTAACCATGAATCAGTCTTTACTTGCTCCTTTTGGTACTGCTATCGAACGCGTTGAAGCGGGTCTTAATGCCCTGCGTCAAGGCCAAGGTGTGTTAGTTGTCGATGACGAAGATAGAGAAAACGAAGGCGATTTAATTTTCGCTGCCGAGACGCTGACTAACGCTCAAATGGCCATGCTCATCCGTGAATGTAGCGGTATTGTTTGCCTGTGTTTACCCGATGCAAAAGTCAAAGCCCTCGAGTTGCCCCCTATGGTGGAAAACAACTCGAGCCAATATGGCACTGCGTTTACTGTAAGTATTGAAGCTAAAATCGGTGTGACTACAGGGGTTTCTGCCGCTGACCGCGTGACCACCATTAAAGCGGCGATTGCCGATGGCGCTAAGCCAAGCGATCTCGCTCGTCCTGGCCATGTGTATCCACTTCGCGCCCAACCGGGTGGGGTATTGACCCGCCGTGGTCACACTGAAGGCACTATTGATTTAATGCAACTCGCGGGTTTAAAAGCCGCTGGCGTATTGTGTGAAGTCACTAACACCGATGGCACTATGGCGCGTTTGCCCGAAATTATTGCCTTCGGTGCGCTGCACAATATACCCGTATTAACGATTGAAGATATTGTCGTTTATCGCAAATCATTGCTGGCCAATGTCGGCTAGATAACATGCCAATCGCCTGAATCTAGGGCATTGATTTAAATAGAAGGACGTTTAGCTGCGGCAAACGTCCTTTTTATTTAAGTAGATTTACCGTTAACAATCGCGTTCCACCTAATGCACTAAAAAAAACGATAAAAGGTAAAGTTAAACAAGTCATTCTTTCAAACGATGAAATACTGCTTCACATCACAGACAAAGCAAATGCTTGTTTGATAGGTGCAAAATAGGTTAATAAAAATAGTCTCTTAGCATGATATATAACAATTTGCTTAATTTCGTGACCTAGATTAGATATCCATAAACTAAAGGTCGCGGTGGCTGGCCGCCTATGTTAAATATCCTCACCCTGTGCCTAGTCCTATTTGTAACTCGGATTCAACGTTATTACGTTGAATTTTCTTTTTCTGCCTAGGCGAACGAGTGGAGTGATCTTTAATGCCGTCAGCGCTACACCATCTCAGTTTGAAGCAAAAGCTCATTCTGTTTTCGTTAGTCCCATTATTAATGATGAGCTTTTTCATTCTGACGCGCATGCATGACTTGATAAAGGAATCACACTCGGCCAAGCACAACCATCTTGCGGTACAAACGACGGTACAAATCACTGAGCTACTCTATCAGTTGCAAAACGAATATGGTCTAAGTACAAATCAGCGACCAACCGATGAAGTGCTATTACAGCAACAAGCGACTAGATCAAAAGCACTCGATGCATTACTGAACAGTGAGCCTTTAGAGCATCTTCTGGAGGCGCTCGACCCTAAAAGTATTGAAGCAAACAAAATGAACGCATTGTTAGATGCGCTCAAACTCACAGGCAACAAACTCGCTAACGTTCACCAAAACCACACCGACGAAACACTGAGTCAGTTTACGGAACTCTATAATCAATTCCACACTCAGCTTTTGCAGCTCATTCAGCTATTACAGTTACAAACCAACGAAATCAGTCAGTCCCGTGCCTATACCGATCTATTGAACCTACTTATGGTGCAGGAGTTGGCCGTAAAAGAACGAAGTGCCATCAATCAATTACTGCTCAGCAAGTCACTCAATATTAATGATTACCGCACCATAATCTCCTTTATGTATGAATATGAGCGAGCCGTGATGCACGCGAGTAATGCATCAATTTCCGATAGAAGGTCCTTACTGCAAAACCTACAAGATTCGCCAGAAAATCAACGCATTCTGCAAATCAGCAAGCAAATTGAACAACAAACTCGCATTAGCGCTCTGGCACAAAATATTAATGCCTACTTAGGTTACGGTGGCTTAATGGGCAGTTTTCAGGACTATTTGCTTAAGGGCGATGAGATTTCACTGCAAAAATTTAATGCAGCACTTGCGACGATTCAGCTTAATTTGGATGAACTCAATCATGAGACTCGTTCTCTACCCGAATTTAAGGCGGCACTGAAAACCATTGAGGACAGCATAAATCAATACCAATTCAGCATGGTCAAGTTGCAGCAACTGCAGCAGCAAGGTTTGCCGATGACGGAGATCAAAGCCATCGCGCAAGTCCCAGCCAGTGAGGACAAATTAAGCCAAGCGATGAGCCAACTATTAATGCCGCCACATCCAATTGATAGCCAGGAGTGGTGGGATCTCACCACTCAGCGTATCAATCAACTACATTTGCTGGCGCAAAATATCACCAAGAACATGGCGCAGCAGAGCGAATATCAACAAAACCACACCTTAATCTTACTCAGCTTATACTTGTTCTCGGCTTTGTTCACCGCGACCATCACACTTTGGCTTGGACAAAAGATAATCCGCAATTTTATGGATAAGATCACTAAGATTGCCAATGACATGCAGCAAATGGCAGCAGATCCACAGCTCAATATTAATATCCAAGTCTCAGGCACAGATGAACTCGCCCGCATGGCCCGTGCCATGAACCGTATGATTAGCGAACGGCAAAAAGCAAACCATGCCCTAAGCCGCGCTGCAGCTGTGTTTGACTATTCTGCCGAAGGCATAGTGGTGACAGATGCCGACAACCATATTGAACTGGTCAACCCCGCTTTTTGCCACATTACGGGCTATTCATTGGAAGAAGTGAAAGGCCGCAGTCCCTCCCTACTCAGCTCTAGCCGTCATCCTAAGCACTTTTACACCGCCATGTGGGAGTCACTACAAAAAGAAGGGAAATGGGAGGGTGAAGTTTGGAATAAACGCAAAGATGGCCAAGTATATCCCGAGTATCTAGCGATCACTGTGGTGCGAAATGAGCAAGGTAAAATAATCCAACATATTGGTTTATTTATGGATATCAGTAAGCGTAAGCAATATGAGCAGGATCTTTGGTATCAGGCCAACTTCGATGGGTTAACTGGGCTGCCTAATCGTAAGCTGTTCAATGAACGACTGCAGCACGAAATCCATGTGGCGCAGCATGACTCTCGCAAGCTGGCTATCTTGCTGATTGATTTGGATCAATTCAAATATATCAATGATGTACAAGGCCATGCCACTGGCGACTTATTACTTAAAGATGTCGCAAAGCGCTTAGAAGGCATTGCGGGGAAAACCGATTTTATCGCACGTATCGGTGGCGACGAGTTTGTGCTTATCTTGCCACGACTGACTAACGAACTCGCCATCGAACACATGGCAACCCGAATCATTGAAACCTTAGGTATGCCATTTAACTTAAATGACCGCGAGATCCAGATTTCGGCCAGCTTTGGTATTGGCGTCTATCCCGAAGATGGGTTGGATACCGGCTCACTCACCCGCAATACCGAAACCGCCATGTATCAAGCCAAAGATGCGGGACGGAACAATTTTAAATACTTCACCGCGGGTATGAATCAAGCCATGTTCGCCCGGATGGAGTTAGAACAACGTCTACGCCGTGCCGTGGCACAAAATGAATTTGCCCTGCATTATCAACCTATCGTGGATATGCAAACCGGAAGTGTCTGCAGCGTCGAAGCCCTTATCCGCTGGCAAGATCCCGAGCTTGGGTTGATCCCGCCGGATCAATTTATCCCATTAGCCGAAGAAACCGGACTGATAGAGCCTATGGGCGAATGGGTGCTCAACCAAGCCATGCATGACCTGAGGCAATGGCAGAAAAGTGGCTTAAATATCAATGTCGCGATTAATGTTTCCAGCCGCCAATGTATCAATACACGCGGTATGGGGTTCGACCAAGTGTTGCAAGAGTGCTTCAACCGCCACCACATTAACCCACGAAATGTGCATATTGAGATCACTGAAAGCATGCTGATGGGCGATGCCAGCCATTGCTTGAGCACGCTCGAGTCTATTCGTCATTTAGGCTCGCAAATCTATATCGATGACTTTGGCACGGGTTATTCTTCCCTGAGTTATCTGAAAAAATTCCCGATTTCAGTGATTAAAATCGACCGCAGCTTTGTGGAAAATGCCCTCGAAAATAACTCGAACGCCAACTTAGTCAAAGCGATTGTCATGATGGGGCAAAGCCTAGAAATGGAGTTAGTTGCTGAAGGCATAGAAACCGAAGCACAGTGGCACTTCCTACGAGATTTAGGTTGTCACTTCGCTCAAGGGTATTTGATCTCCAAGCCGCTCCCCTTCAATGAAATCACTCCCTTGCTACGCATCAAGCACACAGCACTGTTGAATGATGGCTATCAAGATAAATGCGTGAATATCTAAGCTTATAAAAAATAAAATGATAAAGAACAAAAAAAGCAGCCTAGGCTGCTTTTTTGTGGCAAATAAAACGGACTTAAGCCTGTGGTTGGCCTTGGCCGTTCATTATGCTTTCGCCACCCTTAGAGGCTAGCTTAGCTAAATCTTTATCAATAAAGAACAGTGCCTTACCATCTTCGCCCACTAAACGTATCTTATCGACAATCGACTTAAACAGCTTTTCTTCTTCATGCTGCTCAGCGACATACCATTGCAAGAAGTTAAAGGTTGAGTAATCTTGATTCGAAAATGCGGCATGGGCCAAGGCATTGATCTGACGGGTAATCAGCTGCTCATGCTCATAGGTTAATTCAAACAACGCCAGTAAAGAATCAAACTGTGACTGTGGCGCCGCAATCGCACCTAACAAAGGTAAGCCACCAGTTTCACTCACATACGTGAAAAGACGACGCATATGGCCCATTTCTTCATCCGCGTGCTCACGCATAAACTTAGCTGCGCCTTCAAATCCCTGATCTTCACACCACGCACTCATTTGCAGGTATAAATTTGAGGAGAAGAACTCCATATTAATTTGTTCATTCAACTTTTCGATCATAGTTGCAGACAGCATAGTAAATCCTCTTTTGCATTCGAACTGAATCATGGGGGACATTGTCATCAAGGGGGTCGACAAAAGCAACAAAATTTACCTTTGGATTTCTTGCTAAGTTAATGATTCATTGATAAAAATGATTTTCATTTGTTCATCGACTCGCGTTCAACCCTCGAATTAGTGCAGTAAATTGTGTGACTTCTAGCGAGGTTATCGCCCAAAGTGGCAGAAAAAACTGACTGACCTATCACAGAAACTCACATGCAAATCATAGCCATCCCAGATCACCGTGGCATAATAGCCAGTCATAATCAGGTGGAAATTCATTCAGCGTCATTACGACCCATTGCATATAAGGCAGACCCTAATGTCCGTAACAGCCGATCCTTGTTCGCAACCTAGCTTAATGCATCCAGATCAAGCTATTCCCCTTTTGCTCGAGCAAGTTAGCCCAGTGTCAGACACCGAAGTCGTATTGCTTCCCCATGCCCTTGGCCGCGTCCTAGCAGAAGATTTAGCTTCCTGCATCGACCTGCCGCCCTTTAACAACTCCTCTATGGACGGCTACGCCTTCCGTTTTGTCGACTTAAATACGCAAACCAATCAGACCGCATTGCGCCTTATCGGCAGTTCCTTCGCTGGCCATGGTTTTAAAGGTGAAGCCAAACCTAATACCTGCGTGCGGATCATGACAGGCGCGCCTGTGCCTACAGGTTATGACACAGTGCAAATGCAGGAAGAAGCCGAGGTTGAAGGTGAGATTATTCATATCCGCCATCCTAGGGCGCAAGGCGCCAATGTGCGTTGCCGCGGTGAAGAACTCACCCAAGGCACTAAAGTGCTCAGTGCTGGCATTCAAATTGGTGCCGCCGAACTCGGGGTGTTGGCCACGATTGGTGTTAGCCAAGTGCGAGTTTATCGTCAGCTTAAAGTGGCCTTTTTCTCCACAGGCGATGAACTGCGTCCCGTTGGCAGCGAATTAGCCCTAGGACAAATTTACGATTCAAACCGTTACTCGATCCAAGGCTTACTCAGCCGCGCTAATGTGGAATGGCTCGATTTAGGCGTAATAGCCGATGATCCTGAAGCCATACGTCAGGCATTTCGCAATGCCGCTAGCCAAGCCGACATGGTATTAACCTCGGGTGGCGTGTCGGTCGGTGAAGCAGATTTCACTAAACAAATTCTTGATGAGGAAGGCAAAATTACCTTCTGGAAACTCGCCATCAAACCAGGCAAGCCCTTTGCCATGGGCCGTATCGGCAAAGCGATATTCTGTGGTTTACCGGGGAATCCCGTGTCTTCTATGGTGACGTTTTACAAACTCGTTTGGCCAATACTGAACAAGATGCAGGGGTTAACCCCAGTTGCACCTTTGATGTTAGACGCTACGCTCACCACGCCTGTACGTAAACAACCGGGCCGCGTCGAATATCAACGGGGCGTTTTAAGCCGTAATGCACAAGGTAAACTTGAAGTTGCCATTACTGGTAGCCAAGGTTCTGGCATGTTGACTTCGATGAGCTTAGCAAACTGTTTCGTTTTATTGGAGCAATTCCAAGGTGATACTCCCGCTGGCACCCAAGTGACGGTCGAGCCATTTAACAGCGTGCTTTGCTAGGAAAATCCCAATGAATGTGCCAGAAGATATTCTCAGCGACAGCGAACTCTTAAGATACAGCCGCCAAATATCTATCAAGGCTATGGATATCGACGGTCAAGAGCACCTAAAACAGGCCAAAGTGCTCATGATAGGCGCTGGCGGTTTGGGCTGTGCCGCCAGCCAGTACCTCACGGTTGCGGGTATTGGTGAACTAACACTGGTCGATTTTGATACAGTTGAATTATCCAACCTGCAGCGCCAAGTGCTGCATCAAGATGCCAATGTCGGCCAGCCTAAAGTCGAATCGGCTAAACAGAGCCTCAGTCAGCTCAATCCCTTTATTAAGATCAACATTATCAATGCAGTATTAGATGATCATGAGATTGACGCCCTAGTCGCCGATCACGGCCTAGTGCTCGACTGTACCGATAATGTCAGTGTGCGCGAGCAACTTAATCTCAGCTGTTTTAAGCATAAAGTGCCCTTAGTGTCTGCCGCGGCAATTCGGATGGAAGGCATGGTCACTGTGTTCGATTATCACAGCGAAACGCCTTGTTATCATTGCTTTAGCGCCCTATTTGGCGAGCAACAACTGAGCTGCGTTGAATCGGGTATCCTAGCCCCTGTCGTCGGCATGATAGGTTGTTTGCAGGCGGTTGAAGCCATCAAAGTGATTACTGGCATGGGTAAAACCTTAGCAGGACGCATTTTGATGATCGATGCAATGACGATGGAGTTTCGCGAGATGAAGTTACCGAAACAAGTCCGCTGCAGTGTTTGTGGTACTAAAGAGGCTTAGGTTGTTCTCGCTTGAAAAACGGCTTTATTTACACTAGCTTAATTGCCACCGCTTAATTTGCCGTCATATAGCTCAACACTGATGACGCTTAATGGCCCGTTAAAATAAGGAAATCATAAGGAAAACATATGGATTCGGAAAACAGTGTATTTGACCGCATGACCACAGACGACCCCATAGTTGGCGCAGGTATTTATAACCTCGTTATCGGCCTCACGCTGATTTGGGGTTTTGCCGTTAACTATTGGATGGTCACCAATATCGATCCAGAGGCGATTGCCAGTGTTAATCCTTGGATTTTCTTTATCGGCTATTTCACCTCCTGTTTCTTTGGGATTTATCTATTCCAAAAATCGACTAATCCCGTTGTCAGTTTTATTGGCTACAACTTTGTAGTCGTGCCCTTCGGCTTAATTATCAATATGGTGGTCAGTCAATACGATCCCAAATTGGTGACCGAAGCCATTCGTATCACAGGGCTAGTGACCATAGCCATGATGTGTTTAGGCACACTCTTCCCCGCCTTTTTCCAAAAAATTTCCGGCGCACTCACGATTGCTTTATTGCTCGTTATCGTCGTCGAACTGATTGAAGTGTTTATCTTTAATACTCACCACGGCATTTTAGATTGGATAGTCGTGCTGATTTTCTGCGGTTATATTGGTTATGACTGGGGACGAGCGAATCAAATCCCTAAAACCATAGATAATGCCATCGATAGCGCCGCCGCTTTGTATATGGATATCATCAACTTGTTCCTACGGATCCTGCGGATTTTAGGGCGAAAATAACTCACCAAGGAGTGTCTATGAAAATCAAATTCCTGCTTGTTACTGCTCCACTTCTGGCGAGTCTGGTATTAGTCGGATGCAGTGATACTGAACAAGTAAAAATAGCCAATCCCGCCTCTGAGTATTGTGTCTCCATTGGTGGCAACTTAACAATTGAGAAAACCGCCGAAGGTGAACATGGGATCTGCACCTTACCCAGCGGTGAAGCAATTGAAGAGTGGGCGTTATTCCGTCGCGATCATAAGGAAGAAAAGCCGCAGTAACAGTGGCTATTTTTACTTTTAATAAAAACAGGCGCCATTAGCGCCTGTTTTGTTAGCAGTACTTAATTGGGTCATACTCAAAAGTCTTAACGGGCTAAGTGTTCACCGCGCCAGATTTTGCGCTTAGCTGCTGACTGGAAGCTCCACGCTAAAACCCGCGTAATTTTATTACCCTGCTGCATCTCAATCGTTTTCACAGTATCGACTTTCAACTGCGCTAAGGCTTGATAACAAGGTTTCAGGTTTTCCTTCTTCGACACTAGACTGGTAAACCATAAGCATTGATCTGCAAACATTTGGCTCTCACGGATCATAGTCGCTAGAAACTGTCGTTCACCGCCTTGGCACCAAAGCTCAGCCGCTTGACCGCCGAAATTCAGCTTAGGTGCAACCTTTACCAAGCCACCCCGATTGAGCTGCAGATTATTCACCTTACGCTTTGTACCTTCGCTCGCCTCAGCCATAGAGGCATGAAATGGCGGATTGCACAGGGTTAACGCAAAACATTCTCCGGCTTGAATGATTCCCTTGAAGACCGCCTTGTCATTTGGCTGTAATCGTAAACTTATTTGCCCTTGCAGCACTGGGTTTTGCTCAATAATACTCTGCACATTACTGAGTGAATGGGCATTAATATCCGAGGCGACAAATTGCCAACCGTATACTTGGCAACCCAATATGGGATAAATACCGTTCGCGCCAGTGCCGATATCTAATACCCTAGTTTTATCCAAAGCAAATACATCATCGCCTTCGGCTAGAAGGTCTGTTAAATAATGTAAATAATCGACTCGACCGGGAATAGGAGGACATAACGCTCCATCAGGAATATCCCAACACTCAATCCCATAATGATGTTTCAGTAGCGCCGCATTAAGGATTTTAACTGCTAACGGATCGGCAAAATCGACCGATAAAGCCCCATAAGGCGTGGGTCGAACAAAGGCTTTTAGCTTAGGGAATGAACTCATCAGCGCCGGAAAATCATAGCCGTTCAAGTGTACATTTCGAGGATGCAAAGCTTTTTTAATCTCAGCACTAGGCCTGTTTTTGACCGACTTTGCTTTGCCTTTCACCTCCGTTCTAGCCTGCTTTGGTGCTTTAGTTTTTGCATGACCAATGTTGGCTGTACTCGTTAGGCGTTTCGCAGTCACTAATTGGACGGGTTTCACGGCAGGTTTTGACATAATAGCTCTTGTAACGCAATGGGCCGACCTGAGTCAGCCCATGGAATGGGGCAGTAAATTAATCGTACAGATAAGAGGTAAACAATAAGTTTACGATCAAGGGTTTGCCAGCTTCTTTGGTGATCAAGTTGTTGACCATTTCAAAGCACTCACGACGAATCTCTTCACGACCCGTGAGCGACTTAATCTTCTCTTCCGATTGATTGCCTAACACTTCAACAATTGCGGCTCGCAATAATGGATTATGGAGCTCAATTGTCACTAGATCATCTGGACTCTTTACCATTAACTCAACGCTAATCTTCACAAAACCCAATTTCTTGCGATTAGAAATATAGTTAGTGACAATTTCGGGTTCGAAACCATAGTAGGCATACTCACCCGTAGGTGGGGTTGCTGCAGCAGGTGCTGCTTCTTTTTCATCGGCCGCATAAACACTGAAAACACTTGTAAACAGGATAAGACAGACTGAGAGTAATTTTTTCATAGCGACTTACGGCTCCCTAAAACAATAATGGTAATGGAAGAAACTTCCCAATCTATATAGCCAAACAACCTGAAGATGCAGTATCCGTATCTGGAAGTAGCTTGGGTATATATGCTCGCGTCGCGACATGCTAGACTGCCGACGTTTGTTTATATTGTAACGAGTATTTAATGAATGTGACTAGCTTAAGCTTTCCCTATGGTGAATCTATTCAGTGGTTTTCAGCCGATCTAGCCGACAAACTCCCCAAATCGCCCTTGAAAGAATGGTTGCTTGCCACTGGCAGCCTAACGCAAAAACTCAAAACTTGCTGCGCTCAATTTGAAGTAAAGGTACTAGGCGAAGGACTGCATGCTCCCTTAGAGGGCGAATATCCCCAGCAAGGTGCTGTATGGATCCGTGAAGTCTTGCTTTGCCTCGACTCGATACCTTGGGTATTTGCCAGAACCTTAATCCCTGAAAAATTAATGGCCGAGCGCAAAATGGATTTCCTTAGTTTGGGTACTCGCCCCTTAGGTGAATTACTGTTTAGCCAAGATAACTTCATCCCCGGTAGAATCGAAGTTGCCAGTTTCGAAACCTGTAGTCGCCTTGCCCACTTAGCTGAAAGTTTAGATCAAAGTGTCGAACATGCACTCTGGGGACGCCGTCGCTATTTCCATCACGGTGAGCATGAAATGATCGTCAGCGAAATCTTTCTTCCAGCGGCCGAGCAAGCTATCCGTCAGTTGTAAACTTTAGATTTCACCCAAAGCTTAGTCAGAATTTAGCCTCAAGACAGATAAAAATGCCTCTAGATCAGAGGCATTTTTGTTCGGATTTCAAACAATCAACTTAGTGGACATTTAACTTAGTGCACATTTAACTGGCGGCGCCAAGTCAATAAGCTAAGGAAGGCAAGGCTTAACCAACCTAAGCTGCCGCCACCTGAACTCTCACTAGCTGGCGGAGTTACTGGAGGCGTAACAGGTGCAACAACCGTTACCGTCGAACTGCTAATCGCCTTAGTATTTTGCGCATCTGTCACTGTAAGCTTCACAGTATAAGTGCCCGCCTTCGCATAGGTATGGGTTGGCGCCGTGACAGTGCTTGTCGTGCCATCACCAAAATCCCAAGCGTAGGTTAATACTCCCATACCGCCATCAATATTACTGGTGAAGCTTACTGCTAATTGGTTGACAGTATTAGTAAAACTGACATTTAACGGCGCTATAGCATCAGAGTTCGCATTCGCAAGACGAATAACCGCAGTACCATTATTGCTGGCTTGAGATAGTACCTGCATTGTCAACCCTAGCTGCTGCAACACCATACCTGACTGTGGCTGTAGTGGCGCGCTGTAATCTAAACTGTCATCGAACAGGCTGACAGCATCGCGATGATTGTCCTCCAAATAGAAGGTTTGATTTACTGTACTAAAGGCCGCATCACGAATTTGTACGTCGGTAGAGCGAGTGCCAATCATATTCTGGTCAGCATCAATCACGCCAATCAAGCCATGGCCAGCGTGGTCTGAAACGTTATTGTCACTGTAGCTAAAATTTTCTAACCAGAGTAAAACTCCGGGATCAAAGCTTTTTGCTTTCAAACCCGCATCGACACCATTATGGCTACGTAGCTGGATAATATAACGAGACTGAGATTTGGGATCCGGACGAGAATCCTTAATCCGGCTATAGCCGTAAAACGTCATTTTATCCGCGACTTCAGCGTTATCACTATATAACTCAGTGGTATTTTGTTTAACGCTGATGTTATCAATAGCGATCCCTGACTCAGAGGTATAATCATCGGTGACATAGTTGATTTCGACAGCAACAGATTTTCCAGAATATGCTGATAAATCATATTCTAATGTTACCCAAGCATCACGACCTTCCGCCAGAGCAAGCGCAGACGATTCACCAGTGATGATATGACGAGCACTATTCATTGCATTGTTCGACTTAGTGTAATTACCCGCAATGGCCACACCATCCACTTTCACCTGCATGTAGTCATAGTTAGGCTCAATACTCCAACTAGCCTTCATACTCAGAATCAGTTTATCTGTGGTTACGGCAGGTAAATTAACATTAAAATTCATGCTGTTATTCAGCATATTTCCTTGGCCAGAATAGTACTGATAACTGCCCTGATAAGGTGTTTTAAAAGGAATTAACACAAGAGGGAGCGGAATAGAGATCTGATTAACCGCCTGATGATTAACCGCCTCATTCAACGTCACTTCCATGCCTGATTTGGGAATGCTATCTAAGGAAATTTCACGTTCATTTAACCACTTACCTTTGTATCTTTTTTGTAGATAAGATCGAGCATAAGGACTAAAACCACTCGGCTGAGCGCCAGGAATAGCACCAGCCCAACTACCACCAGACATCAAAGACCATAGCCCCACAGGTGAGCCGTCTTTCTTATCATTTTCAGAGGTATCGTACTCATCAGGCAGACCTAGATCATGGCCAAACTCGTGGGTACACACGCCCGTTGCCGCATCGATAGGCTGGATTGTATAACCGAATACTTTTTTGTTCGTACCAGGAAGCGCATAACCATTGGTTGCTTGGTCGACATAATATCGATGCGACCATATCGCACTCGATCCTAGTTTTCCGCCGCCGACCTCTTCGCCTACGCTAGAGTGGAAAATCATCACATGGTCGATAATGCCATCGGGCTCATCGTAATTACCGTTATTGTTCAAATCATTTTGGTCTTCAACATCATAACTCGCCAACTCAGCTGCAGACATATTTGCAACAGCTTGAGATACGGCTTCTTTGACCAATTGTTCGACCTGTGAATCACTACGGGTATCTGGATCATTAACACCATAGTATTCGGCATTTTGCGAGGCGGTATACCAGCCCTTCACATCCCCAGTAAAGGAGAAGGTTTGCCCAGAAACCGCTTGATAATATTGATACCCCGAATCTAACGTCTGCCCCTGTGGACCTTTGAAGCCCGTAGGCGAAAAGAGTAATTCCTTGTAGTGGGACGCAGGATAACTCGGGTAATACATGTCTGTATCCCCCGCTTTTAAGCCATTGTTATCATGTTTTAGATCAGCAAAATCCACTAATACCGTGAGCACTTTAACGGTTTTCTTTACATCCGCATCGGCCTGTAAACGCTGTGCGGGTGAGCGCATCATTTGCGATGATTTAGCTCTTTGTAGACGCGCATGTTCAGCTTCAACTTCGATGCGCGGCGCTTTAGGTTGTGCCAAAGTGGCGCGATGAATATAAGCTTCTATCGCCTCCTGCTTTACGCTATCACTGGCATCGGCGGCCACTTCGCCACGCTTAATCAACCAATATAAAATTCGATCTTTATTAATCACACCCGCATCTGCAGGCGTATGATTCGGAGCCGCAATACTCGCGCCGCTAATCAATGCCAACATCAGTCCAAACGCTGTTACGCCTTTTGTACTTCGCATTTTTAACATCCTTCTATAACAGCCAACGCCGTTTACGCTATTCAATTTATTGAGACTAGTGTCTCTTTGCATTAAGACAAATTACCTTTAATTAGTAACCTACTCAGGGTTTATCCGTCTTCAAGTGATAGAGACAGAGTTTTCGACATTAGCAGCACTGCACCTCAGTAACAACTTGATACACCTGTTCGCAGGTAAGATTTGCACTTTTGTCAGCAAATATTCAGCAAACCTCTGTGCTGACTCAATTCCAAGCCAAATCTCAGCCATAAAAAAACCGCATTAGCAACGTTAATACGGTTTCGTTTTGATCAAACTAGATAAAGTTAGCCAGCGGTTTTCAGATAGTTTGAAATACCGTCGAGGAACATTTGCACTGAGATCATGACCAGCACCATACCCATCAAACGCTCGACCGCTGTGAGCCCCTTTTCCCCCAGCACACGGGTGAAAAGTTTATAAAACATTAAGATCACCGCACTCGCCCCCCAAGCTGACACTAACGCTATGGTCCAATCGCCCATACGTGAGCTATCGGTATGCGCCAGTAAAATCAAGGCTGCAAGAATCGATGGGCCAGCCATCAAGGGAATAGCCATAGGCACGATAAAAGGCTCTTCTCCCGCGGCTAATCCAACGACACCACCGGGTTGGGGGAAGATCATCTTAATCGCGATCAAAAACAGAATAATACCGCCTGCAATACTCACAGATTCGGAACGAAGATTTAAGAAACTTAAAATGGCTTCACCCGCATAAAGAAAAGACAGCATGATCACTAAGGCGAAAAGTAACTCTCGGATCAGTACCTTACGACGTTTCTTGGGATCGATATGTCGCAGAATCGATGCGAAAATCGGCAAATTACCCAAAGGGTCCATGATCAGAAACAACATTACCGCAGCAGAAAATATATCCATTTAACGTATCAACACCCAAGCCAACATAGGCCCATATTATATACCCAAACAACCTGAAGATGCAGGATTCAGCGGGAATGTAACGCACTTTAGGCAAGGCCCTTTATTGCTCCTGCATAAATGGCATTCACGCCATCCATGGCGATTGCGGTTATTTGCGGACCTAGTGGGCTAAGTTAAAAATAACCAACACGGCATAAAGTACGTTACAACCCGCCGGAACGGAGCGCCTAGGGAGCTCCACTTCCGTGTTGCAACAATTCAAAAGGTGGCCGACATTCTGTCATTGATGCGCCTTGAATTGAAGCACCCTAGGCGCTCTGAAACTCGTATCTTCAGGTAGCTTGGGTATAGTACCTTTTCTCGAGTTAGATCTGAAAATTTCTCCGCAGAATGGCCAAAGTGAATAAAATTCTCCCCTTCAAAACACAGTATAAAATGTCAGTTGAGTAAATTGCCTGCAAGTCACTGCTCACTTTGCTTTACAGCTGGTATACTATGGCGTTTTTTCAGCAAATTTTCCGTGGAATCCATGCTCTATCTTCTTGCTAGCTGTATCGCACTCTTAATTGGCCCTCTGTTTTATCGCTACTTCTCATCGAGTAGTGGCTTACAAAAGGGGCTCGATGGTTTTATATTCGTCTCATTAGGCGGATTAGTGCTGATCCACATCTTGCCAGAATTACTCGAGCATGGTGGCATGCTTGCGATCGTCTTTGTACTCCTCGGCATCTGGGGGCCTACCGCCAGCGAACGCCTATTTCACCGTTATTCAGAAGTCACCCATAATTTTACGCTTTTCTTGGGTATTGGTGGCTTATTACTGCATACCATCACCGATGGCACCGCTATGGTTTTGGCGCAGCAAGACGATAACTCCATTCTGCTAGCTCTTGGTGTCATACTCCACCAATTACCCGTCGGTTTTGCAGTATGGTGGATACTAAAACCCCATCTCGGAACACGTTGGACACTCATGATCTTTGCAGCCCAGATGCTATTTACAGGCATAGGCTATTTCGCCGGTGAGCAACTACTTCCTTATTTAAATATCGATGACACTGTCTACTTACAAGCCTTTATTACTGGCACAATTCTGCATGTGGTACTACATCAACCCCATGGTCAGCATGAAAGTGATACGCAAGGCAAATATGAATACCAAGCTGGCATAGGTAGTTTGCTCGGCATCGGTTTACTCGTGATGTTGCTATTAATGGATTCAGGCGGCCACGAACATGCCCACCATGATCACAGCACAGAGCAATTAATGACTTGGCTATTAAAGCTCGCACCCGTGTTGCTGCTAAGCTATGGTGCGGCTGCGCTGCGCTTTAAATTAGGTTTGACGCCGCAGGATAGCAGTTTAGCCCGTCGCTGGTTCCAACGCTTAGCTGGGCCTGAAGCCTTAGTGATCACAGCTCTACTTCTCGGTCCTTGGTTAGCGTTATTCCAATTGCTTGTAGTGTTTATTCTGAGTGCATATTTAAGCCATGCTAACGTCACAATTACCGATCCACACACTAAATTACCCAGCAGTTCACTGCGTTTCGGCTTTGCTCATTTAGTCGATCGCAGCGCACCTTGGATTTTACTCAGCCTAGTATTAGTGAATTTAATTGGCCACCCTTCAATGCCCTTAAGCAATCCATTGCTACAGGTTGTTGTGTTATTGCTTGTATTTTTACCTATGCGTTTCTGCAACTTAGGCGCCGCCGTACTCGCTCTTGCACTGGCTTATAGTGGCTGGAATCCTATCGCGATTATGATGCCGCTGATTGCTGCACCTGTGCTCAACATAGCTCAGCTTAAGTTAATGACATGGACACAAAGGGCGATATTACTGAGTATTATTGCGCTGAGCTTAGCCGCAGCATTACGCTTGCCACTATGGTTCTCCTTATTTACCTTGCCTGAAGTCGTGAACTTAATTGCTCTACTGATCCTCTCAGGGTTGTTTGCCGCCAGCTTACTGCGCTTAGGTCCACGTAAATTTTTACGCCGCTTAATGCTCAGCAAACCGGTAGCTCATGCGCATAGCCATTCCCACGAGAATACACATACTCACGAATCTAGCGCTTCGCACACTGACGAGCAGAAACCTGTTGTGACGCCTAGTGCCGATAAACATGCACATGAACACGCAAAAACGGATAAGCACTCGCACCACTAACGCTGTTCATTTGTGAGCAGACAGGCTAAGTTAATCTACCTTTGGATTAATTTAGCCTGCTATGTGCATACTCTTTGTCGCCATTAATGCCCATCCTAAGTATCCCTTAATCATCTGCGCCAACCGCGATGAGTTTCATCATAGACCAACTGCGCCAGCGCATTTTTGGCCGCCGGAAGAAAACATACTCGCGGGTAAAGATCTGCAGGCCGGTGGCACTTGGTTTGGCATCAATAGACAAGGACAAATCGCAGGCGTAACCAATCTGCGCGTTCCGCAAAAGAACCCTGAAGCCATGCGGAGTCGTGGCGAGCTGATTACTATGACGCTCAACTCAGGGTCGCTCGTGTGCCCTAATTGGCTCGTTGAACATAGCGACAATTATCAGCCGTTCAATCTCATCTTCGGCCAAGGTACTGACTTATATTGTTTTAACAGTATCAATAAAGACACAGTAAAACTTGCCGATGGATTTCATGCCATTAGCAATGGTGCACTCGATGATATTTGGCCGAAAATGGCGAAGGGACAGCAGGCGTTAGAAGCGGCAATCAGCCAGTCCAGCAGTATAGAAGTGCAAGTACTGTTACAACTAATGAAAGACGATTCCCAGCCGCAAGATAATGAGCTGCCTAATACGGGAGTCGGGATCGAGTGGGAACGGCGTTTAGCTGCGATTTATATTCGTCACCCCGACTATGGCACTCGCTCCACCAGCATTCTGCTTGAAGATGCTGAGGGCGGTATGCATTTCACCGAAGTGAGATACGATGGCAAAGGTAGACAGCTTGGACAGCAGGATTTCCATTTAACTCTGCCTGCCGAGCCGCCCACCAAACCAGACTGTTTATTATCGCAAATCTAATTTGAACTGCTGTGCAACAGAGTGTAAAGGACACGGTTTAGTCTGAACTGTGGTCCATAGTGATCACCCAACGATCGTCGATTTTTTCAATCAACAGAGTAAACACGCCCGTTGGGGCATCTTTTATCCGCCGTAAATCCCAGCGCCCAACAACCATAGCGGCGTAATTACTGAGCATTTTGATTTCTTTGATAGTGAACTTAAGTTCACCAAGCGCTTCTTTATTTGGATAATTTTTCTTATAGGTAGCGAGAGTTTCTTCCCAACCAAAACGAAACTTGCCATTAGAGACAAAACGCAGTTGATCACTCTTCCAATAGCCTTGCATATAAGCATCGAGATCGCCGCGATTCCAGGCGTCTTCTTGGCCTTTAAGCATCTGCGTAATTTCATCCGTCGGCACAGCATTAACATGACAAGTCAGCAGGAGTAACAGTGCCGCAAAAACACGCTGCCAGATAACCTTGTTTAATAGTCCATTTTTCAACATAGTATCGTTCCCCCACAATCAATCAGGCTAAACTGTACTATACCGAATTAAGTACAGACTATCTTGTTTAAGCCAGTTTAAAATCTAAAAAAGCTGATGATATTATTAATTTTTCGACTCTGGGCACCGAACTATGTTTACACCACTTTGCCGTTGGCTACTTAACACTTCAGGCTGGCAGATAGAAGGCCAACTGCCCGACTGTGCTAAATACATCATCATAGTTGCACCGCACACTAGTAACTGGGACTTCATTGTCGGCATTTTAGCCCGTGGCGCCCTAGGTATCCGCATTCACTTTCTCGGCAAACACCAACTCTTTATCCCGCCTTGGGGCTGGTTTTTCCGCGCCATTGGCGGCAGTCCGGTGGATCGGCGCAAGAACAACAACTTAGTCGATGCCGCCGTGCAGCTGTTTGAATCAAAATCCGATTACAAGTTAGCGCTAGCGCCAGAAGGCACCCGCGGCCCAGTGACGCGCTGGAAGTGCGGCTTTTATCATATCGCCAGCAAGGCCCAAGTACCCATTACACCCGTTGGCTTAGATTTTAGCCGCCGCACTGTCGTTATCCGCACACCACTGCAACCCAGTGACGATATCGTGACCGACATGCAAGAGATTTTGAGCTTCTATCGCACCATTAAAGGCCGTCATCCCAAGGTGATCCCTGATTTTATAGCGAGTGCTAAACATTAACATTTATTCCATTTAGAGCAGCAAATATGCAACCCGAAACTTGGTTACTCTATCTCTTCGCCATTGTATTGATTGGGATTTCACCCGGTCCTATCGCTATGTTGTCTATGTCCCATGGGATCCACTTCGGCAAGATGCGCAGCATAGCCACAGGCCTTGGCAGTGTTAGCGCCGCTTTAATCTTAATGATGGCGTCAGCGGCAGGACTGGGGGCGATTATTAGCGCCTCAGAATACGGTTTTACCCTGCTCAAATGGTGCGGCGCGGCCTATTTAGTATTTTTAGGTATTAAGCTGTTATTGACGAAAAACCAAGGCCAAGCCCTTGAAGTTAGCCCGTCAAAGGGCAAAGGTACGCCTTGGCAGCTTTATAAGCAGGCGTTTCTAGTGGGGATCAGTAATCCGAAGGATTTACTGTTTTTTGCCGCGTTGTTTCCGCAATTTATCAATCTTGCCGCGCCGCAATTACCGCAACTGACCATTCTTGCCATCACTTGGGCCGTGGTGGATTTTAGCTTTGTGATGATTTATGCCTGCATGGCCAATGTACTTGCGCCCAGCCTAAAGGCGAGCAACAAGCTGCATTGGTTTGACAGAACCAGCGGCGGTGTATTTATCACTTTAGCCGCGATTCTTGTCTCTCGAAACTAAATCGATAATCATCGGCAGTCATAGGCCCCCATTAAAGCTAGTCGACCTTAACCGACTTTAAACTGCGAATATCATTGCCTGTTGGCGCTTGGAACGCCTGCAGGCCAAACTCAGGTAATACAGCAAACACATGATCGAAAATATCCGCTTGTATCGCCTCATAAAACGCCCAACGAGTGTCGTTAGTGAAGATATAAATCTCGATCGGTAACCCTTCAGTGGTCGGCGCTAGTTGACGTACCATTAAGGTCATATCCTTGTGGACTTTATCGTGACGCTGTAGGTATTCCTGCAGATAAGCGCGGAAAGTGCCGACGTTAGTCAAATGGCGGCCGTTCACTTTCATATCGAGATCCGACACTTTGGCATTCGACTCACGAATTTCGTTTATTTTTGCGGGGAAATATTCTTTTAAGCAATTGATCTTACTGAGCCGTTCGCGCTCTTCCTCGGTCAAAAACTTTATGCTGTTGATATCGATATTGATCGCGCGTTTGATCCTGCGACCACCCGACTCAGACATACCCCGCCAGTTGCGAAACGCATCCGACACTAAGGCATAAGCAGGGATCATAGTGATGGTTTTGTCCCAGTTACGCACTTTCACTGTGGTCAACGAGACTTCTTCTACCGCACCGTCGGCGCCGTATTTATCCATCTGGATCCAGTCGCCTTTACTCACCATACGGTTAGCCGCTAACTGAATGCCCGCCACAAAACCTAAGATAGTGTCGCGGAACACTAACATCACAAAACCCGTTGCCACACCTAAGCCGCTGAGGAAGTACACAGGTGATTGATCGGCCAAGATTGAGATAGAAACGATAATCCCAACAAAGAATAAAAATAGCTTAGTTAACTGTACGAAACTCTTAACAGGCAAGCGCCGACTCACCAGATTCACATCTGAAATTTCATCAACCGCATCCATACCTGCATACATAGCGCGGATAATCAGCACCACTAACCAAATACTCAGTAATCGGTCGACTAGCCCGCTTAGCAGTGGATGCTCAGTCAGCGCGATTGGCACTAATAGATTAAGTACGATAGCGGGCACAAGCATGGCCAGCTTTTCAAGCACCTTATAACGCATGAATACATCGTCCCACGTCGCCTTAGAGCGCAGGATTACCATATTCACCGCACGAATCACCACGCGTCGGACAATAAAATAAGCGATGCTCGCTAACAGTAAGCAAGCAATGACCATAACTGTGGTCGATATTCCATCAGAGGGTTGGCTATCAATCCCAAAGCCCGCTAACCATGCCGAAATTTCGAGCCTTATTTCCTGATCCACAATTTCACTCCAACGTAGGCGCTAGCGCAACAAACCCATACAAAGGTAACTGCCGAGTTGACCTCGGTTAAATGTCACCCTAGAAAACACTCAAATCAAAACACAAAATATTTACAAACACTTATTTTAAAAGAGATTTTAGCATTTTGAATTGACCCAGCACACAGGAAAATGAACAATATTTCCCCTATCCCTAAGGAAACCATCCCATGTGTCGTCATTCATATACGCTAGCCTGTCTGAGCATTGGACTCCTGAGCCTATGCCAACCGCTTCAAGCGGCCGAATATAGCACTTCTAAGCAATTAGTTAGGCCAGATAAATCAGACGAAACTGCCAATGCACCTTATATCGCTCTCATGCTCGATTATATTCCCGCCACAGATAATCTCTATGGCATTACAATCGCCCCCTATCATTTCGATAATAATTACCAGCAATGGGGTTATTACCTAGGCTATGCCCGCAGTCGTGAAACCGATATTATCGTGCCAGAACCCGCGGAATCCTATCGCCAAGAAAGCCTCTTCCGCTTAGGCTTAAGCTACAGCTTAACGGCAGATTTAAGCTTTTATGCCGGCGGCAGTGGCTATATCAGCACAGTGTCTTACACGAATAACATTTCACCCAAAATTGTCGATGGCAAACCCACATGGGAAGAAGATAAAACAACCCGTTGGGGCGCAGAAGCTGGGCTAAGATATCGAATCACTGAGCACTTCATACTGAGTGCCGGTTATAACTCCAGCACAGAATCCACTATTTTAAGCATAGGTTACGCGGGCTAAGCTCCTAGCGATTGGGCTTGAGCTATTTATTGCGTTAGCTCGGCTCGCGCCTTAGCAAGATCAGCCTCGACTTCAGCGACTTTATTGCGTTTCTTGTTGATTTTATCCATAGAACGACCTTCTTCTATGGCTTTGGCCAATTCGTTTTGGCGCTCAATGAGTTTTTCCTCTAAGGCCTCAACTTTAGCGACTCGCTCGGCGTATAAGCTATCATCGTCGCAATGGGTTGAAACTTCGTCATAGGCCTTTTCAAGTCCCGCGACTTTATGCTTATTACCTGCCGCTTTTGCTTGGGCAAGTTCGGCACTAATAGCATCTAATTTCGCCGCGCAGCCCACTTTCGGTGCTTCAGCAGCCAAAGTGACAGTGCTAAATGCCAATCCAATCACTAAGCCATAAATTCCATGTTTCATCTGCATCTTAATCTCCTGTTACTTTATTCATTGAGCATACCGCTCATGTACACCTATCTAATAGTGCCACAGTCAGCTAGCTCAATCTGTACTAGCGTTAAAATCTCGCCATTAATCCACTTTATTCATCAAAACACGACTTAGACAGTGACTAACATGCGGCAAATTGTTTATGTTAGGGCAGAATATTGACTCAGACGGATATCGGAGCCAGAAAATTAATGCACACTTCATTACGCCTTAGCGCACTTAGCTCATTGTTATTGCTAACATCATCGGTTATGGCGGCCGACGTAGCCAATATCACCCTAGAAAATGGCGCCCAAGTCAGACTCAAAGACGACTTTACCTGGGAATACGTGATCACTGAAACCAAAGCCGCGCCCAATGCCTTAGCCGCTGCAGCCGTAAGTGCATCGAGCAATGTTGCCAGTGTCCCAAGTGCCGCAGTTACCACTCAAACTGTTGCTGCGCCAGTCACCACATTGACCGCCACTGCGATTACCCAACCTGAGCTATTAGGCTCAACGGCAAAAGATGGGATCAAAGTCAGCTTTGCTGAAGGTCAATGGAAAGGCGATAAACTCGGACTCAGCTTCGATCTCGCCAGCACCAGCAATGAACACGTTACCTTAGTTGAAGTTGAAGCTAGCTTCTTCGCCGATAATGGTACTTTGCTCAAAACCGAAAAACTCGAAGTGTGGGAAGCCATTTTCCGCATGCCTGAGACCTATCTACGCAAAGGCGAACAGCGTAAAAGCAGCGTCATTTGGGTCGAAGGCATAGATAAAGCCCAATGGCAGAAGCAGCTCATTAACCTCAAAATCACCGAAATTAACTCACGCTAACTGGCAAAGAAGTAAGGGATTGCGAACCCGTTTTCAATCCCTTATCAACACTTTTATCAAATGTTATTGCTTTGTAGAGCCTGTGTTCGAGTAGAATGACAACACTTACTCTCCCTTTATTTTGAGCCCACGAGCAAGATGCATAATCTGATATCCAATCCAGCATTGTACCTTGTTGCTACGCTCTGTAGTGTCAGCCCCTTGTGTTATGCCGACACAGTTTTTTTGCTCAATGGCGATAAAATTAGCGGTGAAATTAAAGAGTTTAACGATCAAAATCTCATCATCAACACCAGTTATACCCCTAAAATTACCATTCAACGCAGTGCCATTCTCAGCCTCGAAGTCACAGATACTAGACCTTGGAGTGTCAGTCGTTCCATACAAGACATAAGTATTCAAGCCTCTAATGAACATGGCATGGTATTAATTAATAACCAGCACACTCCCGTGAGTGAGTTGAGATTCTCGCAGCACTATGCAAACTCAGATTGGAATTTTAACGGTAGTGTAGAAACCACACTTGATGTCACCAAAAACAAGAAAAATAGTCAGAAGCTACATATCAAAGGCGATATCACAGCGGAAACCTTGCAATGGCGACATAATATCAAGACCGAAGTGCGCTACGAAACCGAAGATGACGTGACTAAGCGCAACACCCTCGAAGGACATTATTCATTAGACTATCTGCTCAATGAGCATTGGCTGTTACGTCAGGAAGATTTTTATGAAGAAGATAAACTCGGCATCGATAGCCATAGTTATTATGCGGGGCTCGGTCCTGGTTATCGCTTTTGGGGTGCTGGGCGCGATAAATTAGACTTCGTCGTAACCTACAACCATTTTTGGCTTGAACAACAGTCCTTTAAACTAGAACTAAATGCTTGGGCGGCCTCACTTAACTATAAACAATATTGGTTTGGTGGCATTTTAGAGTCCTATGCCGATCTGCAAATTGCCTTCCCAGATATGCCTTCGATTGATTACATCTCAAACTCGACAGTAGGACTTAAATATCTGCTAACTCAGCGGATTTATTTGTCATTTAAATATGACTTCAACGACACTAAAACAGTGATAGGCAATACGAGAGATACCAGCTACACCTTAGGATTAGGGGTTAACTTCTAATCCTGGCTCCCGATACGCTAACCTGTGAGCCATAGGATGTTCATCATTCAATTGCAGTAAATCCCATAAGTTACCGTAGAGATCTTTAAACACAGCGACTGTGCCATAGTCTTGTTCTTGCGGCTCGCGCGCAAACTCCACGCCATCGGCGACCATACGTTGACAATCCCGCCAAAAACCACCGGTATTCAAGAATTTAAACAGGGGGATATCCAAACAATTTGAGGATTCAGCTAGCTTAGCGAGCAACGGTTTTCCTCGCATTATATCAGCCCCTCGATTGAGGGGCTTTCTATCATTGATTAGAGACTTCCAGCATTATACAGCGGCGCCCAAGCGCACATTGTACGATTGTTACTTACATCAAACAGATTGAAACGACTACAGTTATTGTCATAGTTGTAACTACCAATGTTGATTATATATTGCCCCAAATACACACCTTGCAACGACACATGGCGCCCATCCTTTAATAAAGAAAAATGCAAATGGGGCCCAGTTGAACTCCCACCTTCACACAAGGCTGCATTTTTATTATTTGCATAAATGCCCATCACGGTATTCTGGTTTACATATTGACCATTACGCACTGTAATTTGATCCATATGATAATAGTTAGTCGCCCAACCGTTAGCATTTGTCACCCGTACTTGGCAGCGAGACAACACATTGACAGTCCCAGCATGTGCGGAAGCAACCGAATAAGTCGGACTCCCCCATTGTGGCCAATCGTAGGATACATCGATTGATGATAGCGGATAGCCAGACCCAGTATGCGAATGAGCACCATTGGATTGCCATGAATATCCCTGTCGCCAAGGCATTTGCAGCATGTTACTGGGTGGCAGACTACTCACGGTAATATTCGCCAATGGGACGACTTGTTGCATCGACTGAGTTGAATCAGCTACAAGCGGATTTTTAGCAACTGAACTCATTAACAACTCACGGTCAGTATTGCCAAATAATAATCTAAACTGCTCAATGAATGGGTCCAATCCCAAAGCGTGCTCACCCGTCATAACGGCATGTTGCTGTTGCTCTATCCTACGACCGTTTAACAAAGCCAATAATGCGAAACTCGATGCGTTAACTGCGTCGGTACTTGGCGGGTATAGGCCTTTTAATTGAGACTCTTCATAGGCATAAAAACGTTGTGATAGCTGAGCCAATACATCTTGGAGTTGTTCCTCAAAACCCTGTTTATCCGATAATGTTCCCAAAGGTCGGTTAAGCGCTTCAGCTGTCGGAGACGAAATTAACTGAGATTGCATTTCCATCAAAGTCAGTATGACTTTGGGGTTAATACTATAATATCCAGCCCAATGCGTAATCGCCTCTTCTTTATCGATTAAATCAGGAACATTGACGTAAATAAAGTCAGCTAAATCAAACTGCGATGCATCTACGCCATATAAAAACATCAGATTATTAAATGGCAGTAACACACTAGGCATATCTACCATTTTCATTTCTTCTGCATCAATATGATACTGACTGGTTGGCATATCAGATGCGAACGATGGTAACGCTATTATCGCGGAGATACTTAACGCGCGGCCTATCCATAATGCCGTGCAACGTATTTTAAAAAAATTCATACTTATCAGATTCCTTTAGTAAGTCACTCAGATTAAATATTATTTTTAAATGCCAGCTTGCTTTAGACGTAATGTTATTCACGACTAAATTTTTATAGCTAGAGAACATTAAAGAAGCTAAGTGACAATAATCGCCTATGCAAATAAGTGACGAATAAAACTGTCAACAAAAGCTGACGCTCATTAATTTAAATGTGAGTTAAATACTAAAGTACGAAAAAAGTGAATAGGTAATTATAAGAACAAAAGAGTAATTTATTCGATAGGCATTGAATTTTGAATAAAAACATAATGGCATTGACCAATCCATTATAAAATCTATCCGTTCCATAAGAATAGATTGAAATTTACAGTGAATGCCCAATAAAAATGATCAATAACTGAGAATTTTCGACGAACTTAACAGAGGTCAAACACAAAGAGTATTCCCAGTGTTTGACCCCATTAAATAGCTTGCGCGGTAATTCATACGAAATACTGAATCTTAACTCATTCGCTTAGCCATGACATGATTCGGGTTCAATTGCAGTAAATCCCATAAGTTACCGTAGAGATCTTTAAACACAGCGACTGTGCCATAGTCTTGTTCTTGCGGCTCGCGCGCAAACTCCACGCCATCGGCGACCATACGGCGATAATCACGCCAAAAGTCATCGGTATTTAAAAATAAAAACACCCGACCACCCGCCTGATTACCGATAAAATCGAACTGCTCAGGTTTAGACGCCCGCGCTAACAAGATAGAAGCGCCCTTAGAACCCGGTGGGGCAACAACGACCCAGCGCTTATCTTGCTCGGCTTGATAAGTGTCTTCGACTAATTCGAATTTTAATTTATTCACATAAAAATCAATCGCCTCGTCGTAATCTCTTACGACCAAGGCGATATGCACGAGAGCTTGTTTCATGGCGACCTTAAATCAATCCTATTTAGTCACCAGTTTACAGGTCATTTCTGGTGCTTCGTAGCCCCAAACCACTTTAGCTTCGCCTTGATGTTCCCATAGGCTTTCATTGCGGCCTTGATACTTAGCGCCGCTGCCGCTGGGTTGCACAAACATTAATGAAGTACTATCACCATGTTCAGCAATCAGGGTGGCAGGTTCGGTTTTAAAATAAGTCACCACTACTTCGTTAGCAGGATTGCCGTCACAGGCATAAAACACTGGGCCGGTCATGTCGACTAAACGATATTGTGCCTGCAGTTCGGCAATGCGGGTTTGATAGCTAGATTCAATACACGCGTGCTTATCGTCGCTCTTCCAGCATTCATTACGGCCTTTCACCCAACCACGTTGCATCGCCTTTAAAGTAGGAGGTTGTTCATTCTTCGCTTTTTCAAGCGCTTGGCTATAGACCTTAGCTAACTGATTATCAAGTTGGTTCAGCCCCGCATCCTTACAGACCATGTCTTCAATACTGCCAGCATTCACTTTCGTGCAGTCAAAAGAAGGTGCATTAGCCGCCATTACTCCCGCACTTAACGCGCTAACCATCACGCCTGCGGCACAGTACCATTTGAAACCCAATCGATTACTTATCATCTTATTTGTTAACTTAGCCATCTCAATTCCTTTGTATTTCTGTGGTTTGTTTCAACGCTTGCCATAGCTAACCCTATATAGGCTTAACCAAGCCTGACTCAAAGCACTCTGCCTTGAAGAACCATGCCTTAAAGTGCACTCATAGTGATGTGATTTACTTTTATCTCGGTTCTAACTTAAGACTTAACCCTCAGCCGATATGCTGCGAAAACACCTAATTCTAGTGCGCTGCGAGGAAAATGCCCAGAGACTAAGAGCCACTTACCAACCTGTGTCCGCCTGCATAATCGGACTCTCTAGCGCTAAAAAACCACAAAATCCTGATGAAATCGACCTACTCCAATTTACGCATAGCTGATTAAACTAATGACAAAACGGTTAATTTTTTGCTTTGCACGCGATAGTGGTTGAATTTTCGAGTAAAATTGACTACTTTCACGCCGTTTGTCTCTTCACAAGGAAAAGGATCAACATGGAACAAGTTATTACCGCAGGGAACGAGAATCCCATTCAAATGACAGATATTGTCTATTCGAAGGAAAAATCGCTATTCACTCTGTTAGCTATTATTTCTGGGATCGTCTGGGCGGCATTGATCATAGGCACTTTTGGCATGGCGCTGCTCTATGTGTTGATGTTTTTTATTATTTATCTCTTTAGCCACTCCGCCTTTATCAGCTACTTAAAAGGCACGGCTGTCGAAATCAATGCAGAGCAATTTCCTGAATTACATAAACAATATTTAGCGTGTTGCGAACGTTTAGAAATGCGCGAGCCACCACGCGCTTACTTATTGGCAGCTGATGGCATGTTAAACGCACTGGCGACACGCTTCCTCGGTCGTAACTATATAGTGCTATTTTCATCGATTGTGGATGCGCTTGAGTCAGATAAAGATGCGCTCAACTTCTATATCGGCCACGAGTTAGGCCATATTCGCCGCAATCATATAGGTAAAGCGCCCTTCTTAGTCTTCGCCACTTGGTTACCTTTAGTCGGTGCGGCTTATTCTCGCGCCTGTGAATATACCTGCGATCTCCACGGATTACGTTGCTGCAACAGCTTACGTTCAGCCACAAATGCCGTTGCTGTGTTAGCCGCTGGTGTCGAGCAATGGAAACGTATGAATGTGGATCAATATATCCGCCAAGCCAGTGAGTCGAGTGGTTTTTGGATGTCGCTGCACGAGCTTAATGGCAGCTATCCTTGGTTGACCAAGCGCATGGCGAGAGTCCAAGCCAAAGCACAAGGAGTGGAATATGCACCGCCCTCACGCAGTGCATGGGCCTATGTACTCAGCTTCTTTATGCCACGTTTAGGCACAGCGGGCGGTGGATTGATAATCTTCGCTGCGATTATTGGTATTGCTGCAGCTGTCGCGTTGCCAGCGTATAAGGACTATCAAGAGAAGATGGGTGCCACCACGAGTTATGAGGCACCAACCACGACCGAAGCCACACCAGCAGCATTGAATGTACCCGATGCGGCACTGGCCATTGCCAGTATCGACCAGCAACATCAAGCACTGGCACCGATCACTGACATCTTAGTCGGCTACTATCAAACCAACAAAGCTTGGCCAACCGAATTGGATGTGCTTGGACTCACGGACGAGCAGATTGCGACATTTAATCTGTACACAGATGGCATAGTCGGTTTTATAGGAAGCGAAGCACTCGGGGATTATCAAGGCTATGAAGTCTATCTATCGCCTCAAGTTGATGAGCAAAATAATATCACTTGGGTTTGCAGCAGCAACGGTATTCCGGATGAATATCTGCCAGTAGATTGCCAAGGCTAAGATCAAAAAGCGCTGCAAATGCAGCGCTTTTTAGTTGAGGACGAGTTAGCCTTTTTGAATCGTCATAGTCCAAGCAGCATCGCCCTTCTGGGCAAAGTGGGTCACCTCATGCCCAGCTTCAGCCGCCCAGCGGGGAATATTCTCAGTTGCTTGGCCACAATCGTAATCCAGTACCACTTTATCGCCAGTCTCAAGACTCGCAATTAAGCGTTGTAACTCAATTAAAGGAAAAGGGCATAGCTTACCCGTTGTGTCGAGATACTGTTCCATATACAGCTCCTTTATAAACGTTAAATCTGCGCAAGACGCATTGGCCTCAGTAGCGCAAAATAGTTAAAGCACCAACTGCCAAATAAAATAGCAGGGATAAATAGCCAGCCTTGCCACGACAAATAAGCCGTGCCAACGAGCGCATTACCAAGCATGCAACCTCCGGCAAGCCCGCTCCCCACACCCATCAACAGGCCACCAATAAACCCAAATAACACCACTTTATGACCTGGGTAGCGCCAGCGCTGCTCAGCACTGCCCCGAGCAGCGATAAAGGCGCCTACAAATAATCCCAAGAGAAAATATCCAGGCCAACTAAAGAACTTAGTGTTACCTGTGGTGACAAGATCCCATAACTGCGCACTCGGGCCACTGATCCCAACACTGCCTACACGACCACTTTCAAGACTTGCAGGCCATGCAAGTAGCGCCAGTAAACCAATCAGCAAAGCACTTACAAAGGGATGCCAGCGCGCTTCAAACAACCAATGAGCTAAACCCGTTTTACGGGGTGCCATCAGTGCAACCGGACGTTTGCGGCGTTTGAGATAACCCAATGCCAACCACAATGTGAGTAATACGAGGACAAGCAAGATCACCCAAGGGGAAACGCCCAAAGTTTGATAGAGCGTTTGGTCCTCAAGTTGATGCTGTTTAAAAGGTTTAAGTAGACCTTTCACCTCATCGAGACGCACTAATTTACTGGCAGCAATAAAACCGAGAACGGCCATCACACTGGCAGCCAACCCTTCGGCAGCGCGGTAATAGGCGCCAGTGGAGCAGCTTCCCGCTGCTGCCATACCCACACCAAACAATACACCACCGACTAAGGTTGCCAACCAAGGGAAATGCCCTTCTGGCAATTTAACCCAACCCCATTCGTAAAACAGGAACAGCCCTAGACTTTGGATGCTGATGGCAATCAAAATAGCGATCACCATGGTAAAGTCCCGTTGCAGATAGGTATCGCGAAGCCCGCCCGCCATACAAAATCTACCCCTTTGCATCACAAATCCCATGGCTAAGCCAATACCTAAGCCACTGAGAATATTCAACATAGTCCTATCCTCAACGCTGGATCAGATAACGAATAGTCGGACCATTCTGCTCAATTTCCAGCACTTTATAACCATGATTTTTAGCGTCGAGGGGAATGTTGTTAATAGACTGCGGGCAGTCACTAATCACCTCGAGAATTTCACCGGGCTTTAACTTTGGCATAGCCTCAAGGGTAGCCACTGCGGGATAAGGGCAAGGTTCACCCACCATATCGAGTTGATAATCAGGAATATATTGAGCCATTACGCCGCCTCCGCTAGCAATTGTTCATCACGCTTCGCCTTACGGGCAAAGAAACGTTTTTCCCACAGCAACATAGCGCCAAAGGAGAGCCCCAGCAGCACATAGGTCAGCAATAATCCGCCTTTATCGCCAAAGCTGGTCAGTAAATTAACTTTGTCCCAGTTCGTTGCTAATGGCTGAGCGATATCATCCCAGTAATACGCCAGTAAGGTTGAACCCAACACGTTACCTAAGCCCACCCACCAGAAATGTACTTGGCCTTCGACTGCACGATACATCCAACCCGTTTCACAACCACCAGCCAGTACAATACCAAAACCAAACAATAAGCCGCCGATCACCGCATTAGGGCCAGCCCACATGATCTTAGGTGGCACACCCAGTTGCACATAGCTGTAAATGCCTATCGCACTGACCGCCATGCCTAAGATAATCGCCTTCGCCATGTGAGTACGACCAGTGATCCACATATCGCGGAACGCTGAGGTAAAGCAGATTTGGGCCCGTTCGATTAATAAACCAAAACCAACACCACAGAGCATAGCAATGCCGAGTTTTGGCGCATTGAACATAGTCAATAACCCCCAACCGACGATGCCTACAAACACCAACATACCGATACGGAAACGACGTCTAGCTTGGTTTTCGTCCTGCTTGATTGAAGTCGCTTTATCGACTTTTTTCAGTTTTACCGGAATACGGAACATCGGCAGTAAGGTAAATCTTGCACCAAAGTAAGAGCCTGCTGCGGTCGCCAAAGCAAAGAACCAAGCATGTAAAGAGAACTGCGGAATACCCGTGAAGAAGGCGGCAAGGTTACAACCCATAGCTAAACGGGCACCAAAGCCAGCAATAATGCCGCCGATCAGTGCCTGAGCAATACGGATACGGCTCTGTGGCATACGCAGTTTGACGTTATTGGCCCAAAGCGCAGCAGCAATACAACCGCCAAACATACCGATAATCATCATGCCGTCGATACGATCTAGAGGAGAGCCCTGCAGACCTATCACTTTGAAATAACCCCAAGTTTCTGGTTCTGCACCTAAAAACTGCAGTAAATGACCACCCCAACGAGTGAATTCCCCAGTAACGGCCCAGAAGGTTCCGGTCAAACCAAAATAGTAAGTAGAAAGGATACCTGCAGCGATAACCGCTGGCATAGGCGCCCAAAAACGGACTAAATATTCTTGTTTAAATTGTTGCCATGTCATGTCATTACCCTAATGAACGAGACTATAAAAAATAAGCGCAATGCGCTTATAACCTGTGTGCCAGAGTGATTTAAGTCGTTCGACAACTTCAATCACAAGTGGCCTCACGCTTAAATGGCTTTAGCTAAGCTGACACACTGCTGCCCCAACAGGCGATAACCGTGGGTGTAAAGCGTTGCCCTGCCATTACGGCAAAAACCGATAAGCGTGATATTGCTTTTCTCTGCTAATTCCAACGCCAGTGAAGTCACGGCGGACATAGCAAACAGAATTTGGATATTGGCACTAGCGGCCTTTTGCACCATCTCAAAACTCGCGCGACTGGTGAGCAATACGGCCACTGGACGTTCCACATTGTGAGCGGAAAAGGCGCCAATTAGCTTGTCTAGTGCGATATGCCTGCCTATATCCTCATAGGCGGCGATGATCTGTCCTTGATGGTTAAGCCCCATGGCCGCATGAGTGGCGCCCGTCAGCTTAAAATGTTGTTGATTATCTTGAATTTGCCCAAGTGCGACCTGTAAGTGTTCGATATCGAATCTGGCATCTGAGTCCACCCGCATCACAGGCTTGACGGCCTCTTCGAGCTGGGCGACGCCGCACAATCCACAACCTGTGCGCCCCGCCATATTGCGCCTTTGTTGCTTGAGTTCCATAAAGCATCGTTGGTTGATTTCCACTTGGATCAACACGCCTTCACTGGTGAACTCGAGCTCCACCCCTTTGATATCATTGATATGGGAAACGATACGTTCAGATAACGTAAAACCAATAGCGAAGGCTTCTAAATCTTGAGGGCTCGCCAACATCACGGTATGCGCTATGCCGTTATAGACCAGTGCGACTCGCACTTCATTAGCTAAGTAGTCAGTCAGCTCAGATGCGTGCCCATGTTCTAACAAGACTACGTTTCTTTCTGTCACCACTTCATGTGAATGATATTCCATAGCGCCCCTTTAAAACTATAAAACCAAATAAAAACAATTAGTTTGATGACAATTTAAGACTTGTATCACAAACCCATAAACTAAATAAGAATCGCCTTGAATCATCCTTACGCATTTTCTACTATCCCTAAGTCTTCTATTGGAAGAACGTCGTCTCCGGTGAGGCGTCCGGATTTCAAATCCGGGTAGGGCTGCCAGCAGTCCTGGGTAGGTTCGACTCCTATGTTCTTCCGCCAATTCTCATGGGAAAAAAACAACTCCGCATCCCGAACTTCTCGGCTATTACTTCGATACTTCCTACGGGTAAAACCACTTCTGTCAAAGAACTCAAGCAGTTGAATACTCACCTTACGCCCAAGCCCAACCATGTCTTTAAATTCTGCCGTTTCGAGCTTGCCGTGTTCTGCAATATGAGTACGCACTAAGCTGGCGTAGTAACAGATTTGCTCGCTGAGCAAATATCTGTCCTTCACCACAGCAGTAATAAACCCCTGCTGCACCAGCTGGAAACACAACAACCTTAATTTGGCAGGTTCTAGCGCAAGGTATTCGCCCATTTCGGTGACCCATACGGGGGCGGTTTGCTCGGCAAGCCAAGGCGCAAGCGCCTGCCAACAATGCTGAGCCTCAGCGTCTAGTACTATTTTGTGTTCAGCGAGCTGCAACAAGGCACCACGCAGCACCATGCGACCTTCTTGGCAAAGCGTGTCGAGCACTTTATTGGCTAATTCGGGCGGCAAAGCGCTATGGCTCATGCGCTGCAGGCGATTACGCCCAAGCCCAAGTTGGTCGGGCTGCTGTTGATGGAACTCGCTAAGTAAAGTAATAAACTGTTGTTTTTCTTGCTCAAGCAAACTTGTCGCTATAGCAAATGCCCCAAAACGGACTAAACCCGCTTGGGCTAACAGCATTGCAAGCCCTTCGTCGGTTAATTGCCAACGCCACGCGATTTCATCAAGCTCTAGCGCCTGAGTTTGGCCGAGTAAAGCCACCACATGGGCAGGATTATCCAAGCGTGCTAATTGCAGTAATCTCGCGACTCGTTCAGGCGTGCGCTTCTTACGATTAGGGACTTTCAGCGCCAACACTCGCCCAGCACCTAAAGTCTGTTTACCCCCAATGTGTCGCAGGACAATTCGATCGTTCTGACATAGGAGTAGCGGCTTTTCGAGTACCAACTCCGCCAGACAGAAGCCTTCTTCATCAGCTTCATTTAACAGGGAAACTCGACCTAAAGTATGATCAGCACCATGATGACAGTGGACATTTTGCCAATGCATCAATGACTCACTGCCTAAAAAATCGAAGGCTCGAATGTGCACTACAGGGCGACTACAGAGCTCTGCTTGAGGCAAACTGCTCAGCCAATCGCCACGCTCTGGCTCCCTATGGTTATCGACACCCGTTAAATTGAGTGCTACGCGTGTACCCGTGACAGCCCTTTGGGCTTCTTTTCCCTGACAATGTATGCCTCGCACTCTGAGTTTGGCCTTTTGCCCTGAGCTAAAAAGACTATCCCCCACACATACGCTGCCGCTGATCACTGTGCCCGTCACGACACAACCCGCACCTTTAACACTAAAGGCGCGATCGAGCGTCATCCTAAAGCTGCTGGCATCCTCCGCCCGCTTTGACTCTTGCTCACCTAAATCAAGAATATGCGCCTTCAGCGCCGCCACGCCATGAGATGCTAAGTCGGCGGTGCCATTCGCCGACACTTCAAAAACACCACTGGCCTCAATGCCATACTCGGCGAGCAAAGTGAGTCCATCGGCGACAAGCTGTGCCGCCGTGCCACTATCAACTAAATCCCGCTTAGTTAGCACTAAGGTCAAACTGTGCAAAGGTAAGAGCGCGAGAATTTGCAGATGCTCACGGGTTTGTGGCATTACGCCATCGTCACAGGCCATCACTAACAGGGCGTGTCGAGCATGACTCACGCCCACCAGCATGTTGTTGATAAATTTTTCGTGGCCGGGCACATCAATAAAAGCAAGGCGCGAACCATCTCGAAGTGGCATAAACGCATAGCCAAGATCGATCGTCATACCGCGGCGTTTTTCCTCCGGCAGACGATCGGTATTCATCCCAGTCAAAGCGCGAATAAGCGTACTCTTGCCATGATCGACATGACCCGCAGTCACAATGATCACAACTGCACACCTAAAGTGCTCAACTCGGCGAGGAGTTCGGCTTCACTATCAAGACCGCGCAGATCTAACCTGAGTTGGTCCTGACTCATGCGACCTATGATAGGCCGTGCCGCCTGCTTAAATTGTTGTTCTAACAAACTTAAACTACCGCCATTGAGTGCGGTAAAACACAACGCCACTGAAGGTAAAAAAGTATCGGGCTGCGAGCCACTGCCGACCTGTGTTTGGCACTCGACTAACTCAATGCGATAACAAGGTTCAAAATGTGGAACCAAAGCTTGCTGTAAGCGACGACCAATCTGCCATAACACCTCTTGGCTACGGGCAAATTTCGCCATAATAGGCAGCTCAATGTCTAAGGTTTCAGGGTTAAGATAGTGGATCAATGTCGCTTCTAACGCCGCCAAGATCAGCTTATCGCAACGCAGTGCGCGCTTTAGTGGATGACTCTGTAACTGCTTAATCAGCGACTGTTTGCCAACGATCAAACCAGACTGAGGGCCACCCAATAGTTTATCGCCGGAAAAACTGACTAAATCGACACCATCGGCTAGCATGGCTTGGGGCGTAGGTTCTTGCTTTAGACCAAAGCGGCGCAGATCAGTCAGTGAACCGCTGCCAAGATCTGAAATGAGTGATATGCCACGCTCACGGCATAACTGACCCAGCCTTGCCTCCTCCACTGCGGCAGTAAAACCACTAATATGATAATTACTGGTGTGGACCTTCATTATCGCAGCGGTATTTTCAGTAATGGCCTGCTCATAATCCTTAAGGTGAGTCCGATTGGTGCTGCCGACCTCGACTAAGGTGCAGCCCGCTTGGCGCATAATGTCAGGGATACGAAACGCGCCGCCAATTTCCACCAACTCACCACGGGAGACTATGACTTCTTTCCCCGCAGCCACCGCTGACAGCATCAACAACACAGCTGCGGCATTGTTATTCACGACACAACAAGCCTCGGCATCTGTTAAGCGCTGGATTAAAGCACTGATTGCATTATCCCTGTGACCACGTTCACCTGCCGCAAGCTCAAACTCCAGCGGTGTGGGGTAGCGCATAACAGAAGTCACGGCTCGAATTGCCGCTTCTGACTGTTGCGCTCGGCCAAGGTTGGTATGCAATATGGTGCCAGTGAGATTCCACACGGGTTTTAAGCTGTGGCTGTAATCGTTAGACAGTTGATCAACCAAACATCTGTGCAATTGCGCAAGCTCACCACACCATGTCGGCAAACGGTGCTCGCGGCCGATTAAGCTGCGCGCCGCCTTTAACTGGGTATCCAGTGCGGCCTTTACCGCCGCTTTGCCGTAGGACTGCTGCAATACCACAAAACTAGGCTCTGCAAGTAGGCTATCCATTGAAGGCAAAGCTCGGTACAGAACTTGTAGTGTTTCAGGTGCTTGGGTCATCATCTGTGTCATTTTGTTTATATTATTGCCATTGGTTTATAAAAAGCAGGAAGGGATCAGCAACCCGACTCCCTCCCGCATTTGTTTAAGCTATGTGGCTTACGTGGTTTCGTGGGCCAGTAGCAGTGGGTTCAGTGTTGTTGCACCAAAGCCCTTAGCATTTAGCTCACTGTCTAACATCAAGGTTGCGAGATCGTCTGCCGCCACATCCATAGACGGCGAGTTTTCGACGAACATCATCTTGGTATAGCCATGACATTCATCGCAGCTTTCGATCCGCACTTGAGCCTTGGCATCATCTAGTGACCAAATCGTCATCTCTTTGTCCTGACCGCAACTGGTGCAATGGGCGCGAATGTAATGCCATTCGCTCTCGCACAGACTGCAATGCAAGTAGCGCAAACCAGCTCGGGGCTGATCGACAATCACACTCGCCACTGGATGGCATCCACACACGGGACACATACTCTGCTGCGCCACCTTGCACGGATCCATCCGCTTGATGACCATAGGTGCCCAATGCGACCAATAAACGCCCATCGCCGCCCAGATGAATAAGCTAAAACGGGCAGGCACTTCACTGACATGCCCTTGGCGTAGTGAACGCCCCCAAGAACTCAGTTGCTCGGGCGATTGCTGCATCAGCAAACGCACTACCCGAGCTATGGATTCATCCACCTGCGGCAACAAATCACTTAACAGTTGCTGTAGCAGTCCTTGCCAATAGCTATCTGCCTCTGAGCCCAACAGGGAAAGCGGAGTCGCCTCATCTTTCCCCCAAGCGAGAAGCTTACCGAAGTCAGCCTCCTGCGCTAACCTGGCCTGTATAGAGACCAAACGGCGACATAGCTCAAAGTAATCAGCCAGCGGCGAGTCCTTGGCCAATGACAGCAAACGCTGCGCCCTTCTGTGATACACAGCTTGGGGATCTGCCGCTTTTAACGGTTTAAGTTCCAGCGGCGATTCGCTGCCTTGGGCCAGAGGTATCTCGGCTGTATGACTCATTAATGTTTCTCCACGTCCGAATGTTCATCCAACATCACAGGGTGATGTTTGCGGCACCAAGCCTTAGAGACTTTGCCGTAAAGCATGCCCTTAACCGACCCTTCCACCCATGTCGCCATCCAAAAATGTACCATCACAAAAATCAACATGATGAGCGCACAAATGGCGTGCAACAGAATGGCCCAACCCACCACAGTGGCTGAAAAATAGGGCGCAAAGTAAGGCTGCCACATGATGATTCCCGTCACCGTTAAAGTGATAGATGTCAGCACGAAGGCGCGAAACAATACCTTTTGCCCAGGGTTGTAATGGCCGATAGGCGGGATTTTCTCCTCGTTCTCGAACATCACATCCTTAATGGCGAGCATCCAAGCGAGGTCGTGCTTTTCCCATTTGTTGTGTTTGTAGTAACGCACCAACATCAACATCAGAGGTAAGCACATCATCAAGCCCGCAATGGGATGAATAAACTTCGCCAATTGCGGTGTGCCCGCTATCGCCCCAAGCCATTGAAACGACGGATAGAAGAAGGAAAAGCCAGTGAGAAATGTCACTAGGCCAACCGCCACAATGAACCAATGACAGATGCGATCGAACAGCTTGTGACGCACTATCATTTCTTGCTTATCATGCTTGCTCATTTGTCGGCCCCCTCTTCCTGCTTAGCCTCTTCCTCTGGCGGTTGATAACCCGGTTGGTCTTCTTCGACTATGTTGCGACCGACGGTGATCTTATGCAGACAAGCGACGGCGGCAGTGGCAAGAATGCCCATAGTGCCTAAAGGTTTGACCCAGTCCTGCCACAGAGTAAGTGACAGTGGGATCTGCGGGTTATCAGGCATGTTGTAGCTTTCGGGCTGATCGATATCGTGCAATATCATCATCATACCCGTGCCACCTACACCCTCAGGGTTATAAAGTCCTGCCTTAGCAAAGCCCTTTTCCTTCAGTTCTTCGACCCGTTTTTGCGAGTAGAACAACATGTCCTCACGGGTGCCAAAACGCAGCGCCCCTGTGGTACAGGACTTAACGCAGGAAGGTTCCAATCCCACAGCCAAACGGTCAGAGCACATAGTGCACTTGTAGGCCTTGTTATCCTTAGGATCGATTTTGGGCACATCAAAGGGACAAGCACTGGCGCAATAACCGCAGCCGATGCACTTGTCCGAATCGAAGTCCACCACACCATTGGCGTGCTGGATAATCGCGCCCGAGGTCGAACAGGCCGTTAAGCAGGCAGGGTCGGCACAGTGCATACAGGCCGAGTGGGTAAATTGCCAACGCAGCTTGTTGCTTTCCATCACCTCATGGAACTCCATCAGGGTCCAACATTGGCCCGATAGCGACATAGGGTTTTGGTAGCTACCTTGGAAAGTACCTACCTCTTCCCGTAAATCATTCCACTCAGAACACGCCACTTGGCAGGCTTTACAGCCATTACACTTAGTGGCGTCGAACAGCTTGGCGACCTTTTCTGACGAATTACGCCCCTTTGCTGCAGGCGTCACCGCTGAAGTACCGGAGCGGCGGATAATGTCTTGTGATGCCATAATCAGATCCCCTCCGCTTTAGTGATGTTAACCAAAAATGCTTTGAACTCAGGCACCTGTGTATTTGCATCCCCCACTTCCGTGGTGAGTACGTTACAGGAGTAACTCTTACGAGTGAGTGCATTATGGCTGCCGTGACGGGGTAACCCGACGGTATGGACTAACTGACCATTTACCTTTAACGGCTGTAGCCGTTTAGTCACTAAGGCTTTGGTTTCAATGCTGCCGCGTTTAGAGCTGACAGTGACCCAATCCCCATTGGCGATACCTTTTTCTGCCGCTAACATTTCATCGATTTCGACGAAGGTTTCAGGCATAGAAATCGCAGCTAAACGAGCATGCGTAGACCAGAAGTTAAAGTGTTCAGTTACACAGTAAGTAGTTGCCACATAAGGGAAGTCCTTATGGGAACCTAAGGTTTCCTTCACACCCGGTAACATACGTACCGCAGGGTTACTGGTGACCTTGTGTAACGGGTTCAACCCAATAGGCGACTCCATCGGCTCGTAGTGCTCAGGGAACGGACCTTCGGCCAATAATTTAAGGGCGAAGAAACGACCCACACCTTCGGGTTGCATGATGAAGGGGCCAGCGGATTCCTGTGGTGTTAACTTCATATTGAAGTCGCCCACATCGATACCGTGCCACTTACCGTCAACCCACTCGACGATAGTGCGTTTTGGATCCCAAGGTTTGCCGTTGATATCGCAAGAAGCGCGGTTATACAGCACACGACGGTTTGCTGGCCAAGCAAATGCCCAACCCGGAGTAATACCTTTACCCGAAGGATCATGGTTGTCACGGCGAGCCATCAAGTTGCCTTCTTCGGTCCAAGAACCCGCATAAATCCAACAGGCACTGGCGGTACTACCATCGGCTTTCAGTTCAGCAAAACTACTGAGCTGACGTTGAGTCACGAGATCCTTACCGTTAAGCTCGCGAGCGATTTCTTCAGCGTGCGGTGAGTGAGGATTGTGGTAATTCCAGCTCATCGCATGTACAGGCTCAGGCAACTTACCGCCCTCTTGTTTGTACAGTTCACGCATTGCCATTAAGACGCCAGAGAGAATCTCAGCATCTGGCTTAGCTTCACCCGGCGGGTTAGCCCCCTTCCAATGCCACTGTATCCAACGGCCAGAGTTGACGATGGAACCTTCTTCCTCGGCAAAACACGTCGTCGGTAAGCGGAACACTTCAGTCATGATTTCAGCGGGATTGACTTCATTGAAGCCATCGGCATTTTGCCAGAAGGTTGCGGTTTCCGTTGCCAAGGCATCCAACACCACCATGTACTTAAGATTACTCAAGGCTTTGAGTACCTTATTACGGTTTGGCATAGAGTTAATGGCGTTAACACCTTGGATAATGTAGCCATTCACTTCGCCGTGGAAAGCCATATCTAAGTGTTTAGTAAAGTCGTACTGCTTGTCCCATTTCGGCAACCAGTCATAACCAAAGTCATTTTCAACCGTGGCGTTATCGCCCCAAAAGCTCTTCATTTGCGAAACAAAGAATTTAGGGTAATTTTGCCAATAGTTGGTTTGACCCGGACGCAGAGCGACAGGGGTATAGTTGTGGAGATAGGTTTTAAGATTAATGTCTTTTTCGTTCGGTAACTTGAGGTAACCGGGCAAGCTTTGACACAATAAACCCATATCGGTCGCGCCTTGCACGTTCGAGTGTCCGCGCAGAGCGTTAACACCACCGCCCAACACCCCAATGTTACCCAGCAGCAACTGCACCATGGCCATAGAGCGAATGTTCTGCGCCCCTTTACTGTGGTGAGTCCAACCTAAGGCATACATAAAGGTCGCGGCTCTATCGTGGGTATGAGTGCTACCAATTTGTTGGCAAACGATCTCATAGTCCGCAATCGGCGTACCGGTAATATTGCTTACTGTTTCAAAGTCATAGCGTTCTACATGTTGCTTCATTAAGTTCCACACACAGCGTGGATGTTCGAAGCTAGGATCGATTTTCGCGTAACCCTGTTCGTCTAACTCGTAGTACCAAGACTCTTTATTGTAGCTATCTGTTTCTTCATCGAAACCGCTGAACAGACCTTCACTAAAAGAGAAGTCTTCGCGCACTATGTAACTGGCATTGGTATAAGCCTTCACATAGTCGTAGTTCACTTGTTTAGTTTCAATAAGATAGCGGATCACCCCGAGCAGGAAGGCGATATCTGTGCCCGAGCGGATCGGCGCATAGTAATCGGCCACAGCGGCGCTACGGGTGAAGCGAGGATCGACCACCAAAAGTTTAGCGTTGTTATGTTGCATAGCTTCTGTAACCCAGCCGAATCCGACAGGGTGAGCCTCTGCTGCATTACCGCCCATAATAATGATCAAATTAGAGTTTTTAATATCGATCCAGTGGTTGGTCATGGCACCACGTCCAAATGTCGGAGCAAGACTTGCTACCGTTGGAGAGTGTCAGTTACGCGCAATAGTATCGATTGCAACTAGGCCCAGTGCCCGTGCAAATTTCTGGGTGATATAGCCGCCTTCATTCGGCATCGCCGACGAGGTCATCATCCCAGTGCTAAGCCAACGGTTAACCGTCATCCCAGCAGAATTCTTTTCAATCAAGTTAGCATCACGGTCATTCTTCATCAGACGGGCGATGCGTTGGTAAGCTTCAGTCCAGCTGATACGAGTCCATTCATTACTGCCTGGCGCACGGTACTCAGGATACTTAAGACGATTAGGGCTGTTCACATAATCCACTAGACCAGCACCCTTAGGACACAAGGCCCCGCGGTTGACTGGATGGTCTGCATCCCCTTCGATATGGAAAATACTTTGTTCGGCGTTTTTGCCGTTACTTCCTTTGCTGTACATCAGCAATCCGCAACCCACTGAGCAATAGCAGCAGTTATTGCGGGTTTCTTTCGCGCTAATGAGTTTGAATTCTCGAACGGCCGCATAGGCCTTTTCGGACATCAATCCCAACGCTGAAATTGCTGAGGTGGCAGCTCCGGCAGCACACAGTCTAAAAAACTGGCGTCTGTTCATTGCGTCCTCTCACACTCTTGTCGTTATGAGTCTAGTGGTTGCTGTGGTAAAAATGGCAACCGATTGAGTGAGTCCTACTAAAGACCACACTTAATTTAAGATTATCCCCAAAGAAGAAATAGATAACAAATAATGACATGAGATCAAGATCCCAAATAAACAACCACAGAACTTAACTCCAAAAAACATTTCAAATAAAGCACCAAAGACCAATGAATGATAATAAAAGCACAATTTAAGGAATTAAAAACCAATAAACCACAAAAGACATTTTGTCCAACATGGCAACCCCATATTGTCCCACATCATAGGGTTGTGGTTATTAAAAATGATTATATGCATTCAAATATGCATAATGATGGCGGATAAAAACACAAAGGTAACGGTTTCTAGAGGGATAGATAGCCACAAAAACTGACAATGTAAAGATTAGGGTAAAAAGTGCAGAGTCTGCGGTGTTAAACACACCAAAATGGCAAAGACAAAGATCGAGGAAAAGCAGATAAAAACCAAAGAAAAAGGCACAAGCAATCTGCCTGCACCTTAAATTTTGCCTTTTAACGCTTATTTTTAGCACATTGAGGCGCAAAATCTGGGCGCGATAACAAAAGCACCTCAGTGCAGCCTATTCCCGCGGAGTAAACACCTGTTCAGCCATTAAACTAAAACAAACGCCTAAAAGCTGGCTAGCGTTCCTGCAGGCAGATAAGTGTTAAAGCTCGCTGTATACAACAAATCTGTCGCTGCTTCGATATCTGGCGCGAAGTATCTGTCTTTATCGTAATAAGCGACGACTTCACGCAATTCGGCTTTAGCCTTAGCCACTGCAGCACTTGGGGCTAAAGGCGCGCGAAAATCTAAACCCTGAGCCGCTGCTAACAATTCAATTGCCAGTACACCACGGGTATTTTCGCTCATATCGCGCAAGCGGCGGGCCGCAAAGGTCGCCATAGAAACATGGTCTTCTTGGTTAGCCGATGTTGGCAAACTGTCAACTGATGCCGGATGAGCGTAGGTTTTGTTCTCAGACGCCAATGCCGCCGCCGTCACTTGGGCGATCATAAAGCCTGAGTTCACCCCGCCGTTTTTTACCAAAAATGGCGGCAGTTTAGATAGGCTAGAATCGATCAATAACGCAATACGACGCTCGGCAATGGAGCCCAGTTCAGCAATCGCAATCGCCAGATTATCCGCCGCCATAGCCACGGGTTCGGCGTGGAAGTTACCGCCAGAAATGATATCGCCTGTATCTTGGAACACCAGTGGGTTATCGGTTACGCCATTGGCCTCTGTGCCTAACACATCGGCCGCGTGACGAATTTGGGTCAAGCAAGCACCCAGCACCTGTGGCTGACAGCGCAGTGAGTAAGGATCTTGCACCTTTTCACAGTTAGCATGACTTAAGCTTATCTCAGACTCTTCACCCAGTAGATGACGGAAGACCATGGCCGAATCGATTTGACCTTTCTGACCACGCGCCGCATGGATGCGAGGATCAAACGGGCTACGGCTGCCCATAGCGGCTTCGACGCTCATGGCACCGATCACTGAACTTGCTGCGAACAAGTCTTCGGCGTGGAACAACCCTTCCAGCGCCAGCGCAGTCGACGCTTGAGTGCCGTTCAACAGGGCCAGCCCTTCTTTGGCCGCTAAATCGATTGGCTTGAGACCAGCGATTTCTAAACCTTCGGCGGCAGAAATTAACTCGCCTCGATAGCTCATTTCGCCTTCACCCAGCATAGGCAAACACATGTGCGCCAGTGGCGCTAAGTCACCCGAGGCGCCGACTGAACCTTTTTCTGGCACGCAGGGATAAACTTCGGCGTTTACTAAACTGATTAAGAAGTTAATCACTTCTAAACGAATGCCCGAGAAGCCGCGGCTTAATGAGTTGATTTTTAAAACCATCATCAAACGCACTGTGGCATCTTGCATGTATTGACCTGTACCTGCGGCATGTGACAACACGATTGAGCGTTGCAGCAATTGCAGATCTTCGGGCGCTATCTTGGTATTGGCCAACAAGCCAAAGCCCGTGTTGATGCCATAAACGGTGCGGCCTTCATCCAACACTTTCTGCACGATTTGCGCACTGGTGTTGATATCAGTAATCGCCTCTGGTGCGAGTTCCAGTGTCAACTTATGACGGCTGATTTCGCGCAATTGCGCTAGGCTCAAGCTGCCCGGCGTTAACACTAAGTGATTCACAGATTTCATATTTTTAGCTCCAAGCTTTTAGTTATTATTGTTATTGAGTCGTTAGCATCGGCTAGTCTTGCATAGGTAAATCGAGGCCCTGCTCCTTGGCACAGTTTTTCGCAATCTCGTAGCCCGCATCGGCATGACGCATCACGCCTGTCGCAGGGTCATTCCACAACACGCGGCCAACCCGTTTTGCCGCCGCATCTGTGCCGTCACACACAATCACCACACCCGAATGTTGGCTAAAGCCCATACCGACGCCGCCGCCGTGGTGCAGCGACACCCAAGTTGCACCGCTAGCGGTGTTGAGTAGCGCGTTCAATAATGGCCAATCGGATACCGCATCTGAGCCGTCCAGCATAGATTCGGTTTCGCGGTTCGGGCTGGCCACTGAGCCAGAATCTAAGTGATCGCGACCGATTACCACGGGCGCCGACAACTCGCCATTTTTGACCATTTCGTTGAAAGCTAACGCCAAGCGAGCGCGATCTTTTAAGCCAACCCAGCAAATACGCGCTGGCAGACCTTGGAAGGCGATACGCTCGCGCGCCATGTCTAACCAATTGTGCAGGTGTGGATTATCTGGGATCAGTTCTTTGACTTTAGCGTCAGTTTTGTAGATATCTTCGGGATCGCCAGATAACGCCACCCAGCGGAACGGACCTATGCCTTCACAGAACAGTGGGCGAATATAAGCAGGTACAAAACCTGGGAAGTCAAAGGCGTTTTCAACGCCCATTTCAAACGCCATTTGGCGAATATTGTTACCGTAATCGAGCGTGGCTGCCCCCTCGGTTTGCAGGTCGAGCATGGCTTGTACTTGCACCGCCATTGAGGCTTTTGCCGCCTTAATCACAGCAGCTTCGTCGGTTTTACGCATGGCCGCAGCCTCAGCCATAGTCCACCCCTGCGGCAGATAACCGTTTAATGGGTCGTGTGCCGAGGTTTGGTCGGTCACCACATCTGGGGTAACGCCGCGTTTAACTAATTCAGCAAACACATCGGCGGCATTCGCTAATAAGCCCACTGATACTGGCTTGCCAGCTTGGTTCGCTTCTTCAATCATGGCTAATGCTTCATCGAGCGAAGTGGCTTTTTTGTCAACATAGCGAGTACGCAGGCGGAAATCGATGCGAGTCTCGTCGACTTCACAGGCTAACACTGAGAAGCCAGCCATAGTGCCCGCCAGCGTTTGTGCGCCGCCCATGCCGCCTAACCCGCCGGTGAGGATCCACTTGCCTTTAGAGATACCCTCAAAGTGCTGTTTCGCGACCGACACAAAGGTCTCGTAGGTGCCTTGGACTATGCCTTGAGTACCGATATAGATCCAAGAACCCGCCGTCATCTGGCCGTACATGGCTAAACCTAGCTTGTCTAACTCGTTGAAATGTTCCCAGTTCGCCCAATGTGGCACTAGGTTTGAGTTAGCAATCAGCACGCGCGGTGCATCCGCATGGGTGCGAAATACACCCACAGGTTTGCCCGATTGCACTAATAAGGTTTCGTCGTCTTCGAGGCGTTGTAAGACTTCGATGATTTTGTCGTAACAGTCCCAATCGCGGGCGGCGCGGCCAATACCACCATAGACGACCAAGTCTTCTGGGCGCTCGGCGACATCGGGATGTAAGTTGTTCATTAACATACGCATTGGCGCTTCTGTGAGCCAACTCTTACAGCTTAATTGTGTGCCATGCGGTGCAATAATACGGCGGCTTGGGTCGTGGCGCTTATCCATTGAATTTTCCTCTTTCAACCTGTGGTGCTAAGTCGTATTCGCTAAGTCGCTAATACGGGTTAGCACTATTGTTTTTATTGTGTTTTTATCTTTTAACTTATAAGGGTACAGCTATTTAAATTACTGATTTACATCTGTTAATCACGCCACTGGCGTTACTTGCTAAAGGTTAAGTGGCCACCGAGTTTAAAGCGGCTACCTGGGTGAACTAATTTTGCGAAACTCACGACGCCTTGGCGTGACCAAGTGCGGCGTAAAATCTGTAGACAGGGCTCAGTGGCGGGGATTTCGAGCCTTTGCTGTAATTCTTCACTGGCGATAATCGCTTCAATCGTGTGATGCGCCTCGGTCAGCGGTGCCACTTGGGACAAATATTCGTGGGGTGTCTGCTGGGTAAAATCCTGCAATAAATAATCGGGCGCCAACTCGGGATTCACATAACGCTCTTCGACTTGCAACGGTAAGCCCTGCTCGCAATGCACTAAGATCGAATGGAATACTGTCGCACCGTGCTCAAGCCCAAGGGAAATTGCGATACTCGTACTCGCCACAACTTGCTCTAACACCCATTGCTGTACGCTATAGCCGTGGCCGCGGTCTTTTATCTCATCGGCAATATTGCGGATCGCCAACATAGACGACTGGGATTTACACCCTGCGACGAAGGTGCCTAGCCCTTGAGAACGCACAAGCACACCGCTATCCGTCAGCTCGGTTAGCGCACGTCGCGCCGTCATTCGGCTGCAGGTAAACAAATCGGCAAGCTGATTCTCAGAAGGCACGCGAGCATGCTCTTCCCACTCACCCGACTCGATAGAGGAGATAATGTATTGCTTAATTTCTGCAAACTTAGGAGTAGCCAAAACATTTCCTCAATATAACGCGCTAAAATCTAGGTACTATTCACTCTTTCAAACGTTCAAAATTGCGGCTACAATCCTAGCTTGTATATACAAGTAAATACAAGCCAGCTCACATAAATTTAATAAACCGTTAATCACTTGGTTAACATCTGCCAACACAGCGAGGGGAATACATGTCTTGGGATCAGGTTTGGATAGACGTTAACTTAGCCACAATGGACCCTTCCGTATCAGCACCTTATGGTGCGATCACCAACGCGGCCATCGCAGTAAAAGATGGTAAAATTGCTTGGCTTGGCCCCCGCAGCGAACTGCCCGCCTTCGATGTGTTGTCAATTCCCGTTTACAGGGGCAAAGGCGGCTGGATCACCCCAGGATTAATTGACGCCCACACCCACTTAATCTTTGCCGGTAATCGCGCCAATGAATTTGAGTTACGCCTACAGGGCGCGAGTTACGAAGAAATTGCTCGTGCAGGTGGCGGCATTATTTCAACAGTTAAAGCTTGCCGCGAAGCGGATGAAGCAGAATTATTTGAACTCGGCCGTCAGCGTTTAAACGCGCTGGCCAAAGAAGGGGTGACTACGGTTGAGATCAAATCGGGTTACGGCTTAGATACTGAAACTGAATTGAAAATCCTGCGTGTCGCCCGCGAGCTCGGCAAGCATCACCATGTAGATGTGAAGACCACATTCCTTGGCGCCCATGCAATTCCGCCAGAATATAAAGACAATAGCGACGGCTATGTCGACTTAATTATCAATAAGATGCTACCCGCAGTGATCGCCGAAAATCTTGCCGATGCAGTGGATGTGTTCTGCGAGAATATCGCCTTTAACCTTGAGCAAACAGAACGGGTACTCAGCGCAGCCAAAGCAGCGGGCTTAGAGATTAAACTCCACGCCGAGCAGCTAACCAATATGGGCGGTAGCGCACTGGCCGCACGTCTTGGTGCTAAGTCTGTGGATCATATCGAATATTTAGATGAGGCAGGCGTAAAAGCCTTAAGTGAAAGCGGCACCTGCGCCGTACTGCTGCCGGGCGCCTTTTACTTTTTGCGGGAAACCCAAAAACCACCTATCGATTTACTGCGCAAATACGGCGTACCTATGGTGCTCGCCAGCGATTTCAACCCCGGTTCATCCCCCATTTGCTCAACCCTGTTGATGCTAAATATGGGCTGCACCTTGTTCCGTTTAACGCCAGAAGAAGCCCTAACTGGACTCACCTTAAATGCCGCCAAAGCACTCGGAATTGAAGATAACGTCGGCAGTTTAGTCGTTGGCAAACAAGCCGATTTTTGTCTGTGGGATATCGCCACGCCTGCGCAATTAGCCTATTCCTACGGCGTCAATCCCTGCAAAGATGTGGTGAAGAATGGCAAGCTAGTTCACCAGTAGCCTAAGTGCATCAATAATAGGTGCATCAATAATAGGTGCATCAGCAGCAAAAACGGCATAAGCGAAAGGTTAGATAAGGTCGCTCAATCAAACTTGGCGACCTTATCTGAATTTAAACACTGGCCCCATTTTCTAACTGCTCATCTTCTTGTTTTACCAGTTTATGCTCACCTTCGTTACAACCTATTTTCCAATAGCTCGAGGTATAAAAATGGCTCTTAGGCAATGGATGCGCTTGCTTAAAATGCCTTCTCAACGCGCGCATGCTATTAAATTCACAGGCAATCCACACGGCGGGCTCGCCAGTAAGCCAAGGTAATTGGGCAATACGCTCGACCAAAGGGCGACCTTCGGGATCGGCTTCAGGATTGATCACCCAATGCAGCTCAACATGTTCAGGATGTACGAGAGGCTGAATGTCGGCCTCGCTTAGCACTTCAATCACAGCGTAACCCACGGCATTGTTTGGCAATTGTGCCAGATTCACGCTGATAGCGGGCAAGGCGGTCATATCACCTGCGAGTAAAAACCAATCCGCCTCAAAGTTGATCAGTTTTTTAAGCCCGGGTCCGCCGATTTGAATAATATCGCCCACCTGCGCCGTTTTCGCCCAACTCGATGCGGGGCCGTCGGTATCGTGCAGCACAAAATCCACATCGATTTCATCATTGCGTTGCTGACGGATAGTGTAAGTTCGCATTAATGGACGCTCACCCGCTTGTGGGAATAACAACTTGATATAGGCACTCTCTTGATCGGCAGGAAATCCAGCCAATCCCGCACCGCCTAAGGTGATACGTAGCATATGCGGGGTGATATAAGTCGAGCGGATCACTTCTAGCTCACGTGGTGCAGGTTTATTCATTATGATTTTCTCCTATTGCGTTTTCTGCCGTTAAGCGCAACTCAATGGCTCCTTTTCCAGCCGTATCTTTTGGCTTACTAGATGGTCTTTTTTGAGTTAGGCAATCAGTTTCACTTTTGGCGGCAGCGGCATCATCCACACTTTTACTGATCCGATTGGCAAGTTTAATAAAAGTATCAACTTCGGCTGAACTGAGCGCCTGCGTCATGCGCGCCACGGTTTTACGTTCTGAGGCATTGATCTGAGTCATGATCTTTTCCCCCTCAGCCGTGGGTCGCAGCAACTGGCTGCGGCCATCCTTAGGGTTATCGATTTTAGTGATCAACCCACTCTGCTGTAGCTCATTAAGAACACGGGTAATTTGTGCTTTATCCCGCTGCATACGCAGGGCGATAGACTGGGCCGTTGATTCAGGATTACGACAAACCCCCTTCAAGGCTCGGATATGAGTGACAGGTAAATCAATCTCTTGCGCAGCAATATCACTACGCAATTGCTTTTTGTAGGCATGCACTAATCTGTGCAAAGTTTCACTGAGTGACAATGACGACATAGAAGGCTCTCGATATAGTTGACTGTATCAACAATATCGAGATTAGTTGATTGTGTCAACTAAGTAACCCTGTACTGAGTGTGCGGCAATGTGCAAATAATCAGAAAATGATTAAGCACTGGCTTTCCAGTGACGCGCCATAAACTCATCCTTGAGGGCTCGACCGTGACATCCCTGTCACGAACGGTCCCTTACATGCCAGTGCTTAATCTCATCAACTCCCGCGCATATTAACGATCTAATTTAGCCATTAGCATTATGCAATTTACGTTTCAGGAAACTGCGCCGCCATCACAAACTCGTTATGTTGATAATGTGGCATCATCAAGATGGCTTGAATCAGTTCTTAAGGAATTTGATTCATTTTAGGGTAAAAAAATGCCCTCCAATACCCGATAACAGGGCTTAAGGGCATGTTTTGGCGGTGTGATGAATCAGTCTGGGGTTGAGTGATTCACTGACATGAACCAGAAAACTTAGTGAATCAATCCGCCAGCTCTTGCGATCCCTACAATACCAATCAAAATCCAAAAACCATTGAGTAACGTGTAAGCGGCATCTTTGCGTAAAGCGGCACACCATGTTAGCAAAACAGCATCTATCGTGTTGAAAATCCAAACAAACATAAAAGGACTTTCAGGGCCAAGCCAACTGACAAGTGAGAAACTAAATATGCGCATTAGAACACCAACCATTTCAAAGGTCCGCATGTTTGCGTTCAAGAATGCATTAAATTTTTTATAAGACAATTTATTACTACTCTTTTATTTATAAGCAAATTCTTATCATGTAGAACGACATATAAGAACGACTGTTACCAACGCAACCCCTTTGACACGGGTAAATTGCGTGAAATTTTAGTATGTAAACCAGACGAGGTAAATCTGATTCACGGATTTTAACGAGGCAAACATGTATACGCAGGTCTTACCTAGATTAATCACCAAGTTTACATCTCAATATTTTGATTTTTATCCACAAAAAAATCAAAATATTGAATAAACAACAAAACATAGACAGGCTTAATCTGCGATATTGTGCGCTTCTGGGATAAGTAATTTATTTATAATGTCGACTCACTAGAACATGTTAAATATTAAACATAAGAATAGGATAGAAGGTATCACCATCAGCACACTCACTGCCGAATATACCCAACCCAATGTTTAAAATAGTGAAAGATTGCGATACCAATAAAATTGGCGACGATACTAAATCGAGTGAACCAACTTAACGAGCTATCTATTATTACACTTTGAAGAAAGCTCAATGACAAACGACCCGACATAGGCGCAGCTCGGAAACTTGAAATAATCAATGTATTTATTGCTTTATGGATAATAACAACTGACTCACCAGCTCAAAACATTGCACGAATGACTAACCGTCAACCTGAAACGCTGCTAAATTACAGTCCTACACTCGCACGATTAAGGAAGCTGCATGCTCAATCCTGAACACAGTTACTGGCATGACACGCTTAAAGCCATTCGTCGCTGCGGTAGAAAACTCATTGAATTTGAACTGTTATTCACCTTAGTGTCGGCGGGTATTATCGTCCCGTCTTTTGGTTGGTTACTGCGCCATCTGATTGCCAAAACGGGCAATGTCACCATCACCAATTACGACTTAATCGCCTTTGCCATGTCTCCCTATGGCTTGCTGTTTATGGTCATTACTCTATTCAGCAGCTTTACCGTGTTTTTTACCCAACGTGCTGGAGTCACGATTCTCGCAGCATCTGGCTTATACGATATTCCCATTGGCCCAGTGCGGGCGCTGATTTTCGCAACTGCGCGCTTACCCGTATTTATTCGCCTTGGTAGCATTTATGCGGCTTGCTTATTGCTGCTCAGCGTACCTTTTATCGGGTTAGGATATCTGATTTTCAGCGTGTTTCTACAGGGACACGACATCAATTACTACTTGTATTTCAAGCCTATAGACTGGTATCTCGCCTTAACGAGTATGGCGTTCTTAGCGATAATCTATGTCCTTGTTGCCTTATATCTGTGGGCCAAAGCGGCCTTTTCACTGACGATTATTGTGAGTGAAACGACCGATGCTTTGACGGCACTCAAACGTAGTTGGCAATTAAGCGCAGGCAATGAACACCCGATTATGTGGCACGCTGCGGGTTGGTGGTTGAGGATAGGTGCTTTGGTGTATCCCTTAATGCTGCTGATCTCCTGGGGTGCCGATAGCTTACTCGATAGGGTTACGCTGACACTTTCGACAGAATTAGCCATATTGGCCCTCGTCTCCGCACTGATTTTTATGCTCAGCGCGGCATGGTCCTTACTCGGAATGTTTGGGGAAGCCTTTATCATATTGCTGTTATACCGCCAACTGGGAGAAAAACCCGCAGTGTTAGAACGCCTTGGGCGACAAACGGTAAAAAGAACGTCTGAACTGTCGATTTATACGATAAGCGGGGTGTTGATCGGCACTTTTTTAATCATGTTGGGGTTAGGGGTATATGCCCTCAATAGTGAACCACAAAGGGATGACATCCTGATTACTGCCCACCGTGCTGGCGCTGCTAGGGCACCAGAAAATACCCTTGCGGCTTTGCGTTTAGCGATTGCAGAAAAGGCGGATTATGCCGAAATCGATGTGCAAACGGCATCCGATGGCACCTTAATGGTATTGCACGATGCTGATTTAATGCGCATAGCGGGCGATCCAAGGCGAGTTGCTAACCTCAGTGCGAGTGAAATACAACAGCTTGATGCAGGGAGTTGGCACAGTGCCGCCTTTGCAGGTGAATCCGTACCAACACTACTAGAGATGCTTAATGAGGCACGCAACAAAATCGGTTTGAACATTGAGCTTAAATATAATCAAGCCGATCCCAGCTTAGCGCAGGCCGTTGTCGCCTTATTGCAACAAGAGAAAATGACACAACAAGTGGTGATTACATCGCTCGAAGCAAGAGCCATTGAAGAAGTTCAACGACTCGACCCTTCCATTCACACTGGCCTTATCGTCACTCAATCCATTGGCGATCCCATTAAGGCGAATACACAATTCTTAGCGGTCAATCAATCGATTACTAACGAAAAGTTTATCGCCCGTGCACACAAAGGAGGTAAGCAAGTGCATGTATGGACTGTTAATAATCCACGGCAAATGCTGCGCATGTTGGCGCTGGGAGCCGATGTACTCATTACCGACTATCCGCAGGAAGCAGTGGAAATCCGAGAACAGTGGCTCGCGTTATCCCCTGTTGAACAAACGGCACTGCGCCTACGCTATGTTCTGTAGATTCTGCTTATTTACTCAACCTCGCCTCGAAGCGCTTAGCTCTGCGTTGAAGCAACCAAAAGAGGCTTAGCACCCCAAATGAAGCGGCTAAAGTGGTCAACGTTAGTGCAAAACCTTTGAATGAAAACAGGTTTAAAGTAAAACCATCTAATACCAGTACCGCCAAGCCAAGGGGCATTTGGATAAGCACAGCGGTAAACCAATCGAAGGGAAGTTTAGGAAAGATCCTGTGGTAAGCATAAAGCACTAAACCTGCAAGCAATATCAGCAAACTCGCATCATGAGCCGCCAACAAAAGATACTCCACACTGTTATGCGAGATGTGAGGCACCGCACTCAACATGTCCAACATATAACCCGCGCTGGCAACCAATGAGAAGCTGATAAAACTCAATAAGGCTAATAGGATACCAAAGCCAAGTGCGGGTAAATATTTCATGTAAGGTCTCTCTATTCGCAGGTGAAATATGCTGTCTCGTCTCCCGAAAACCACAGCATGCAAGGTATAAAGGAGTAAAGAGACTTTAACTACAATAGCAGCCTAAATTTCCCTTAGCTATTAAGACCATAGTCTTATGTCTACCACAAACTTGTGCGCAATAAACGAGATGAAATCCAGTATCAAGTTAGTGTTTTCTCGGATAATCAGTGGATAAGCTTTTAAAATTACTAGATTAATCAAATTTCAATCTTATCGCTTAGTGATATCACCCACAATTTGCCCATGTGTTTGGGTGAAATAGACTAGCCAATTTCACCAATAACGCTTAGGATCGGAGTTGCATTTTTTAGCCAACATATTGTGGAGTATCAAAACATTATGGGTATCAGAGCCATAGTCGTAGACACAGCAGGCACCACGACAGACCTAAACTTTATCCAAGATGTACTATTCCCCTATTCTGTCAAAGCCTTGCCAGACTTTTTAGAACAGAACCAACACAATGTATTGGTTGAAAACTGTATTTGTGACACTAAAGATATCGCCCTAGAGCCCGAGGCTGACTTAGCGCGTGTAACTGAGATCCTGCAACAATGGGTCAACGAAGACCGTAAAGCTACGCCACTTAAAACCTTACAAGGGTTAATTTGGAAACAAGGCTATGCCCATGGCGAATTTAAGGGCCATATCTTCCCGGACTTTATTGAAGCAGTGAAACGTTTTAGCGCACAAAATCTACGTATTTACAGTTTTTCATCCGGCTCTGTCGACGCGCAAAAACTGTTGTTCGGCCACAGTGACGGCGGCGATTTAACTGAAATGTTTAACGGCCATTTCGACACCCGTACGGGCAACAAATTAGATAAGCAGGCTTACTGCAATATACTCAACACTATCAGCTTAAGCCCCAAACAAGTGCTGTTTGTGTCTGATGTTATTGAAGAATTAAAGGCTGCTGACGCTGCGGGTATGATGACCTGCCAAATGGTTCGCGACAGCAAGCAACGCACTGGCGAGTTCCGCAAAATCAGCAGCTTCGATGAGCTGCTGATTGAATAATGCGATTATTGAATAGCACGATAGTCGACTCAGTCAGCTCAAGCTGATTTAGCCGATAAAACGAAAGCGACCTTGTGGTCGCTTTTTTATTAATTGACTCAATTGCCCTTCACCGCCAGCGGAAACGCGGCCGAGATACATTTTTCCACCTCAAAACGATAACCATAATCCGCATTCTTATCGGGTGTGATCAACAAAATCTCGTAATCATTTAATTCAATCACATTCGACTCGGCAGGCTTTTTACAACGCGAGCGGCCATTGGCTTCAAGTGAAAATGCGAACGTAGCTAGCCATTGCCGCACTAAGTACTGATATTGAGTTCGCACTGAGGCGTAGGCCTTTTTGCGATCTTCCTCTTCCAGCTCGCTGTCATCATTACTATTCTCAGCCTTGCTCGATTTATCGCTTTCAGAGTCAAGAGCAGTCTGAGTTAGCTCTACAATCGGTACCGTCAACACATCGGTCGCATCCGGCAACCGTCCCGATTTAGGCTCGCGAGGCGCATGCTTAGCGGCTTCTTGGGGAGAGGTAATAAAGTTGCCAAATGAGGTTTCAATGCGCGTCTCTAAATCAATTAACAGGCTCAAGTGATACAAAACCACAGTCGCTAGCACGATACGGATCAAAAAAGTCGTTTTACGGAATGAAGTATGCGAGGTAAGCCGTAACGATTTGACGCCTAAAGGTTTAAGCAAAAAGATCAATATTAAATAGATAGGAATAATCAACTGCAATGCCAGCAGCACGATCGCGCTTACCATCAAAAACCAAGCGGGCATATAGAGTAAAATCGCTAAGTTATGGGTGTAATTGAGATCGCTTGCTGAGACCCCAACCACTTCGTTAACTATCGCGCCAGACCAGCCCAAAGCAAAGTTGGCAATCATCGCATAAAACAGCAACAACACAGCTTTGCCCGCCAAACTATGCCAAACCCGCTCGAACACAGGCCAAAACTCGATGGCCATAGCGATTACGGCAATCACAGCGACCAACCCCATTAACTCGCTACTAAAAGCCAATATCAAAGCAATAAGATACAGCTTTTGCGCAAAGGATAACTTAGCAACCCCTAGGATAAGACAACGCCAGAACTTGCCCAAACCTAAACGGATTTCACTCAGTGATGGTAAACTGAGCTTTCGCAAGTATTGGCGAGCCGTCCCAATGTAACCGATTAAATTCATTATTATTTTACATTCCATTGAAATAGTAAGACGGGCAACATTTGCCACTGTAATGTGCAAAGCACAGTGTTGGCAACTGTGCCACTCAATCTCGGTATATTGGTCACTTTGGCTATCTCTAGCCAAAGTCGAACGTTCTGTTTAGAGTCGAATGAAAGCCCTGCAACACCCCATCGCCCGTTTAAATCCAACTAAAATGAACTTGAAAGAGGAAATCAAAGCGGCCTTATGGTCACTCTTGCAAATCGATAAACCTGACTCAGGACTAACTAAACGACGCTTAACTCCCGCTCAGAAAATACGGTTTTAGCGACAAACATGCCATTAAGTGCAGCAGGAAAGCCTGCATAAACCGACATTTGCAATATCACCTCAACAATTTCCAGCGGCGTACAACCGACATTCAATGCGCCATTAATATGTACGTTTAACTGTGGCTGGCAATGCCCTAGCGCCGTGAGTGCGGCAACTGTCACTAGCTCCCGCGTCTTAAGGTCGAGCCCTTCACGCTGATAAATATCCCCAAAAGGATATTCAATAATGTACTTGCCCAAGTCAGGGCAAATATCGGCAAGACTGCGGATGACTTTCTCCCCCGTCTCACCGTCAATTTCAGTCAGTTTAGCGAGGCCCTGCACATATCTTTGATTACTCATTTTTAGCTCCTGTTGGATTAAATCACAGCAAGCAGCCTAAACCTTAGAGTTAACTCTAAGTCAATGGTTCATTGATGGATGACACAGGCAATGCGGATCAGTAAAACTAACCCTCTGTTTAACTCGCCGACTAGAGGCGAAAGCAAATAGAAAAGTAAATAATATTAGCTTTTTAGCATTTAACCACAAATGTTAGCGACTGAGCTTAGCCACTAAAATGAGTTTGGTAATAGTGAATTTTTTGCTTAAGGGCAGCCAAATGCTCCTGCTCTTGGCGAATACACTCAGCCAATTGTGTTGCATGTTGCTCGAGCAACTGCTGTCGCTGGCCAGCGGTTGCATCGCCTTGGACGCGCAACTCGGCATAGGTCAATATCTGCTTTAACGGCATGCCCGTTTCTTTTAAGCGATTGATAAACCCAATCCATTCCGCTTCTTTCGCAGCATAATCACGATGCCCGCTGCCATTTCGAACGACAGACTGCAGTAGGCCAATTTTCTCGTAATATCTGAGCGTATGCGCCGACAGTCCTGTGAGTACAGCAAACTGACCTATATTCATAATCTAACGATCCGCAGGATGGTTAACGCCATCATTCGTGGGCACATTTTCGAGATCGAATGGGTTAACCCCTTCGAGGCAACCAATGTTGTAACCATACTCGTGGGGATTGGAACGCCGCTGGTGATGGGTGTAAATACCGCAGATAGAGCAGAAGTAGTGTTTGGCAGTTTTGGTATTGAATTCATAGAGTTTCAGCACATCCTCACCCTTGAGGATCTTAATCCCCGCCAGCGGCACAGAGCCAACCATTGCGCCCTTACGACGACAGATAGAGCAATCGCAACGGCGTGGATTTTCGATGCCATTAGGCAATGACAACTCCAATACCACGGCACCGCAATGGCAAGACGCTCTGTGTTTTGGCTGAATAAGAGTATTGCCCACTTGTTTAATCACACCCCACTCCTTGTTTCGCTAGATTCTATAAACCTAAATTCCCCAGCCGCTGCACCAACGCTCGCCATTGTTGCAATTGCGGCTCCTTAGCACTCATCACTGGCCCCAACATATTGGACTTAGCCCGCTTAAAACCACTAAAAACTAAGGTGGCGGTATCAAGCTGTTTGAGCGCGGAAGCGCCTTGAAACCACTTGTAATACCAAGGCGGCGTGTCCATGGTCATGATAATTCGCGAAGTTTTATGGCGCAGCAACTTAGCGGGTATCAATTTACCTTTCTCATATTGAAATGCAAATCCAGATAAAAATGTCCTATCGATTAAGCCTTTAAACTTAGCAGGAATACCGCCCCACCAAATCGGTGTGATAATCACCACATGCTCCGCCCACTGGATATTCGCTTGAAACGCTAGCAAATCGGCTTCGAGTGGCTGAGGTTGACGATAACCATAGATCAGATTCGGGTCAAAATTCAGCTCAGCTAGTTTGACGATTCTCACTGAGTGTTTATCTGACGCCGCTTTGGCATAGGTTTCAGCCAGATGCTCACAAAAACTCTGCGCCTTAGGATTACCACAGATCACTAAAATCTTTTTTGCCACGATGAAACGCCATAACAGTCAATATGGCAAATAGCATACACTCTGCCCCTAAGGGGAGAGTCAAGACCTAAGGTAACAGCTGCGATTCACAGGAGGTGAGCCCATCAATACAGGCATCTAACTGAGTGACTTTATGTTCTAACTCACTTATCTGGCGTAAAAAATCCGCTTTAATACCCAACAAAAAAGCCTGCACTGTGGCTAACTGAGCATGCTTATCGCCTTGTTCGAGTAAATCTTTTAGTTGGACAAGCTTAATACCGAGGGCTTTGGCCTCTTTGATCAGCAACAACAGCCTAATATCCGCCGCACTATAAATACGATAACGCCCCTGACGTGCGGGAGTGTCGATGAGCCCCCACTCCTCATACAAGCGAATCGCTTTTATCGACAGCCCTGTTTGCTTTGCCGCTTGTCCAATATACATAGCTCAACCTAACCCTTTAAAGACATTACTCATATCTGCATTGCTTGCCATTATCAGCCACAGTATCAGCTTAGGCCAAGACTTGTCGCAGCAATCTTATGCTGCTAGTCTGGCCGCTTAAACGAGCGTTTTAACTTGGGATTTTTATCATGGGATTTAAACAACAGTTGCAAGAAGGTGTACAAGAACAGGCAATGGAAAAGTTTCTCGCACAGCACCCCATAGTCACAGAAATCCCCGTTGCATGGGGTGAAATGGATGCCTTGCAACACGTCAACAACGTCGTCTATTTCCGCTATTTTGAAACGGCACGTATCGACTTTTTCAATCGCCTCTTCCCGCTAGATACCCTGTATAAATCCGGCATTGGCCCCGTAATCAGCGAAAATCAGGCTCGCTATAAACGCCCTGTGACTTTCCCCGATACTTTATTGGTAAGTGTCAGTATTAGCGATATTCACAGCGATAGATTTACCATGCATTATCAGGCTTTTAGTAAACAGCAGCAGGCAGTAACGACGTTAGGCACTTCAGTCGCGGTGATGTTTAACTTTAAAACAGGCAAAAAAGCTGAGTTACCGGCAGAACTACTGGCGATTCTCAAACAGCACGAAGTCGCTTAAGCTATTCAAATCGATAACGAATTGCCATCACACTTTAGGCCATACCTTGAGGGAAGCATGTATGTCAGATAACGAAAATATCGAGATAGCCATTGAACATCAACAGGATAAACAGCGTTTTATTATCCCTGTCGATGGCTATGAAGCCGTGTTGGAATACCGATTATCAGGCAAGGATATCGATTTTAGCCGCACCTTTGTCCCCAACGAACTGCGCGGTAAAGGCCTTGCCGAACGCTTAGTGCGCCACGGGCTTAAATGGGCTAAAGGCCAAGACTTTACTATCCAAGCCAGCTGCTGGTATGTGCAGAAGTTTTTGAAATAGGCAGATTTAAGAACGAGTTCGCTAAATCCAATAAACAGGGTAATGGCGCTTGGGATCGGTGGAGAGGTTATTGACCACCAGCGCGACCAGTAAGAGTAATACTGAGCCGAGGAACACTGGCATTAACGCGTAAAGAAAGCCGAGTTGATGCACGTTTTCACCGCCAATCACGGCAATCAATGCCGTTGCGCCGCCCGGAGGATGAAGAGTGCGAGTCAGGTACATGAATGCGATAGACAGGGATACCGCTAAGGCGCTCGCCAGCACCACATAATCGCCACACACTTGGTACACTGCGACCCCAATTAAGGCCGATAACACACTGCCACCAATCAAGTTACGCGGCTGAGAAAACTCCGCCAGCGGTGCACCGTACACCAGCACAGCCGACGCACCAAACGAGCCAATGACAAACATAGTGTCGACGAGGTTTTCACTCATATAATTTGCGAGACTCGCGACCAAGTAAATGCCACAGAAAGCCCCAATCCATGACCACACAATCTTTTTAAGTGGCTGTCTTGGTGGACAAATGTCCTTCGATCGCATGCGGGTAAAATAGAATCTCATGGTTAATCCGAACCGATAAAAATTAAGCGATACAGACAAGTGATCTGCATCACAGTTAGCGGGCCGACAAATTAACCCTTCAGCAGCGCAATTGCAATTACGCTGACCGAAAGAGTAAGCAGACTAAGCACTTTCACCATTCAGATTAGCGAGCATTTCGCGGATATCTTCAGGAATCGGGCGGCTTTTTTCACTGCTGTAATCGTAATGTACGAGTGTGGTTTTCACTTCGGCGGTCTTGTTGCCCGCTTGCCAACAGGTTTGGGTCAGCTCGAAGCTGCTATTACCGATACGGCTGACATAGGTTTTTACTGTGACACTCTTGCCATAGTAAGTCGGCGCGATAAATGCCACGGTAAACCCCGCGACGATTAAGTTCCACTGATGTAAATCCAGCTCAGGATTAAAAATCTCAAAGATTGGCGTGCGCGCCGCTTCACACCATACGGGGATAACAGTGTTGTTGATATGACCTAGGCCGTCGGTTTCAGTAAATCTTGGATTGATTTCGAGACTGTATTCTGTGGCTGACATGCAAACTTCCTTTTTATTATTTTATGAATGGAAGAGCGTGGTGATTATCGCAATGAAACCACACCACCAAACTCATCCATTATCCTAAGCCAAACAGGTTCTAGCCACTAGCCCAAACCAGCATTTTAAAACTGGCAACTCGCCGTTTCTGGGGTTTGCTTGCCGTTAGCATCGTACTTTTTAAGGCATCCAGCCTTACCCATATCATACATTTTCTCGTATTCTAACTTGCCATTTTTATAAGACTTATACACCCCATGAGTTTTTGGGTTCTCTAAGTGATAAATCTTACGGCCCTTAGTGATATGTGAGTAATCGGCAAAACCCGGCTCTTCGGAATAGATGACACCGTTAATGTAGCGCTTGTGTACCACATGCTGTTCATCGATACGCAGCATTTCATTCGCTATCTTGCCATTCATGTCGTAACACACTTTATCCACGGCATAATTGCTATCGAGGTCTTCAATACAACTCACGGCACCATTATCAAAGTACTCGCGCTGTATACCGCAGCGCGCAATGGCGTTATCCCAGAAATAAGGTTCACCGTTCCAGGTTTCGCCTTCTTGCTGGCAGTAGTTCCACAGGCTTCTTAATTGCCCATTGGGATAGAAACTGTAATGGGGGCCAGAGACACGGTTATTCACTTGGTGACCATATCGGGAGAGTGAGTAACCACCATCAGTGGAATAACTGATACTTGGGCCGTATTCCTTACCCGCTTTGTACGTTTTTAAATTTAATAAACGGCCATTGGAATCAAACTGATATTCTTTATCTACAGCGCCATTGGTGTAATAAGCCAATTTATACAGGGAGCCGCTGCTATGATATTCGCGCTGCTCACCGTGTTTTATCGATGAAATTGCTTCATTTTTGCCATTAATCACCCCTTCACAATCATCTGAATAGGGATTCTCACGCATAATACATTCATCGTGCGAAGGCTTAAGCGTCACCGCTTCATTGAATTTATAACTCGTTAGTTCAGTCAGCTCACCGTTCTGGGGATTAAAGCGCATTTGCTGACCATCCAACTCTCCTTGGCGGTAATTAGCGATATCCACCACGACATTGGGACTTGAATACCAAATACTCTTACCATTAAGGCGACCCTGCTCATAATGACGGGTATTAAACATCAGATTATTTTTGTCGAATGATTTAGACTCTCCTTGACGCAAGCCATTGACATAGCTCACTTCGGTACGAGTCCCATCTTCGGCTTTAAATACCCAAGGGCCAGTGCGTTTTCCTGCAAGATAGGCACCTTCACCAACTTGATCACGGAAATGTCCGCTCGTCACTTTATCGACCCAAGGACCTTGTTTGACACCCTTTTGATATTGGCCTTTGCTGCCATCAGCCTCAAGCCACTCGCCATCTTTTACGCCATTAAGATAAATACCTTTTGCCACTAATCGCTTATCGCCTTCTGCACTGGAGTCATAATCGGGCTCATAGACTTCGTAGGGGCCGTCGAGCACATCCTGATTGTAATGGGCAAAACCAAAGTTATCGGCCTCATCGAACATCGACTGTGCAATCCATTTACCTTGCTTTTTACCGTCAAGATATTCGCCTTCCCAATAAATGGCTTGGTTCTCTGTCTCCATCCACTTACCGACTTTTTTGCCCTGTTTGTAGTTACCAGAGTAAACCACGCTACCATTGCGACCATCGTAGGCTGCATACGGGCCATCGAGCACACCTTGGGCATAATGACTTTCACTGGCAAGCCCTGCCCAAGTGCTCCCCATGCCCATACTCATAAAATCATAGGATGGGCCTGTTTTAGGGATCACGGCACCACCACTTTTAAGCCAATCAAAGTCATCGGCCTCAAAGGCCACGCTCACCAATACAAAACTACCGTCTTCTTCACTATAACCACTGCGATCAAAGGTGGTCACTAAGCTATATTGACGCTCAATCCCTTGGGCATCTTTATCTTTACGAGTCAGTGGATAACGTAATTTATATTCGACGGCTGTCTTCACATCGACGGGTGAACCTTCGGAATTACGATAACCCACTAAGGTCGGCTTGAGCTTAGTAGAACCATCGACAATCGCTTTAATGGCGGGATCTTCAATCGCGTCAACATCATAGGTCATACGGTATTGTTGCGGCGGAATTTGGCTTAACACTTTACGAACGCTACCCACGGTAAACGAGGTTAAGGTTGGTGCGACGTCATCGAGCACAACCTGTAGACGGGGGAGTTTTGTGAGATCATCCCCTTCAAAACCATAGCCCCGTAAATGCTGACCATCGGCATCTTTAAGCATGACAACCACTTCTTTGGTGCCACCTTTATCAAAATCGAGGTAAAAAACCGCAACCACTTCAGCAGAACCATAATCATCAAGACGCACGCCGGGCGCATCGCCATAGAGCATTTCGCCCCACACTTTATGATCTTTTTGATAGAAATTGAGCCATTGCCCGTTAGGTAAGTCCACTGGGCCATGGACGATTTTGTCGTAATCCTCAGCGTCAGCTGCAGGAATGACAGTTAAAGAAGATAACAACACCGCACTCACTGCAGCGAATAAACTACGAATCGAAAGTTCCATTTAACTACACCTTTTATACCGACGCCTCGCGCCTCATGCGCACCAGTAAACGGGGCGAATTTTAAGCGAAGAAAAGCACTTCAGGAAGTAGTAGATAAAAAAAAGGCCGCTTCTGCGGCCTTTAGCAACAACAACTTAACAATTAGTTGTTGTACATAGCATTAATTTCATGGGCGTATTTATGGTAAATCATCTTGCGGCGCAGCTTGAGCGTTGGGGTGATTAAACCCGCTTCCATCGAAAACGCTTCAGGCAACAGAGTGAACTTTTTAATCTGTTCAAAACCGGCCAACTCATGCTGTAACTGCTTTAAGCGTTGCTCAAAATGCTCAACCACATGACTATGGCGCAGCAATTCTAAAGGTGACTCATACTTCAGCCCTTTGTCCTTCGCCCACGCTTCAAGTGACTCAAACGCAGGCACAATCAAAGCGGTCACATAATTACGCGCATCGGCAATAATCGCCACTTGCTCGATAAAAGGACAACAGCCCACGGCGCCCTCAACCCTTTGCGGCGCGATATATTTACCGTTGGAGGTCTTCATCAATTCTTTAATACGATCGGTAATAAATAAATTGCCGTTCGCATCGAAACGCCCTGCATCACCGGTTTTTAACCAACCATCTTCAAACGCAGCGGCGGTATCTTCAGGACGATTGTAATAGCCGCGCATCACAGTGGCGCCGCGGACTAAAATCTCATCGTCCTTACCTAACTTAATTTCGGTTTCCAGCAAAGGTTGTCCATTGGAACCTGGCACTCGATTACCTAAGGTATTGCAGGTCACAGTCGCGTTAGTTTCTGTCATACCGTACCCACAAAGTACTGGAATATTAATCGCATGGAAGAAACTACCGACATTCACATCTAAGGCTGCGCCACCGCAAGGCATAAACTTCAAACGGCCACCAAGCACAGCCTGCAGCTTGCTATACACCAGCTTGTGCGCCAAACGCCATTGCAGCGACAACCACAATCCGCCCTTAGCACGACCTTGGCCAACTTCGAACTGACGTTGGCCAACGCGCATCGCCCAAGCAAACAACTTCTTACGACCGTCGGCTGATTTGGCGACTTTATCTTGTACGGCGCTATACACTTTTTCGAGGAAACGCGGCACCACACACAAGGTATGTGGACGCACGGCGCTAATCGCCTCTTTCACTCTTTGGGTATTTTGCAGATAGACGTTATGGCCGCCACGGCACAAGACGTAGAAACTCCAACTGCGCTCAAATACATGGCTCAATGGCAAAAATGCCAAAGACACATCGCCAGAATGGAAGGCCAATTTTTGATCGTGCTGGCGTATGGTAGACGCCATATTACGGTAATCCAGCATCACGCCCTTAGGATCGCCCGTCGTGCCGGAGGTATAAATTAAGGTCAGTAAATCATCGAGATTTGCAGCGTGTAAACGCTGATTAAGCTCGGCTTCTTGCTCAATGTTTAACTGAGTGTCACCCGCCAGTAGGGTATCTAGATGCCAATGCTGATTGGCCTTATCGGCAGCGAGTGTCACGCTGGCATCGAATACAATCACATGCTCTAGGCTTGGGCATAAGGCTTGCAACTCACACGCCATGGCGTATTGCTTAGCGTCGTCGACAAAAATCACTTTAGCGGTGGCGTCGTTAACGATAAAGCTCGCCTGTTCGACGGTACTGGTGGGATAAATTGGCACTACAACGGCGCGAGTTTTGAGAGTGCCGACATCGGCACAAGTCCACTGCGGGCAGTTTTGCGCCAGAATAACGCAACGGTCTTGCACTTGTACGCCAAGTTCGATCAACACTTGTGCAATTTTACTGCTGATTTGGTCGAAGGCTTGCCAACTCACCTGATACCAAGGAGCGGCCATTTCAAAACCTTCCAGCGCTACTGCGTCTTTTAAAGACTCGCTCTGCTGCTGTAGTAGTCGAATAACATGATATTGATCGAGAGACATAAGAGACTCACCTTTTTAGCTTACAAGTGTACCGCTTTTGCAGCATTCTACCTGAAGGCCAAATAAAAACTAAGAGTTTTTGCTCTAATGTTGTGCAAATGTCGCCCAAATCACGCTGTAAATAGGCTTTTATCTGCTAATGACATCGCCTTGCCAGAGTTTTTCTTATCCCCAAAAAACACAACTTGTTCGTTTCAGTGCTTGTAAATAGGTTCACAACAACTTAGGTTGACATGAAAAACGCCCAGCACTGCCCGCTCACACCTTGTTAACACATTAATATACCGATATTTTGTATCTAAATTTACAACTCGTCCTGAAATGCAAAAAGGAAAGCGCGCATGATACATAGCATGACACACAGGAAGTTAAGCAACACAGTTCAACGCCTTGTGCCAACTCAGCCACGGCATGGTGCGACTAGTGCCACATGGCGCACGCATACTTTGAGAATGAGCGCACTCATACTGGCAATGGCAAGTACGGCGACGTGGGCGAGTGATGTGAAAAGCCAAGAGACACAAGCGACGGCTGATATAGCTAGGAACATGGCGAATGACACCGAAACTTGTTATGTGGAAGGCGTTTCCGATCGTCTAAACTGCGGTTTTGTGACTGTGCCAGAAAACCCTAACAAACCCGATGGCAAACAGATCCAAGTGCATTACGTTGTTTTGCCTGCGGTGAAAAATGCCAACCATGAAGAAGCCTTGCTGGCGATTGCAGGCGGCCCAGGACAATCGGCCATAGAGAACGCGGCAGGTTTCGATGCCATGCTGAGCAAAGTCCGCCAACAGCGGGATATTTTACTGATTGATCAAAGGGGCACTGGCCGTTCGAATGTGCTGGCCTGCGATGAAGGGGCTCAATCTCCGCTGTCTTTCGATGACAATAATGTCGATACCTTAGCCGAAACGCAAAAATGCTTAGCCAAAATTGATGCCGACGTGACTCAATATGGCAGCCTCAATGCGATTAAAGACTTCGAAGCCGTGCGAGCGCACTTAGGCTATAAAAAACTGCATATTTACGGCATCTCCTACGGCACTCGCATGGCGCAACTTTACATGCGTTTATATCCAGAGCACTTAGCCACAGTGACCTTAGACGGCATAGTGCCCATGCAGCAAAGCGTATTAGAAATTGGCTCGGCGATTGATCGTGGCTTCGACTTATTATTTAAGGATTGCCAAGCAACCGCCGCCTGTAACAGCCAATTTCCCCAGTTAAAGGCAGACTTTGAGCGAGTCGACGCTAAGCTCGCCACTGGCCCTGTGATGGAAAACGTTTACGATCCCGTCACGGGCGAAAAAACCATGTTGACCATGACGCGCGGTAAATTCTCTGGTTCGATCCGCATGGCGCTGTATCAAGCCAATGTGCGCGCCCTCTTGCCCCATGCGATTCATCAAGCATCGAAAAACAACTTCCAACCTATACTCGGCCTCTATGCCCTCACTATCGACAATGCTGGCATGGCGATGGGCATGCACGCCTCTGTTGTCTGTGGCGAAGATATGCACCGCATTACCCCAACCATGCGCGAGCAGGCCAAAAAATCCTTTATGGGCAGAACCATGCTCGAAGGCTTAGAGGCGACTTGTTCAGTATGGAAAGTCCCTGCGGTCGATAACAGCTTTAGCGAGCCCATCAACAGCAACATTCCGACCTTGTTGTTATCCGGCGAAATCGACCCCGCCACCCCACCAAGCTGGGGCGAGTTAGCCATGGAAAAACTCACCAATGCCAAGCACTTTGTCGCTCCTTATGCGACCCACGGTGTGGCCTATCAATCCTGCGCCAATAACCTGATTGCCGATCTCGTCCGCTCGGGCTCAGTCAACGATCTCGACGGCGAATGTTTGAACAAAGATGTGCGCCGCAGCTTTTATTTAAATGCCAGCTCGGTGGAACCGCTTAATGCGATCAGCACAAAAACCACCACAACAGATGACCACGCCAGCACTGGAGCTAAGGAATAAGCCATGATTAAAGTATCCCATCTTTCCAAGCGCATCGGTGACGTGCAGGCGCTGAATGACTTAAGTTTTGTCGCACAAAACGGCCAAATCACAGGATTACTCGGCCCGAACGGGGCAGGTAAAACGACCTGTTTACGCACGATTTTTGGCCTGCTGAAACCCGATAACGGCAAGGCTGAAATCGAAGGCATAGATGTCGCCATCGACCCTATTGGCGCTAAGCAGCAACTCGGGCTATTCCCCGACCCTTTTGGTCTGTATGAACGCTTAACGCCACGGGAATACATTCGCTATTTTGCCGAGCTAAGCGGCTTATCATCCAAGGATGCTAAGGAAGCAACCAGCCAAGTGATTGCGAAATTGCGCCTCGAAGACATTAGCGATCGCCGCTGCAAAGGCTTCTCCCAAGGGCAAAGAATGAAAACCGCCCTCGCACAGGCAATCGTCCACAGCCCGAGCAATATTATCCTCGACGAGCCGACCCGTGGGCTGGATGTGATGAGCACTCGCCTGCTGCGTGACATTCTTATCGACCTTAAAAATCAAGGACATTGCGTGCTGTTCTCGAGCCATGTGATGCAGGAAGTCGCCGCACTGTGTGACCAAGTGATCGTCATGGCCCAAGGCAGAGTCGTTGCCATTGGCAGCCCAACTGAGCTTTGCATTCAAACGGGCAAAGACTCGCTCGAAGAAGCCTTTATTCAACTTATCGGCACGGATGAAGGGATAGCGGCATGATGACTCAAACTAACAAGAATGCAGGCAGCATCAATGATGTACAAGCTCAGATAGATAAGATCATGGATAAGGGAATGACAGCATGAATAAAATAATCGCTATGGTTCGTAAAGAACTCATCGATGCCGCCCGCGATAAGCGCTCTGTGATGGCGGGTCTGTACTACGCCATAGGCACACCGTTGATCATGTGCGGCCTATTTATGGTGTTAATTGGCCAGCTAACCAGTCCTGATGATTTGAAAATCACCATTAAAAATCCCGATAAAGCACCGGATTTAGTAAGATTTTTATCGAATAAAGGCATCACTCAAGGCGCAGCCGATGGCTCTGACGCCAAAGACCTTAAAGCCATAGAGCTCATCATCAGCACCGACTATGCCGCGCAGATGAACCAAGGCAAAAGCGCCGAAATCACTATCGTGGCCGATAACTCTGAGGAGAAACTGCAGAACTCGATTCGTAGACTCGAGAAACAACTGCAGGCCTACAGCGCTGAAATGGGCAGTTTACGTTTAATTGCCCGCGGTATCGACCCGCACGTGGTGCAACCGCTTAAAGTGAATGTGCAAGACAAAGCCACTACAGACTCTAAGGGTGGGATGATCTTAGGTATCGCCATTTTTACTATGATTTACTCGGTATTTATCTCGGGCATGAACCTAGCTATCGATACCAGTGCCGGTGAGCGCGAACGCAACTCCTTGGCCCTGCTATTGAGCCACCCGCTGACCACACGCCAATTAGTGCTGTCAAAAATAATTGCGGTAAGCCTGTTCGCTTTGCTCGGTTTAGTGCTGATCTTGCTGGTGTCTAAAATCGCCTACGCCTTTGTGCCATGGCAGGAATTAGGCTTTAGCGTCAACATCACCACAGAATTTATGCTGCTGATGTTAGTGGTCGGCATCCCCGTCGCGTTAATGGCCGCTTGTCTGCAACTTTTTGTGTCTTTTATGGCGAAAACCTTTAAGGAAGCTCAGTCCTATCTGACTATGGTGCTGTTTGTGCCCTTAGCCCTGTCGATGGCCGCCAGTTACAACATAGCGCCAGATATGCTGCAGTGGTTGCCCGTCTCGGGTCAGCAACAGGCATTAATGGACTTTATCAAAGGTAAAGACTTGCCCATGCTGCAGTTACTGGTTTCGACCTTAGGCACACTCGCCATTGCGGTATTGCTCGCCTTTGGCATGGAAAGGTCGCTCAAGAGTGAAAAAGTGATCTTCGGTTTATAGGGCGCTTCAATTGATAAACTTGGGGACGACAAACTTGAGGAGCGATAACTAAGTCGTCCCCAAGTTGAAAACCTCAATAGCTACGGGAGTTTGTTATGGAAAACGAATTTGTCTTAATGGTGATTATGGTCAGCTTCATTATTGGCCTCAGCGCCACTGAAATGTTTAAACACTATCTAAAGGCGCGCCAACTTGGAGTGGGCACCGCAGACAATAGGCACCTTGAGGACAAAGTGACTCAACTCAGCCTACAAAACCAAACACTAATTGAGCGAGTACAAGTGCTTGAAAAAATAGTGACAGAGCCAGAGTACGAACTAAAGCAGCAGATTAATCAGTTATGAACCCTAAGCTCTTGTCTAGTACTCAAACAATAAAGCCACTGGATTTTCAGTGGCTTTATTTTTTACAGGCTCAATAGCAAGATTACTTAGCCTTAGGCCTGAATGGTTTGATAACTAACTCATTGCACTCTAAATACGGGCCTTCCATCAAGTCGATACAGTAAGGAATGGCGGGGAACACCGCATCCAAACATTCGCGAATCGATTTTGGCTTGCCGGGCAAATTCACAATCAATGAATCGCCACGTAACCCTGCGGTTTGGCGAGATAAAATGGCGGTGGGTACAAATTTTAAGGATTCGGCGCGCATCAACTCGCCAAAGCCTGGCATCATGCGATCGCAGACGGCTTCTGTCGCTTCTGGGGTGACATCGCGTTTCGCTGGACCAGTACCGCCAGTGGTGACAATCAAACAGCAATCCTGCTCGTCGGCCATTTTGATCAGCGTTGCTTCAATCACATCCTGCTCATCGGGGATCACTTGATAAATCGGTTCCCACTCGCTGGTGAGATAGTCGTTGAGCGTGTCGATAATCGCCTTGCCTGAGATATCTTCATAAATTCCCGCGCTGGCGCGATCGCTGACCGTCACAATACCGATTTTTGCTTTGCTCATAGGAAATCCCCAATGATGTTGAAATGAAACATGCCGAAGTGAAAATTGTCGACATCAAGCATGGAAGAAGCCGCGACAGCTTCGACCTTAAGCCGCAGCTAAAATAGCATAAATGCTCGGAAAAGGGGGCGACTAAAACGTGATGAAGTTCGCGCAACACCGTTTAGACACTCGGAATTTAAAAATTGTTCATTGATGACAAACGCCTTCCCCAAAGCAAAGCAGCATTGGGCCGATAAAAACATGCCATAAAGGGAGATTAGCTCAGGCACTCACACTGCAAGTTGAGCCATTCAAAAGATAAAAACGATCAAAGGGCTAAATCCGCCGTGCATTCCAATACTTAGACGCCCAATAACTGTTATGCAGGCTCGAAATCTTTACCCCTTGGCTAGTGGAAACATGTAGAAAATTATCGCCTCCTACATAAATGCCGACATGGTGTGTGCTCCAGCCCGTCTTGAAAAATACCAAGTCACCCTTGCGCAGTTGATTTCTCGGCACGGGTTTACCTAAGGCTTGTTGCTCTTCAACCGTGCGCGGTAAGGTCATACCCAACATCTTCTGATAGGCGACAGACACAAAGGCCGAGCAATCTATACCACGCTTAGTGCCACCACCAAGGCGATAAGGTACTCCACGCCATTCAGAATGCAGTTCGGAGATATTGCTATCATTCCAAACCGTGGCGGGTTCAACTTGCTTTACCACAGGCTTAGGTTCTGGCGCGCTAGCACAAGCGCCAAGGCCTAAGGCTAAGATAACTATCAGTAATCGTTTCATAGCTTCAAACTCATTGCAGGCAGATTTCTCAGTAACGTAATTTTGAGTTTTTATCAGGTAAATTCAGGGCGGCTGGGGATCAAAACGCCCCAACACCCGCGCACTCTAGCAGACTAATATAACCTAAAGCTTAAAACTATAACGCCGTCCACAATAAACGCACACCCACCAGCACCATTAAAATCAAGATGATGCGTTTAAATAACCTATCGTCAATTTTATCTTGAATGAACAAACCTAACTTTACCCCTAACCACGCAAGCGGCACCAATAACAGAGAAACGATAATATTCTCTTGGTTAATCTGCCCAAGCAAACTGTAAGGAACAAGTTTAACCAGATTCACCACCGCAAAAAACACCACGGCAGTGGCTAAAAACTCTGCCTTGGCTAAGCGCAACGGCAACAAATAAGCGTTGAGTGGCGGCCCGCCCGCATGGGCAACAAAGCTCGTAAATCCGGCGGTTAAGCCACACAAGCGCCCAACCAGAGGTGAAGGTGATGCTTGAGTTTTATCCCCAAGGATCAAACCATACAAACCAAAACCTAAGGACACACAGCCTAGAATCGCCCGTAAGTAATCTTCGTTTAATCGATCGAACAACCAATAGGCTATGACTATGCCCACTACCGCCGCGGGCAATAGTATCCATAAATGACGCGGATTATGTTGCCCCCACCAGGAACGAACACTTAAAAAATCCATATAAATCAGCAGTGGTAACATGACTGCCGCCGCTGTAGCAGGGCTAATGGCCAGCGCCAATAGTGGGACAGTTAAGCCGCCCACGCCACCCGCAAAACCGGATTTAGAAATCCCAGTAATCAAGACTGCGGGTATCGCCACCAACCAAAAAAGAGGGTCCGTTAACATCAACACATCCTGAATAACGCTTTATGGCTATCAAGTTACCTGTTGTTGGTGTGATAAAAAAGAGGCAGCACTGAGCTAACATCAAAAGTGCAATCACATAGATAAGTCAGTGAGCCTTAAATGAATAACAACCTCGCCCATAAAACACGGGATAAAAAGTAAAAAATCCGCAGTCATTTGGCTGCGGATTTTTTGTGTTAGCTTTTGGCTAAAGAGGAAAAGCTTAGCTTACGCCTATGCAGATTCAGCCGTCATATTCACTAAGCGAGGCGTACTCTTAGTCGCTCTCTTAGCTGACGCTGGAGTTTTGGGCTCTGGCATACGAATGGTTAATGACATCACTAACGCCACCACCAGCAGTACTAAAATCACGTTAAAGGTTGCAATAAAGCCACCAAATAACGAGGCGACAATCGAACCAATAATGCTGCCGATACCGAAACCTAAGTAGATAACCCCATAGTTTTTAGTCAGGTTATTCAGACCGAAGAAGTCGCTCACCAATGATGGATAAACAGTGATAGTGCCACCAAAACTAAAGGCAACGCAGGCGACCGCAACGAAGAACAGGTTAGCATTCAAAGGAATGAACAACAGTAACACCATACCGACTAAGGTGATGATCTGCGCCAGCGAAATAACCCGAATGCGGGGGATTTTGTCCGACAGTATACCCAGCACTAAACGACCACTGAGGTTCGCCATAGCAATCACAGCAACAGCATTGGCGGCGACCAGTACAGGCAAGTCGACCATCTTCTCGCCGATATCTTTCGCTACACCAATCACATACAAACCACTCATACAGGCCGACAGGAACATCAGCGCCAGCATCCAGTATTGCGGCTTACGCATGGCTTCTGCGAGGGTGAAGTCGCGGCTTTCGGCTTGCTGACTTGCAGCTGATTGTGCAGGCGCATCTTTCATCAACATACCGCCACACAAGACCAACGCCATGGCGATCAGGCCCCACAGTTGGAAGGTGGTTTCAAGGCCAGTGTTTTCGAGTAATAGCACGTTAATGTATTTAAATCCGAGGCTACCTAGACCATAAGCGCCAATCGCTAACGCCGAAATCAGCCCTTTGCGTTCGGGGAACCACTTCACGCAGTTAGACAAGGTCATCAAGTAGCCAGTGCCATCGGCAAAGCCCACTAAAATCCCTGCGCACAGGTAAAGCATCATCAAGTTGCTGGCTTGGGCAGTGAGTAAGAATCCAACGCCGAGTAACAGGCCTGCGCCTAAGGTGACATTACGTACGCCAAAACGTTCCTGTAATTTGCCCGCCATGGAAGATGCCACGGCCAAAGACAAACTCAGCAAACCAAACACAAACGCCACTTGGCTGACGGGTTCGTCGAGCTTAACGGCCAACTGCGCATTGAACAGGCTCCAAGTGTAAACTGAGCCGAGTGCAAACTGGGTGATAATAGTACCAACTAAGGTCAGGTACCGAGTACGGTTCATCTCTTTAGTCATGATGCATCTCGCTTTAGGGGATCAGGAATTGAGTCCACTATAAGAGAGATGCGATTCGCGCCGATCAATTAAGGCATGAAATACAGATCTGCAGGAATGAATGACAATTACAGCCTCATCAGCTGTCGAAAAGCCTTAATATTACTACGGCTAACGGGCACCTCGAACGACAAATCATGCAACCTAATCAGGTAAGTACTGTTGAACCAAGGCACGATTTCGCGGATCTTGTTGATATTGACGCAATAGGAACGGTGACAGCGGAAAAAACCTTCAGCAGGCAAACGACTCACAAACTCACTGATAGTCATCTGCATCACATAACGGTCGGTGCGGGTGTACACATAGGTGAGTTTTTCATCGGCCTCGGCATAATAAATTTGCTCGCAGGGCGTGACGATAATCCGCTCACCTTTGACTAAATTCACGGTTCGACTGGTATTACTCGCGGCCTCATGTTGTGGCTTTGGTGCTTGTCGTCCCACCTGTTCAATCTTCTGCAATAAGCTGATGATCCGCGGTTCATTGTAGGGCTTGAGAATATAATCGAAGGCTTCGAGCTCAAATGCTTCTACTGCAAATTCTTTATAGGCAGTAACAAACACCACATGGGGAGGATGGGTCGATTTATGCAGATTCTTCGCCAACAAGAGGCCATCAATGGACGGTATTTGGATATCCAAAAACACCACATCGACCTCGTGATCCTGCAAATATTTAAAGGCCTCTAAGCCATCCTCGAAGCTAGCCACTATGTCTATCTCACTGTGGCTCTTCACTAAATACTCTAGCTCCTCACGGGCGAGATATTCATCTTCAACTATGATGGCTTTTAACATACTTGCGCCTCATTTTCCGGTAAGTAAAAACTGACTTCAGTCCCCGGCTCGAGCCGTTTAAGCTGCAAACCTTCGCCGTACAATAACTTCACTCTCTGGTGCACATTCATCAGCCCGATACTGCTGCTTTCTACACGGCCAGCAGCGACACCATCAATCACCTCTTGGCGGATCCCATAGCCAGTATCGCGCACGGCGACGCGAATGCCTGCATCAAGTTTTTTCACTTCTATGGTCACTCTGCCCGGTGCACTACGCGGTTGAATGCCGTGCAAAATCGCGTTTTCCACCAGCGGCTGTAACAAGAGGCAAGGTACACAAAAATGCACATCGTCGACATCGAAGATCACTTCAAGCTTGTCGCCAAAGCGCGCCTGCTCAATCGCCACATAATCACGGACTTGCTTCACTTCTTCTTGGATATCAATCAGCTCATCGCCTTTAGCCAAGTTATAGCGCAGATAATCGGCCAGATTAGCAATCAACTGTCGCGCCTGCTGTGGCCGAATACGGATCAAAGAAGAAATCGCATTGAGGGCATTAAATAAAAAATGTGGATTAATCTTGCTCTGCAACGCAGTGAACTCCGCCTTGCGGGTCATCTCTTGCAGTTGCTCGATACGCGACACTTCCATCTGGGTCGAAATCAGCTGCGACAAACCCACGGCCATCTCCCGCAACGAGCTAGTGATACGATAGGTATTGCGATAGTAAATCTTCAGCGTGCCACTCACAGTGCCGTTTTCGCGCAGCGGGATTATGATGACCGAATGAAAGTCCGATAAATGATATTGGCGTAAGTCGTTGTTAATAATGTTTTGATCTTGCTCTATCGCCCTTTGAGTCATTTCGCTAATCGCTTGATGACCATCAACCTCGTAGTAATCTTTACCAACGCCCATATAGGCTAATACATCGCGAGTATCGGTAATCGCCACGGCATCGGCATGGATTTCATTACGGATCACAGCGCACACTTGCTCTAAGGCATGGCGGTCAATCTTGCGGAAAAAGGGTAAGGTTTTATTGGCAATATCCAGCGCGAGCTTGGCCTGCTTAGCGGCAATAAGCTCTTTCTCATCGTCGAGGTCTTGCACTAGCTTGATAATCAGTCCGATACATACAGTGCCCGCAATCATGGGATAGGCAATATGACTCACTATCTCAACGCCCACCTCGTGTGGATCTGTCAGCAACCAAATCAACAACATGGTCAGCGTTTCGCACAACATGCCCGCCGCAATGCCATAAATCCACAACTTAGATTTGGGACATTTGTAATAAATCCACGTCGCCATAAGGCCGGCAATAATGCTAGCGATTAAACACGGAATAGAGGTATCACCATCCATATCAATCAGATATCTATGTAGCCCCGACAGCACGCCCGCAGGAATACCAACCCAAGGGCCAAATAGAATCCCGCCAGAAATAATTGCGATAATCCGCACGTTGACCAACGCGCCTTCAACCTCAATGCCGGTATAAGTACTAAACACTGCAAATAAGCAAAATATCGCCGCCACAGAAACCAACTCTGCGGGGGTATGATTACGCTTTTGGAATAAACGCTGAAACGGTCGAGTGCGAGTTAAAAAGAACAAGGTCATCAGCATCAAGGCCGCCCGTTCAAATACCGCCAGTAACATCATTTGATTTTCGAGCACGCTTTCTCCTTGATCTATTACGCTGAATCACAGCCCAACGTTATATTTACCAATGATATATTTATGAGTGTTAAGCCTGTACGCTGAATGGATTAGGGTGAAGACAGGCTTTGCCGCCAACACAAGCTCCCATAAAAGATAGACTCGATTTTGCAGATCCAACGTAAGACATGGATGATAAAAATCACCGAGCCCCAAACTTGTCAAACACTCGTATTTAGGCTCGAGTAAAACATCAAACGCTAATGCCCACATAAATACAGGCTTGCTAAAGTAAAGGACAGATAAAAGTCCCATTCACGCGGGCTCAGTCACACATTCGTACTTGAATTAGGCTATCAAAGGCTATCGAAGGGCAACTTGAAGATCCTAAAACACGTTAAGTTAACCACTAAAAAGTGCAGTTGCCCTCTATCAGGTCACTGCCACAATTTGCAAAATCGACCGGAATACCCGAAGCTAAAACCTTCGGCTCGAATGCAAGATGAGATCTGCCCCCATGCGAGATTCTAGGTTCACACTTAGCAGCACTGAACCGAGCCAAACTGAACTGAGCATGCCCTAGTAATGGAATAAGGAGCGAACATGAGTGAACTACAAGCACAGTTTTATGGTGGCCCTAAGGAATGTCCTATTGAAAATGGCCGCATTCAAGCTCAACGAATTGCCCCCAAAATCAGTGATGTCGGCGGCATACCTGTCGCACGGGCTATTCCACAAAAAGAGCGCCGTCTTATCGGCCCCTGGTGCTTTCTCGACCATATTGGCCCAATCACCGACGGCCCGCAGTTAAACGTCGGCCAACATCCACACATTGGGTTGCAAACCTTTACTTGGATGCTCGAAGGCGAAATCATGCACAGGGACAGCCTCGGCAGTGCTCAAGTGATCCGCCCAAAACAAGTTAACCTGATGACAGCCGGACACGGCATAGCCCACACCGAAGAGTCGATAGCGGGCCATCACACTATGCACGCAGCCCAACTATGGATTGCCTTACCACTGGAACACAAAGATACCACTCCGAGATTCGATCACTACCCAGAGCTGCCGACTTGGCACGAGTCAGGCGTCGAATTCACCCTACTGATTGGCAGTTGGCATCATAAACAGGCGCCCACATTACACTTCTCACCTATCGTTGCCATAGATCTGTTTGCCGCCCATGACGCTGAACTCACTCTGAATCTCGACCCTAGTTTCGAATATGCCCTCATGCCACTGGAAGGCCGCTTCCAAATCGAGGATGACAGTTTTGATAATAACCACCTCGCCTACCTTGGCATGCTACGCGAAACCATCACCATAAAACTCGAAGCGGGTTGTCGCATACTGCTGATTGGCGGCGCGCCATTGGCTGATCCTGTCAGCATTTGGTGGAACTTTGTTGGCCATAGCAAAGATGAAATAGTCAAAGCACAGGCAGATTGGGAAGCCGAAGATCCCCGCTTCGCCGCCGTTACTGGCTATAGTGGCAAACGCTTAGTGCCCCCACCAATACCTTGGTGATGCTTAGCTCAATGACGGGCAAGTCAATGACTCAGGGTTAGTGGTGGATAAGCGCTTTGGCAACATACGTAAGGGCCTGCGCCAGGGTTAAGGCTTACAACATAAGTGTATGCGGTAAGCCTTATCATTTACCCAAAGTGTGATGTGAACAAGCTCGATTTGCCTAAGCTAAGTGCAAGCTAAGCCACTCACAAGGTTACAAATTTTACGACATTTTTACGCGCTATCTTAAAATGCCTTTGCTAAAGTACAGGCACTTTCTTTATATGCGTCTTTCTATTCATGACTTCATCCATAGCGGCTCCCATGACACAATACTGGCGTTCGCACCCGACTTTATTTACCTTCATAGTGCTAGTGACGGCCATTTTCAGCAGCGCCTTTATCGATCACTTTTCAAACTCGACTATCGCCGTACTACTGATTTTACAATTGGCCGTAGTGGCCGTAGCCCTACAATGCAACGCCAACTTGGCCTATTTTGCGGCAGTATTTGAGGCGACCAGCTTTAATTTTCTATTTACCACACCACGTTATTCACTCCAGATGTTTAATCTTGAGGACATTCTCAATCTCAGTGTGTTTCTGCTTGTCGCCCTCACCACCAGCAAATTAGCCGAACACTATCGACGTCAGCAAGATGCTCTCGAACAAGCTCAGTTACGCAACAGTATTTTGCTGTCAGTTTCCCACGATTTACGCACCCCACTCGCCACTATCATAGGCACGCTCACCACCTTAAAGGAATACATGCCTAAGCTCAGCCCAGACCAAAAGGATGAGCTGATTGATAGCGCGGCGGCCGAAAGCCATCGCCTGCACCAATATATCGAAAACCTGCTGCAAGCCACTAAGTTACAACACGGCGCACTCAAGTTTAGCTTGAGTGAAGACGCCATAATGAATGTATTGCACCAAGCTATTGCCCGTTTTCCAGCCACGCAGCCGCGCATTATCATCAAGAGTGACGCCGATCTACCGTCACTGATGATATGCAGCTCATTGATTGAACAAGCTATTTTTAATGTATTGGATAATGCGCTGCGCTATTCGCCTTCTGATAAGCAAGTCATAGTAAAAGCGTATCAGCAGGGCGATGCGTTACTGTTAGATATCCAAGATGAGGGTCTTGGCATAGAACCCGCTCAAGCGCAGGCAATTTTTGAACTCTTTTATCGCCAGCATCCCTCAACCGATAGCGGCTCGGGCCTTGGGCTTGCTGTTGCTAAGGGCATAATTACCGCCCATGGTGGCCAGATCAGCGCCGAACCTGTCGCTCATGGCAGCCTTATTCGTATCGCATTGCCAATAAAAAAGGGAGAGGAATAAATGGCTTATAAGGTGCTGGTCGTCGATGACGAAGCGCAAATCCACACTTTTATGCGGATATCGTTAGAAGCGGAAGGATTCGAATATCATGGCGCCGCCTCGATTGCGTCAGCCCTAGCGCAATATCATGCGCAGCAGCCACACGTGTTAGTGCTCGATCTTGGCCTACCCGATGGTGATGGCATCAGCTTGCTGCAAACCCTACGTCAGAGTGACAAAGTGCCGGTGCTTATCTTAACCGCCCGCGATCAGGAGGAAGAAAAAATTCGTCTTTTGGAAGCAGGCGCCAATGACTATCTCAGCAAGCCATTTGGGATCAGGGAGTTAATCGCGCGCATCAAGGTTTTAGTCCGCGATTTAGTCGATGAACCGCCATTAAGTGATTTACTGCAGTTTGGCGCACTTAAGTTGCAAAAAAGTACCCACCAGCTTTGGCTCGATCAGCAAGAAATCGCCTTAACCAAAAAGGAGTTTGCCCTGATGGAGACCTTAATGTCTCACCCTGGTCAGCTCGTTAAACAAACTGAATTACTGCGGGATATTTGGGGTAAAACCCATCAAGATGACAGTCATTATCTGCGGATCTTAGTCAGTCAGTTACGTAAAAAACTCAATGACAGCAGCGAGCAGCAGCTCATTAAGACGGAAGCGGGCCTAGGTTATCGCTTAACAAACAATAGATAAGCATCTGTTATAAATTAGAAAAGGATATTTTAATGGCACATTTTACCGTTATTGGCTTAGGGCGATTTGGTGTCGCCGCTAGCCTAGAATTGATCCACTTAGGCCACACGGTCACTGGCGTGGATAGTGACCCTAAAATGGTGGAAAAATACGTAGAAGACCTAACCGAAGCGGTTATTTGTGATTGTTCCGACGAAGCCGCACTACGTGAGCTAGATCTCGCAAACAGTGAAGCCGTACTGGTCGCAATTGGCGAAGATATGCAATCAAGTTTGCTGTGCACCTTGGCACTGAAAAATCTGGGAGTAGAAGTCATTTGGGTCAAGGCCAGCACTAAAGCCCATCACACTATCGTCTCTAAACTCGGCGTCGCCCGCATCATACATCCAGAGGAAGAAATGGGCATACGTGTCGCCCAGTCACTCAACTATCCTATGGTGAACAATTTCCTGCCGATTGGTGATGGTCTCTATGTGGTCGAAATCCATATCAAGCCTCACCTTGATCAAATCACTGTCAGCCAACTCCTCGGCGCTGCACAGGATGATGTTAAAGATGATGCAAAAAGCAATGTGATACGCAATCCTAAAGGCAAAGTTGCCGCCATTATGGTTAAGCGGGATCTGACGATTTTCAGCAAAATTGATAGTCAATTTATCCTGCAAACGAATGACGCCTTACTGCTCTGCGGTAGCCGTACTGAGCTCAAATACCTAGCGCCAAGGTTGGTGTAACTTGGTTCAATGGCATCCCTCCATCATGGCGATTGAGCATAAACCCAAATCGAGTAAAAAGTTGTTAGGCGCACCGCCCTTTATCCTAAGCGTGAGCTTTGCATTGTTGATCATCTTAGGCACTTGCTTACTCAAACTGCCGATAGCAACCGAATCGTCTATTACGTGGCTACAAAGTCTGTTCACGGCCACCTCGGCGGTAACAGTGACAGGACTTGTCGTTGTCGATACTGGCACTGTTTTTACGCCCTTTGGGCAAATCGTCATAGCGCTGTTAATCCAATGCGGTGGACTTGGGCTGATGACCTTCGCCATTGTCACCTTGATCGCCATTGGCGGTAGAATTGGTTTTTTACACCAAACAGTCGCAAAAGAGGCTTTTAATCAAACAGATACATCGACTCTAGTGTCAACGGCAAAATCAGTGTTAGTGTTTTCTCTGCTGGTTGAAGCCGTAGGCATGGCCATTCTTTCCGTGCACTGGAGTCAGGAACTCGGTTGGCAAACCAGCTTATTCCACGGTTTTTTCTACACCATCAGCGCCTTTAACAACGCAGGTTTTGCCCTCAGTGCCGACAGCCTAATGCCCTATGTTGCCGATCCTGTCATTAATCTCACCATCACGGGCCTGCTCATCATAGGTGGCCTTGGATTCTCGGTGTGGATAGATCTTCGTAGGAACAAGCGTTGGTCAAAACTCAGCGTTTACAGCCGCATGATGATCACAGGCACTATAATTATCAACGCCGTCGCCGTAATTGCGATTTACTTTATTGAGTACAACAACCCCAATACCTTGGCGCCCTTAAGCGAACTTGGTAAATGGTTAGCCTCATGGTTTCAAGCCGTGACACCGCGCACCGCAGGCTTTAATACACTAGCAATTGACCAACTCGAAGATGGTACAACGCTACTCATGCTGGTATTGATGTTTATTGGCGGCGGCTCACTAAGCACCGCCAGCGGTATTAAAGTCGTCACCTTTATGGTGCTCATCTTGGCTACTTATGGCTACTTACGCCGCGATGAAGCTATTTATGTATTTAAGCGCGAGATCCCCAAAGACACTGTCAGCAAAGCCTTGGCACTAACCATGATCTCCATTGGTGTCACTTGGCTAGCCATCTTCGCACTGGTATTAAGTGAAAACGCACCGTTAATTGATATCGTCTTTGAGGCCGTATCGGCACTGGGCACAGTCGGTTTATCCCGAGGTTTGACAGGCAACTTAACGACTCTAGGCCAAGCCATCATCATTTTTATAATGTTCATGGGTCGCCTAGGTCCACTCGTACTCGCCTACTTCCTCGCCAGCCCAAGGACCAAGAAACTGCGCTATGCAGAAACTAAACTGGCGATTGGGTAAAGGTTATTGGTGTGTGATACAACAAATTTACAGACTATCAGAGGTTTGTAACGCTGAGCCTGCGAGGTAATTGAGTTGGCTCTGAAAGCGCTGAATTATAGGCGAGCCATGGTATTTGCTCGACGACACGCAGCTAGCCCATCCGTGGATGCTCGACCGCCCCGTCCATGGGGCGGACGGTCGTCTCACTAATCACCATGGCTCTCCTGTTTAACATCGGTGTAGCCTGTTTGTTTTAAAGAAGATATGTGACTCGTTTTTGGACAGAAATGTGTTGGAAAGTAGTGTTTGGGGAGCAGTAACTTCAGTTGTTAGAAGTTTAGCGTTTACGGGTATCCACTCGCACAGGCTTGCCATGGCATTCGCTCGTCGACTCGCAGCAAGTCCGTCCTTGGATGCTCGACCGCCCCGTCCATGGGGCGGACGGTCGTCTCGCCAATCACCATTGCTCACCTTTTGGGCACTAGTGTAACCAGTCTGTATGAAGGAGATACCCAGCACGCTTTGGGACAACAATTAGTTTCGTAAAATCGAACATCAGTAATTAATGAATAATTTCAGGTATGGCAAATCGGTTATTTCCACGACCAAATCTTATTGCACTGCTCAATCATTATATGTATGTAAATAACTCCGCCCTCAAATCTGAAGGTTCCACCTCCGAACCCAAAAATAACTTTATTTGCTCAATATAGTCTTTATTAGTACCTACAACATATCGATGACACTGATTATATGTCGCCATTGCTAAGTAAGTTGTAAAAAGCGGGTCTAGGTTCATAGCGTGATTTTGAACTGGCGAAAAGGTGATCAACTGATTATTCGATAAAGGCATAATAAACTTAGACTTAAATGCAAACATCTGAGTCAAATCGTCAAAGAGTAGCGGGTTATCTCCCGTTAAAAAGTTGTTCCAACCTCCGTATTCTGGCGAAACATGATGGACTTTCCATGATTCATAGTCACTATCATTTACCCTAAAATCAAACGTTAATAGAGGCAGCATAAAGCTACGAAAGTAATGCCTGAACCCTGAGTCATTTTCTAATGCGTTTTTGATTTGATCACAATCGCCAATATTGACCCCATTCAGTGTAATTCTGTCTCCAAACCGTGTTAAGTCTAGAGTTTTAATGTACTGCTCTACAAAGGGATCTAACAAAGGCATTCGCCAAAATTGAAACGCTACAAATACCTTTAGAAGATAAATGCCTTCTTTGGATATTAGTTCTTTCGCCAACAGGCCCTTGCGAACTAAATCAAAAAATTGCCCCAATGGTGCTTCAATTGTCCCGTAGAGCTTTTCTAGTGCATCAGTTTGCACACCTCGATGTGTGATTGTATTCCTATGTTTTTCGAATAATATTGTTCGAGGTGTTTGCTTATCTTTCTTGAATGATTCCAACTTTTTATCAAATACTTGAATACGACCAGACTCAGCAATAAAGCCTCGTAAATACAATTGTGGGACATAGTGATGATTAATTGAACTCAAAACTTACCTCATACATATAACACTTTCTATACCGCGCTAAGCCGCTCTTTGCATTGATATAATGCGGCCTTTCGTTTAAGTCTTCAACAGAAAATCAATAACTTAGTGAGGGTGTTAAAAAGTTAGGATGCACTGTGAGTGCATAATTTCTGAACGTGCTGAGTTTGGATAACTTTTTGTAGGGCAAAAGTTCATTAACAGAATGTGTATGAGCTTCTACTCTAAACCATAAAGGGGCAAAAGCTTTTAGCCAGATGAACAGTTCAATGGTCGTAAAGATTGGCATTGTGGCAACTGTGACCGTTGGCGGCATGGATGCCGCCGTCGAGCCCTCAGGGATGAGTTTATGGCGTGTCACAGTGGAAACAATGACAATTCATCCTGTACACCTGACGACAAACTTATCTAGTTTTGGGGCAATATCTTTTAGCCAGATGAACAGTTCAGTGGTCGTTAAGATTGCCACTGTTGCAACAGTGATTGTTGGCGGCATGGATGCTCATTCACATCTATGTGATCGCAACATTCGATTCTTGTAATCAAGAGTCATATACAGCAGATTTTGCTGTCGAGCCTATAGGGCTACTTCTTGTGAAATAAAAGGGCGGCGTGTCACTGGGGAACCAGTGGCAATGTATATAACGCAATATACGATTCAGCCGCCTTGCTGATTTAGCTAGAAGATTGGCTTTGATGAGTTCAAACAGTCAGGGTTTTAAACTCATTACTCTTGCAAGTTAGAGACTAAACCGCTTGTCCTGCAGCCACGCCAGATGCCCAGGCCCATTGAAAATTAAACCCGCCTAACCAACCACTTACATCCATGACTTCACCGATAAAGTAGAGTCCGGCGACTTTGCTGGCTTCCATGGTTTTGGAAGACAGCTCATTACTATCAACGCCGCCTAACGTCACTTCGGCGGTGCGGTAGCCTTCGGTGCCGTTCATCAATACTGTCCAGTGGTGTATATCATCCACCAGTGTTGCGCGCTCGGCGTGCACTAGCTGATTTAACGCTTTATTCAACAGGGCTTCATCGAATAACACTTCCACCAGCCGTTTAGGCAACCATTGGCTGAGGGTGTTGCGCAGGCTTTGTTTTGGATGTGCGGCGAGCTGTTGCTCTAGCAATTGCGCCAAATCCATATTCGGCAAAAGATCGATTTCTATGGTTTCGCCCGCTTTCCAATAGTTGGATATCTGCAAAATTGCAGGGCCAGATAAGCCGCGGTGCGTGAATAGCAGCGCTTCGCTAAATGCAGTGCCATCTTTGGCGGTAATGCGGCTCGGCACTGCGATGCCAGACAAAGGCTCGAAGCGAATTTTATCTTCGCTGTGCCAAGTAAAAGGCACCAGACCCGCGTGAGTTGGCAATACTTTGAGGCCAAACTGCTCGGCCAGTTGATAACCGTAAGGCGTGGCGCCGAGTTTAGGCATGGATAAGCCACCCGTGGCGATAACCAGTGAGTCGCAGCTTAGTTCGCCATTAGAGGTATTGAGCTCAAAGCGCCCTGCCTCCGTCTTTTTAACGGCCAGAATATCGGTGCGCAGCTTAATGGTCACGCCTGCCCATTCACACTCGGTCAATAGCATAGTGACTATCTCTTTAGCCGAGTCATTGCAGAACAGTTGGCCGTGATCGCGCTCATGGTATTCAATGCCGTGGCGCTCGACCATTTCAATAAACTGCTGCGACGGATAACGCGCGAGTGCCGATTTAACAAAGTGAGGATTGCCACAGAGGAAGTTAGCGGGCTCGACTTTAAGGTTGGTAAAGTTACAACGCCCGCCGCCGCTGATGAGGATTTTACGCCCGGCTTGCTTGGCATTGTCGAGTACGAGTACATCACGGCCTCGGTAACCCGCGGTCGCTGCACACATCAATCCCGCAGCGCCGGCTCCGATAATAATGACATCATGACGTTTCACGCTCTTACTCCACACAGATAAATTGATTGGTATTGGCTGCCAACGGGCAATTTGATAACTCGCGAACCTTTAGCAAGCAAGTCATGCAACAGCTAAACGGAGCAAAGATAAGCTCAAACGCTAGGCATAAAAAAGGGCGCTATTTTAGCACCCTTTCCTTTATTCGGCATTACAGCATCATCACGGCTCGCGGTTTATTGCGTAGGCGTTTCTGATTTCTTCTCTCTGCTGAGCAGCTCTTTAGCAGCATCGACCGGCGCTTTGCCTTGATACAAGACTTGGTAAATCTGCTCAGTGATTGGCATTTCAACCCCGAGGCGTTTCGCAAGCGTAAACACTTCTTTGGTATTGCGATAACCTTCAACCACTTGGCCAATTTCAGCCTGTGCTGTCATCACATCACAGCCTTTACCTAAGGCTAAACCGAAACGACGGTTACGGGATTGGTTGTCGGTACAAGTCAACACTAAGTCGCCTAACCCCGCCATGCCCATAAAAGTGGCCGCATTGGCACCTAAGGCTTCGCCTAAACGCGTCAATTCGACTAAACCACGGGTAATCAAGGCTGTTCTGGCATTGGCACCAAAGCCGATACCGTCGGACATACCCGCACCAATCGCGATCACGTTCTTTACCGCGCCGCCAAGTTGCAGTCCGGTAAAGTCGTCATTGGCGTAAACCCGCAAACGTTTAGGGCTGTGTAACAGCTCAACGAGATCATTAGTGAACGTAGGACAAGTGCCCGCGACCGAAATGGCCGTAGGTAAACCCATGGCGAGTTCTTTCGCAAAGGTCGGCCCAGATAACACCGCCAGCGGATATTGCTCACCTAACACATCACGGGCCACATCTTGCAGCAAACGTCCGGTTTCAGGTTCGAGCCCTTTCGTTGCCCATACGATGCGCGCATCGCTACGGAGTAACGGTTTAGCTTGCTCAAGCACAGTACCAAACACATGGCTTGGCACTACCACTAACACATTGTTGCTGGCGGCTAAGGCTTTGGCTAAATCGGCTTCGATCTGTAAACAATCAGGAAACGCAATACCAGGCAAAAAAGCTTGGTTGCACTTGTCTTGAGCGAGCGTTTGCATGTGGACAGGATCGTGTCCCCATAACAAGGTCTTATGACCGTTGCTGGCTAAAGAAATGGCAAGGGCGGAGCCATAAGAGCCCGCCCCTAATACCGTGATATCGGCAGAGTTTTTCATGTAATTAAGCGTTAGCTTCTTCGGCAGCTGGTGCAGTCGCAGCAGCTTGACGTTGTTGCACGTATTGGGCAAACAGCGCGTCGAAGTTAACAGGTGCTAAGTTCAGTTGTGGGAAAGTACCACGACCGACTAAGCTGCCCACGGTTTCGCGAGCATATGGGAATAGGATGTTAGGGCAGTATGCACCTAATGAATGGGCCAATTGTGGCTCAGTCAGACCAGTGATAGAGAAGATACCGGCTTGTTGTACTTCACATAGGAAAGCGGTATCGCCACCGTTTTGTGCAGTCACAGTTAAAGACAGGACAACTTCATACACATCATCAGCTAATTTAGCGCTGCGCGTGTCTAAATCTAACTTAACTTCTGGGTTCCATTCTTTTTGGAATACCGCTGGGCTGTTAGGCGTTTCGAAAGACACATCTTTAGTGTAAACACGTTGGATGTTGAATTGTGGGGCTTGTTGTTCGTTGTTTGCTACTTCAGCCATAATTTCCTACCTATCCTATCAATGTTGTATCGGCTTTTCGTTGAAAGCCAATTATTATTTGAAAGCCAATTACCATTTGAACGTAAATTGGCTCGGGGCTTATGTTACTCAAGGCCTATATCAGATCTCGGTATCATCCCAACTTGTACCCATATACGGGTATCGATCGAACCAGTCTAAAAACTTACATTAAGCCCTTAGCGACCGTAGGATCAGTATGCCAAACAATGATGACTTTATTACTGCACTATCCAGTGGATTGAGTGCAGCTTAAATCATAACTGCCGCCGACAACTTATCTTTTGCTTTTTGAAACAGGCATATTTGCTGCCTGCCATTCACCCATACCACCTTTCAAGTTGTACAGGTTTTCAAAACCTTGCTTACTCAAAAGCTGAGCGGCTTGAGACGAGGTCATGCCAGCATTGCATACCAATATAATGGGACTGGCTTTATACTTTTCAAGGGCTGATATCTGATTATTTTTAATATCGGCGAGCGTAACGTTAAGTGCATCAACAATATGGCCCTTGCGGAACTCGTCATTCGAGCGCACATCAACCACTTTAGCATCCTGTCTATTCACCATAATCGTTAATTCTTGATGAGAAATACTTTTGATTTTTGACATGCTCGATTTGATGATACTCGCGACAAGCACAACAAATAATCCCACCCAAGCCAGACTGAGCATTGAGTGAGCTTTAAAAAATTCGATATATTCTTGCATGATGATTGCCCGCATAAATGGCGAAAATTCGATAAGGGCACAGAGTATACCGATTGCCTTGGCAGAATGCAGCAGTTTAGTCACAGTTCGAGATCGCACTTTTAGTGCAATTGACTCTGTACTTGTCACAAGCCACTCACAGAATCGGGCGAATTAGTGATTCGATGACCTTAATCGGGGTAAAGCGCTTTTTCATACCCCGCTAACGTAGTAATATTTGACCAATTTCAGATTTCTATCGCTTCTATAAAACTTAAAGGTATCACTATGACGACAGCTAAACGTCCGCTCGCGTTGTTGATCCTCGATGGCTGGGGCTACCGTGAAAACACGCATAATAATGCGATTTTCCACGCCAAGACTCCGGTACTCGACCGTCTCAACGCTAAATATCCCCATAGTTTGATTTCAGGTTCTGGCTTAGATGTTGGCTTACCTGATGGCCAGATGGGAAATTCTGAAGTTGGCCATATTAACTTAGGCTCTGGCCGTGTGGTTTATCAAGAACTCACTCGTATCAGTAAAGCCATTGCAGATCATGAGTTTGAAAAAAATCCTGCGCTATGTGATGCGGTAGACTCAGCCATCAAAGCTGGCGGAGCCGTGCACATTATGGGCTTGCTTTCCCCCGGCGGCGTCCACAGCCATGAAGAGCATATCGAAGCTATGTGCCGTATGGCCGTTGCGCGCGGTGCAACTCAGGTTTATCTGCACGCTTTCCTCGACGGACGCGATACGCCACCGCGCAGCGCTAAGGGCAGCTTGAGCCATTTTGATGATCTGTTTACTACATTAGGCCATGGCCGTATCGCATCGATTATTGGTCGTTACTTTGCTATGGACAGGGATAATCGTTGGGATCGCGTGTCGCAAGCCTACGATTTAATCACCCAAGGTAAGTCAAAATTCCAATACGACAATGCCGTTACAGCATTAGAAGCGGCTTACGAACGTAACGAAAACGACGAATTCGTCTCTTCATCTGCGATCACAGATGCCAACGGTCAAGTTGCGACCTTAAAAGACGGCGATGCCCTGATTTTTATGAACTTCCGTGCTGACCGCGCCCGTCAAATCACCCGTAGCTTTATTCACCCAGACTTCGATGGTTTCGAACGCGCTGTTATGCCGAAAATGCACTTCGTCACTTTGACTGAGTATGCTGGCGACATCACAGCACCTATCGCTTATCCATCTGAAAACTTAGTGAATACCTTAGGTGAAGTGCTGCAGAAACAAGGTCGTACTCAGCTGCGTATCTCTGAAACTGAGAAATACGCCCATGTGACTTTCTTCTTTAACGGCGGTAAAGAAGAGCCATTCGAGGGAGAAGATCGCATCCTAATCAACTCGCCTAAAGTGGCAACTTACGATCTACAGCCTGAGATGAGTTCAGCTGAGCTGACTGACAAGTTAGTCGCAGCAATTGAATCAACTAAGTACGACGTGATCATCTGTAACTACCCCAATGGTGACATGGTTGGCCACACGGGTAATTTCGATGCCGCCGTTAAAGCTTGTGAAGCTGTCGACGCTTGTATCGGCCGTGTGGTTGATGCGCTGGCGAAAGTGGGCGGAGAATGTATTATTACCGCCGACCACGGCAATGCCGAGCAAATGACCGACGAAACCACAGGTCAGGCTCACACGGCCCACACCAGTGAACTCGTGCCTTTCGTCTTTGTTGGACGCGATGCGACCATAGATGAAGGTGGTAAACTCAGCGATGTTGCACCTACCATCTTGACCTTGATCGGCGAAGCCATTCCAGCTGAGATGACGGGCAAACCCTTAATCCACATAAAAGAGTAACCGTTACCTAGTGAGCACTCGACTCCTTGTTAAAGCCAGCATTATTGCTGGCTTTATGATGTTATCTTTCTCGGCACACGCTTCTGATTTGGAGAAGCGTAAATCCGAGTTAAAATCAATCCAAACGCAAATAAATCAACAACAAAGCGCATTAAAAACCACCAGTAAACAAAGAGAAAAGCTGCTGTCATTGCTGCGTAGCGATGAAGAAGCGATTGCGTCAGCTGCCAAAAAAGTCAACAGCACCAAAAATAGCTTAGCGCAAATAGACACTAAACTTGCCGAGCTAAAACAACGTCAAGATGAGTTAGAAACGCTTAAAGTGACTCAACAACAAACACTGTCGAAACAGCTGTCGAGCGCCTATCTTACCGGTAATCACGATTACACTAAGATGATGCTTAATCAGCAAAGTCCCGCCACTATCGAGCGTATGTTGGCTTATTACCAATACCTCAATAAAGCGCGGATGAAGTCGATCAACGAATTAAAGCAAACCTTGACCGAGCTAGATGAGATCAAGGTGTCGCAAACGAGTAAGCAAAAGCAATTAACGAAACTAGTGGCCGAACAACAAGTACAAGCTAAACGTTTGAGCCAAGAGCAAGATCAGCGTCAACTGACCATCAAAGAGCTGCAACGCACCTTAAATTCTAAGGGTGCAGAGCTTGAGCAGTTGCAAATTGAAGAGGCCAGCTTAAAGCGCGTCGTTGAACAAGCGCTGCGGGCCATGAAAGATAATCCCTCGATGGAAGGATTTGGTAAACAAAGTGGCAAACTTAAATGGCCGACAAAAGGTCGTGTAAGTGCTAGCTTTGGTAGCCAACGTTCCGGTCAAGTAGTGTGGAAAGGCACTATGTTGTCTGCACCAGAAGGGCAAAATATTCGAGCCGTTTCAGGTGGTAAAGTCATTTATGCCGACTGGTTACGCGGATTTGGTCTTGTTATGGTCATCGATCACGGTAAAGGTTATATGAGTCTTTACGGTCACGCTCAAACCCTACTAAAAAGCCCTGGTGAGATGGTAAAAAGCGGTGAAGTGATTGCTTTAGTCGGACGTTCAGGTGGACAGAGCGAGCCTGGCCTATACTTTGAAATAAGGCATAAAGGGCAAGCCGTCGATCCAGCGAAATACTGTCGCTAATCATAACGGTCCCCTTATCACAGGGGACCGTTATGAAATACATGATCCGCTATATCAGTTGCGTTGGATTAGGTCTCACTTTAGGCCTATCCATCAGCCTCTCCAGCCAAGAGAATGCTAAATCCTACCGCGACAACTTTGACTATCCATTACTACAAGATGTACTTGAAACGGTTGAAACTTACTATATCAAAACCGTTCCCAAAGAAGAGCTAGTGCAGGCCGCCATCAAAGGCATTTTTGAACATCTCGACCCCTATTCCAGCTTCTTGAATCATCAAGAATTACTCGATCTTAAAGATTCTAATCGCGGCGAGTATTTTGGTTTCGGTTTCGAAGTCGCGGCCCAAAAAGACCACATCAGCATCATAGCCCCCTTTGCCCATTCTCCCGCAGAGCAAGCGGGAATACGTGCGGGCGATATTATTATTAAACTTAACGACACCCTAGCGACTGAAACGAATCTAGCCGATATCCTTACTGAAATAAAAAGACATAGTCTCAATAATCAGAGTATTAACTTAGAGCTAAAACACAGTAATGACGATGCCACCTTTAAAGTGTCACTCAAGCCAAGCAATATCACTATAGAGTCTGTAAGTACTCAACTGCTTGATGGCAATATTGGCTATGTCAGATTAAGCAACTTCCAAGAAAACTCTACCGAAGATATGGTGCGCTCGCTCAGCCAATGGCAAAACAAACCGCTCACAGGACTTATCTTAGACCTACGTAATAATCCCGGCGGCCTACTCGACCAAGCGGTTAAAATTGCGGATCTCTTTCTCGCCAAAGGACGCATAGTCTCGACCTCTGGCCGCTTCTTCGACGCCAACTCTGACTACTATGCCTCACCGCAAACCATGCTGACTAACGTGCCTATGCTAGTGTTAATCAACAAAGGCTCGGCCTCTGCATCCGAAGTTCTCGCCGCCGCATTACAAGAAAATGGTCGTGCCAAACTCTTAGGTGAGACCAGTTTTGGCAAAGGTACAGTACAAAGCCTGATCCCCATCTTAGAAGATGGTAACGCGATTAAACTCACAATTGCCCAGTACAATACTCCTAGAGGTGAAAACATTCACAACATTGGGATCATCCCCGACATAAAAATTGCCGCCGAAACTGGTTCCGGCGTTGGTAATTTAGCTATAATCGACGCCCTATCAGCCCATGCATCACTGGCCCAAGATCATCAAGTGACCTCTGCCATTGCATGGATACAGCACCATGACGAATAAGAAGAAATTGTGCGCTTACTTTATTCCTTGGCCCTATTGGCCCTAAGCATTTCTCAAAGCTATGCTGCCCAGCTTGCACTCATTATTGATGACATAGGTTATCGTCATACAGATAAAGCCGTGCTGGCACTGCCCAATACAGTAACACTCTCAGTATTACCTCATACCCCACTTGGCAAAGAACTCGCTAACGCAGGACACCAAAAAGGCCACGAAATTATGCTACATCTTCCCATGCAGGCGCTTAATGGTAAGACGTTAGGGCTGGGGGGGTTAACCAATACGATGACTGAGGCACAAATTCGCACCAGTGTTATTGATGCGATTAACAGCGTTCCCTTTGCCAAAGGTGCCAATAACCACATGGGGAGTCTATTGACTCAACTGGACGATCCCATGCTCTGGGTCATGGAAACACTCAAACAAGAGCAGCTGTATTTTGTCGATAGCATGACAACACGATTCACTAAGGCAGGGGATAACGCAGATAAGCTAGGCATTCCTTTACTAAAACGCCAACTGTTTCTAGACAATGATACTAGTGCTAATGCACTCGAGAGACAATTTAACTTAATGATAAGTCAGGCACATACCCAAGGTAGCTTGGTGGCGATTGCCCATCCCTATCCAGAAACTATGCGCTTCTTGGAGGCTAACCTACACAGACTTAAAACCGAGGGGATTGATCTGGTGCCAGCATCGAGTTTGCTCCCCATCGGTATTGCACTTAAAAGTGGTACTAATCCAGTTGCAGTACTGAAATAGAAAAGTCTGGCAGCAAGGCGACTAACTCATCACGGTTACTCACAATATCCAGCAAAGTATATTGATCCAGCACATTCAAATAAGCTTCAACTGCCTGAGCTAACACGCCTTTAAGCTTACAGGCTGGTGTAAATCGGCAGTAAGGTTTGCTGCAATCAATCGGGGCGAGTGAGTTTTCTAATACTCGAACTAACTGGCCTAGGTTAATCTCACTCGCAGGCTTACCCAAACGGAAACCGCCCATCTTACCGCGGATGGTTTCAAGGTAACCCATCTTGCCTAAATGATGCACTATCTTAGAGACATGATTTGGTGACAGATCAAACACCTGCGTAATTTCAGCAATCCTAAATAAAGTTGTTCTATCTGGCTGAACCGCTAAATACATCAGGGTACGAACGCCAAAATCGGTATAACGAGTTAACTGCATATTTCACCTGTCAGCGATAAACTTAATGAGAGGTCTGAGATTCGAGTTGGGTAATCAACCAAAGCGCCTCTTCGTTCGAATGACCACAAACATCTTCAGATGCATCGAAATCACTACAAACCGCAGGACGATCAGGCGAGCCGAAAATCAAACATAAATTGGCATCGCTCAATTGCACACAACGCTCACCCGCTGCCTTACCCTTTGGCATACCCGGAATACCGCTGCTTATTGAAGGCGCAATACAGCAAGCACCACACCCAAGACGACAATTCATTTTCGTTACTCATGAAAGACATAAAGCATTATACCGTTTAATTTGTCCGAGATCAGTGTCACAGGTCAATACTGCCAAGTCGCGCACAGGAGGTTTTCAGAACGTGAAAGAAACAATATTGATAAAGTGGAATAAAGATCGGCAAAAAGTAGGTTTTGATTTTTAACATTGAAGCGAAAGCTTCATATTCTGATAAGGATTTCATCTACATGATAGCCGAGTATGAGGATAACCATGTGCTTCGAGCTCGAAGCATTAGCGTCACTGACACGAATTATCCACAACGCCATAACGAAAAAAGCCTCATCTTTCGATGAGGCTTATCTCTTAATGTTGGCGGAGCGGACGGGACTCGAACCCGCGACCCCCGGCGTGACAGGCCGGTA